>NZ_JAQQEU010000031.1:0-91574 GCF_046026895.1 Paraburkholderia sediminicola
GATTGAATACGGTTCAGGTAACCGTAGATGTAAATCTTGAGCATTACCTCCGGATGATACGAAGGCCGGCCGGTCAACGCTGGCTCAACACCTTCAAACCCGAGCTTCTGAAGATCGAGCTCATCCACAAAGACATCCACCACGCGCACAGGATTGGTGTCGGTCACGTAGTCATCAAGCGCTTCGGGAAGGAGAAAGCTTTGCGTACGACTATCGCCTTGAACGAACCGCTTCATCTTGCTCATCCTCCGCTATCGAATGAAGAATTCTAGCGCTTCAAAAATGTGTTTTGACACAGTCTGGGCCATCTGCGGCCATCGGATGCTTAATATCTGGGACATTTTCGAGGGACGCGGAGGGTGAACGGGAAGCAGGCTAGGGTTTGGTCATGTCATGACTTACGGAACGACAAATAGCTCCGGGTCGCCTTGGACTGAGGGCGCAGCAGCAGATAGAAGGCGACAACATGCGAAATCATCAGCACGGGCACGTAGATGATCGGAATCGCATAGGTAGCGCCCAGCTCTCCCGCATGCGCAGGAAGATCGGACTGAATAGCGTGGTAGTAGTCGAGCACGAGGTCGGTCGCGCCCACCAGATTGAAGAGTACGACGAACAACCAGAAGAGTGGGCGTATTGGTGCTGTGAGTAGAGCCAGCATCGCCAGAACTCCCGTTGCCAGGTCACCGTATGCGGCGAACACGGCGAAGCTGGCAGGCAGATCGGGGCTGACGATGCCCGGCAGGATGAAGACCAGTCCGAAGAAACGGAAGCTGTGCAAGGTGGCGATGGCGCGTTGCGCGTCGAATGGGTCCACCGATTTGAGCCTCGGCCACGCGTATGCGCGCAAGCAAAGCAGCCACGCGACATACCCCAGAACGAGATGCAATTGGAAGAGACGTTCCGTTGACATGCTACCTCCATCGAAGGTTAGGGAAGGGATCCGCCGGCGCGTCGCCGGATCAGCTGGCGCAGCGACAACGCATGTAGCAGGATCGATCCTGGCACCACGAAAGCAGGCGTCAGAACATCCGGATAAGCGCCGGCGCCGATGCTCGGCACGCTCGGAGCAATCAACTGGAACGGACCGGGCGAGGTGATCATCCCCAAGGCCATCCCGACGGCGAAGTCGGCGAGGCCGAAGATGTTCCAGGCGATCGCCGCCTTCCGCCCTTGAGCTGTACCACTCGCCACGGCGATTGCCGCCGGTACGGCGAGCAGGCCGGTCAATACATCGCCGGTTCCCGCCGGCAACGCGAACACGCCTGGCAGCACCCCATGCAGCCAGGCAGCGAGAGCCCAGCTGCCGAATACCCGGTAAAGCTGAAGAGCGACAAGCCAGGTCTCCGGCATCGCATCGAGCACCTGCCCTACCCGTTTCGACAATAGCAACAACGGCGTGCCGAACATCACCGGCAGGAAGATCGCTAATGGCAACAACGGCAACGGTGAGGCGCCCGTGCGAAAGACGCCATTGATCGCCGCGCTCCAGGCGACAGCAAACCAGAGCGTGTGCGGAATCACGACCGCCAGCCAGGTCGTGCGGCGTTGGCTCGGCGTCAGGTCCGTGTTTTCGAGGGCGAGCCACAAACCTACCGCGATAAGCGCATGGGCCATCAACTGATGGGCTGTGGTAGGAACCCCGCTGGTCGGGATAACCGGTTTCCAGTAGATCAACACGATCCACAGCGCTGCCAACGAGATGAGCCAAAGCCGGCTGCGCCAGGCGGCCCGCGGGGGGACGATACCGGCCGGAATAGAGGCGGCGGTCATCAGCAGTCCTCCATGTGAATCCCGGTCTTCGTAGACGCGGCCTCGAACACCGCAGCGAGAATGCCGAGCCGGCCTTCCAGGAGATTTCGCCCCAGGTTGGTCGAAAGCTGTGCAAAGTCCGGGCCCATCACCACGCCCAGATTGAGCGAGGACGGCGGCCCCGATGCACGCAGTTGGGTGATCCAGGCCTTTGCGGCCTCGGTGCCGTCTTGCCAAGCCAGCGTACGGAAACCGGCTTTTTCAATTGCCTCTTGTGTTGCGTCGGCCGTCAGGAGGAAGCTCGTGGCCGGTGTTCGCGCCCAAGGAACGGGGTAGTGCGGTTCGCTGCCGTTTGCGACGACATCGAACGTCGCAAACTTGCCGCCTGGCCTCAGCACACGTCGGATCTCTCCATAAAGTCGTGCGCGATCGGCGATGTTCATGGCCACATGCTGCAGCAAAACGACGTCAAAGCAGCTAGGGTCGAACGGAAGTTCCAGCGCGCTGGCGGTATGAAACGACACCTGTTTGCTCTGCCCCGTGCGTTGTGTGAGATAGCGCGCGGCATCGACGAACGGTTCGCTGAGGTCGATACCCGTCACCCGGCAACCATAGCTTGCAGCCAGAAAACGGGCCGGCCCGCCGACGCCCGAACCGACGTCCAGCACCGACATGTCGGCGGTGATCCCGGCCAGTTCGGCAAGCTCGGCGGTGGCAGCCAGCCCGCGGGTATGAAACTGGTCGAGAACGCCCAGTTGCTGCGAAGTGAGCCGTTGATCCTCCGGCCCAAGGACCGTGAGCGCGATCTTTAGCCGCTCGGTCAGACCGGTCGCGCGATAGTGATCGCGCACGCCATCAAGTGCATCAGTCATGGCAAGGTTCCTCCACAGTCGTAGCGGATGGTTCAGGGCTTGCGAGTCAAGCTCGGCGCGCCCCTTCATCTGTAGGCGTAGGTGTACCATGGCCTCTCGCGAACGACTATTCATCACAATGTTGACGGGCTATGAAGCAGAACTTCACAGTCAGGCAGGGCGCGCTCGATGGCGTGGAGGTGTTCCTGAGCGTTGCCCAACATCACAGTTTTCGCCGGGCAGCCGCCGAACTCGGGGTGACGCCGTCGGCCGTGAGCCAGGCGGTGCGTGTGCTTGAAGAGCGCATCGGCGCAGCGCTCTTCATCCGCACCACGCGTAGTGTCGGCCTGACCGAAGCTGGCGAACGGTTTCTTTCGCGCGCGAAGCCTGCCTTCGAGGAGCTTGTCGCCGCTGGGGAGGTGGCGCGCGGACTCGGCCAGCGGCCCGCCGGATTGTTGCGTCTTTCCGTGCCGCGCGCCGTGGTGCCAATCCTGCTGGAACCACTGATTGCATCCTTCTGCAAGGCTTATCCCGAGGTCGAAGTGGAGATCGCCGCGAGCAAGGAACTGATCGATCTCGCAGCGGAAGGGTTCGACGCCGGTATCCGGCTGGGTCAGTTCGTCGCCGCCGACATGGTCGGGGTACCGTTGACGCCACCGTTTCGTCTGGTCGTCGTCGGCAGCCCGGCCTACTTCGCAGAACGCGGCCGGCCCGAGCACACGGACGATCTGCGTCAACACGCGTGCTTGCGATGGCGCAGATCCGGCGGCGCGCTCGCGCTATGGTCATTCAACAGCGACGGCAACGCGATCGAGATCGCCGTAACCGGCCCTTTCATCGCCCATGATTTTCCCACCCTGCTGGGTGCGGCAGTCGAAGGTATGGGGCTTGCCCAGCTACCTGAGCCGATGGTCGCTGAAGGGCTGAGAGCGGGAAAACTGATGCACGTCCTGGAGCCGTTCGCGCCGGTGATACCGGGCGTGTTTCTGTACTATCCAGGCCGCCGGCAGATCATGCCGAAGCTGCGGGCCTTCATCGATCATGTGAAGAGCCGCCCGGCAGGCCAACGCAAAGTCTCGGGTACAGGATGACTATTGGCGTGCTGGATTGCAGAAGAGAAGCTGATGTTTTCCTTTATATGGACATCATGATGGCGAAGGCTTCTTAGACGCGTGCATAAAGCGCGCACTGTCACTTCAGCTCGATCGGCTGCCCATGTGGTGTATGTCGTGCAGCGATGTCCCATTCGATCCGGCGTTGCTCGAGGAGGCCGATGGTCAGCAATCCCTTGCGGGCGCTGATGCGCTCCAATGCCGTCAACCAGTGGCTGTAGTAGGTGTCTCCATGGTCTGGGTCGCCAGCGGCCTGCGCATCGCGGATTGCCTGATTCAGACATTCCGCCCATTCGGCCCACGTGAGCAGGCCATGCTCATGCAGGCTCAACGTCATGGCAAACGCGCGGGCTTCCCATGGCGCACGGAAAACGGGCCCTGCATCGTCACAAGGCAATGCCGGCAAGGCAGCGCGCAGTTCGGGAAGATTCGGCCGGGTATGCGTCATATCAGGCAGAGGCGGCATCCGGATAGTCCAGATAGGGTTCCCAGCAATCGACACATACGGATGCCGCAGTCGTATCCTTCCCCCAGAGTTCCGACGCATCGAAGCGAACGGTATACAGCCATTTCGGCTGTTCACCCAACCCGATTGCGTTGGTGTCGGGAAATACGTGCGGAGCGTGCACAGCGATGATTCGACCTCGTCTGCCTCGGCAATAGCGTGGCAACCGCGTATGCGTGGATGGGTTGAACCGACGGGTCAGGACCGCGTCGCCCACCTTGTAGCGTGCTTCGGTGACCGCAGGACGATCGACAGGGCTGCCCCGGCGTAGCGCCGCAGCCACCTCGCTGGCCATCAACACGCGGGGCACCGGCATCCCCGCACTGCTCGACACGCCGCAAGCGATTTCCTCGGCCGTCGCCAACCCCTTATCCAGCAGCAGCTTTTTCAGACCTTCGAACCAGATCTCGAAGTAGCTGCTGGTGAGATATTGCGCAGGCGGCAAGCTCTCCCGCGCCGCACGAGACATGTCGATGTTCCATTTGCCGACCGCGCCCATCGCCAGCGTAATCGCCAGCACGTGACGCTCCCAGTCCGCGTAAAAAATCAGCGCGTCGGCTTCCGGCCGAATCGGCCCGAACGATTGCATGCCACCGAGATCTTGCGCGCCGTTCATGTTGACTCCCGTGCGGGTTCCGGTGTCCTGGGCAGACCTGTGCCGATCATCGAGTCACGTGTCACCAGTTCAGCCAACGTTTCCTCGGAAAAACCAGCGGTTCCGGGAGGCTGCATAGGCAATACCAGATAACGGACCTCCGAGGTGGAATCCCATACCCGAAACTCGACTTCGGCGCCCAACTCCAAGCCGAATTCCTTCAGTACACCTCTCGGATCGATAATCGCACGGGACCGGTAGGGCGCCGACTTGTACCAGACCGGCGGAAGCCCAAGGACCGGCCACGGATAGCATGAACATAATGTGCAGACCACCATGTTGTGCACGGCGGGCGTGTTCTCCAACACGACCATGTGCTCGCCCTGCCTGCCTTGATAGCCGAGCGAGGCGATCGCTGCGGTCGCGTCGTCGAGCAACCATTGTTTGTAAGTGGGGTCGTGCCACGCTTTCGCTATCACGCGGGCGCCGTTGCGCGGCCCGACCTTGTGCTCGTAGGTCTCGATCAGTACGTCCAGCGCGTCGGGATCGACGTATCGTTTCTCGACCAGCAGGGATTCCAGCGCTCGGACGCGCAAGTCCATCTCCGACAGCGCACTGCCCGCGTTATCGTGATCATCAGCATGCGGATGCTGCGACTCGTGGCCATGGGAATCGTTGCCATTCATGGAAGTTCGCCCGGAAGTGCCCGACTTGACGAGTATGGTCGGCGCAACGTGTAAATGCAATTCGGAAGTGAAAGCCGCAGGCGAGGTGATGAATGGCTCAATTCGACTCTCCAGTTCGCTCCCCCGCCGTGGCGACCGGACCGGCCTGACTTTGCATCCCTTCAACGCGATCAACCGGCTACATTCCGCCCATCCGGCGGGTTGCCGTTCGAGGTGGACACGGCAATGCGCATGCCCATTTCGTCGCAACCACGCCACCGGATCAACGCTCGACTTGCCCCGCGGCAATATCCTCGAGCGACCTTCCACGCGTCGGCACCCCCATCAGCACCACGGCCAGCGCACCGGTCAGCAACACGAGAGTGGTCGCGCCGAACACCCCCCCAAACCCCAGCAGCGGATAAACATATCCGACGAGAATAGGCGCGGCAATCGCACCCAGCCTTCCAATTGACGAAGCGAGCCCCGTACCCGTTGCGCGCACGTCGGTGGGAAAGACCTCCGGCGTATAGGCATAAACGCCGGCATAGGTGCCGTTCATGAAGAACGACAACAGAATCCCCGACACCATGATGCCCGCATCGGTGCCCGTCAACGCGAGCCCAAGCGCCGATACGCCGCCGAGGATCATGTATGACGCGATCGTCGCCTGCCGGCCGATCTTCTCGTTGAGCCATGCGCCCGAAAAGTAGCCCGGTATTTGCGCGATGTAGATCACGAGCGAATACGAAAAGCTTTTCGTGATCGTCATACCGTTCTGAACCAGCAAGCCGGGAATCCACGTGAAAAACGCGTAGTAGCTGAACGTAATGGAAAGCCACATTAGCCAGGTCATCGCCGTGATGCGCGCGAGCTTCGCGGTCCACAACGCCTTGACATTCGCGATCACCGACGCCCGTCCCGCTGCGAGAGGAACGGCGCCCTCACGCACGGAAGACAGCGGTTCCAGCTGCACGCCTCCTCGCATCACCTCGGCCTCCATCCGCGACACGATCGCATCGGCCTCCGCGTGCCGGTCGCGCGCCTCCAGCCAGCGCGGCGATTCGGGCAACGCGCGCCGCCACCAGAGCAGCATCACAATGGGCAGCGCAGTGATGACCATGACCGCCCGCCATGCATTGGGTGCGAGCGGAATCACCAGATACCCGAGCAGCGCGGCCGCCACGAAGCCGAACGAGAAGAACCCCGCAAGGCTGCCGGTGAAACTCCCGCGATACCGGCGCGCCACGAACTCCGAGAGAAACGGCGCGACAATCGCGCTTTCCGCGCCCGTGCCCAGGCCGGCGACAATGCGTGTCGCGAGAAAAAAGCCCCAGTCGTTGGCGACCGCGCTGGCAAGCGACGCGACGCAGTAAATCACCAGCGCATACATCATCACCTTGCGCCGGCCGATGATATCGCCGAGCATGCCCGCGAGCATCGCGCCGACGAAGTAGCCGATGAACGTGCCGCTGCCCAGCACACCCGTCTGCACGCTCGTCAGCCCCCATTGCACGCGCAACACCGGCAGCAGGAATGCGAGCACCGCGGCGTCCATCGCGTCGAAGGTGTAGCCGAGGCCACCCATCAACAGCAGACGGCGGTGAAAACCCGAAAACGGCAAGCGCTCGATGCGAGCGGCAATCATCGACATGTACAGGCTCCGAGAGGGATGGTGGGACGCTGCGTTCGCAGCGCTATACGTTCAAGCTGGTTCACGCGGCACGTTCAAGTTCGTTGACGAAGAGCCGGCCATCCTTCATCACGAGTGGAATATGCTCGCCCTGGCCTAACAGACAATCGACCGACTTCAGCGGGTTGCCATCGACCACCAGCACATCGGCATGGGCACCCGGCATGATCCTGCCGAGCTTGTCCTGCTTGCCGAGTATTTCCGCTCCAACGACGGTCGCGCTCGCGATCACCTCGGCCGGCGACAGCACTTCGGCCAGAAGCCGGAACTCGTCGCTTTGCAGACGCTGCGCCTCGCCGAGCAGATCCGTGCCGAAGCCCATCTTGACGCCGGCGCGCTTCATGATTTCGATCGACTGCATGCCGGCGCCGTGCACGTCCTCGATCTTCGCAATGCTTTCCGGCGGCAGGCCGTACTTCTCGCCTTCGCTTGCAAGGGCGTCGTAGGTGACGAGCGTCGGCACGACATACGCGCCGTGCTCCGCGACGAGGCGCGCGGTTTCATCGTCGATCAGATTGCCGTGTTCGATCGTGCGCACGCCACAACGTACCGCGCGCGCGATTGCCGCCGGTGTATAGGCATGAGCGAGCACGTAGGTGCCGCGCCCCTGCGCTTCCGCGACGATCGCGCGAATCTCGTCTTCCGAGTAGCCGAAGGCACCGACCGGATCGGTCGGCGAAGCGACGCCGCCAGACGCCATGATCTTGATCTGGTCGGCGCCCATCTGCAGTTCCTCGCGCACCGCGCGGCGCACCGCATCGACGCCGTCCGCCACGCGACCGAGCGCGCCCACGCGCACGCAGCATCCGCACGGCGAATCGGGAGGCAAGTAGTCGGAGCGGGCGCGCGGATCGGCGTGACCGCCGGTCTGGCTCAACGCGCGGCCGGAGACGAAAAGACGCGGCCCCTCGACGAGTCCCGACTCGACCGCCTGCTTGAACGGATGCCCTGCACCGCCCGCGTCCCGCACGGTGGTGAAGCCGCGGCGCAGCATCGCGCGCATGATCGGCACGGCGCGCAGCGTAACGAGCACATTGGGCAGGGTCGCCACGCGCGGCAGGTTGAACTCGATTGCGACGACATGCACATGCAGATCGATCAGACCCGGCATGATCGTTTTGCCTTTGACGTCGATCACGTGCGCGTTGCTGCTCCTGATCGGCCGGTCGGACACTTCGCGCACGAAGCCATCCTCGATGAGGACTTCGTAGCCTTCCAGCAGATCAGGACGAGTAGGATCGAGAAGCGCGCCGTTACGTAGTAGAAAGCTAGTCAACGTGTGTCTCCTTCAAGTGTTGGTCACAGCGCCCGGCATTCGGGCCTCGCCTTCGAGTATGCAGGCTAGTGTATGGAAGCGCTGCCAGGGATTTTCATCAGGAGTGTTATGAGCCGCATGGAGTATGTGCGCTGACGAACATATCGCGCGAAGCAGCGCATGCTCGCCGGTCGACACATCATGCTGCGCTGCGATGGCCTCGTCGTGATCCCGCCAATATTTCAAAGGATTCCGTAAATATCTCAAAAAAGCTTTTCCCACATATTGATCTTTTGAGCGCGTGAGCATTAAGATGGCTGCGTTGGCTCGCGACATGCCATCCGCTTGCAGCGGTGACATTGCGCAGCAGCCATCCCCGAACTGATCCTGCTCGCGACGCGAGGCCCACGGATCGGGTTCCCCGCGAAGCAGCAAGCCCAGCCAGGAGACGGAGATGCTCAGTCCACATGAATTCGCGACTCTCATGCTACTCAAGGATGCGCCGGATCTGCCGAGCCTGGACGGTGCGGATCTCGAAGCGCTTCTGGACCGACAGCTCGTCAAGCTGGAACAACTCGCCTCCGGACGACAACGACCTCTCATCACGCATGACGGCCAGATGTTTCTGAACGCCGCCGCTCGCATCCTCAACGACGACTGACACGCATCGCCTGATCTCTTTCACAGTCAAGGAGCTACCGTGGGCGAATCGGGGATCGGAATCACTGTGGGTCTGTGCGGGCTGACCGCTGCCGTGCTGCTGGTTGCCAGTCACTACTGGCGCGAGTGGATGCGTCGAAAGCACCTGAAGCGGATGGACCATCGCGATTGCTGGGAAGTGATGCGCGACCGTCGCTGACGGTGCGCCCGCCCGTCGATGACCACGAGTCACTACAGGGGGTTCTCGGGGCTTTCTTTCGCGAGTACTCCTACGATAAGGAGACGCAGACATGCCCGAGCCATCATTGGCAGAACGAATCCGTGAGTGCGCATTCCTGCTTTGGCAACTGGACGGCAGCCTCGAAGGCTGCGCCGACGAATATTGGCGAATGGCACGCACGCTGATGGAGCGCGAAGCCCAGCCTCAAGCCGCGCAACACCCGTTCGATTCGGACCGCGCGGCTGCGGAGTGATCGTTGGGCAAGGACAAGCCTGTTTGATTCAATCGAAGGCGCAGCGAAGCCGGTCGCGGGACAACCGATCATGATCTGGCTAGCCGATGCAGTGCTGGTCGTGCATGCGCTGCTCGCGTTTTTCATCGTGTGCGGGCTTGTCGCGATCTGGACGGGCGCCGGTCTCGGCTGGGACTGGATACGCGGCCGGCTTTTCCGGCTCGCGCATCTGCTGGCGATCGCCATCGTGTCGACGCTGGCGCTGCTCGGTATCGCGTGTCCGTTGACGGTGCTGGAGGACTGGTTGCGTACCGGCTCGCTGGAACAACAAGGCTTCTTTCAGCGCTGGGTGAGCCGGCTGCTTTACTACGATTTGCCGGCGTGGGTATTCACGCTTTCGTACGTCGCTTTCGCGTTGCTGGTGGTGCTCACCTGGCGCCTGATTCCACCGCACAGCGTAGCTCACTCAAAGGTGACGCGCCGGTGACTCACACAAACGGCGTTTCATCCGTCGACAGTTGCTCATCCTTCGCGTGGCGTTTCTTCATCGTCGACGGATCGCGCACGATGGTGACCGCGCACGGTGCATACGCGAGAACCTGACGCGCGACCGAGCCGATCAGCCAGCGATCGAACGGCGTATGACCGCGATGGCCGACGACCAGATGATCGATACCGTGCCGCTCCGCGTAGAGCACGATCTCCTTGGCGGGTTGCCCTATCACGAGATCGAATGCCGGGTGCTCGCCATTCGAGGCGAGCTTCGCCTTGACGTCGTCGAGGATCGCGTTGCCATGCCGCACTTCGAGATCGACCAACTCCTTTCTCTCCAGCTCTATCGCGCCCCAGTCCGGCGCGCGCGCCACGACGAGCACACACAAGCGCGCGTCGAAGCGCTTTGCCAGATCGACCGCGAACGTAACGGCATGCCGCGCGGATGGCGACCCGTCGTAACCTACCAGCACGTTTTGCATGATTTGCTCCTGTGCGGTTCAAACCAGACCATGTCTTGATTGAAACCGCGAGCGTTTGCCGAGGTCCGGCGGCGGCCCGGGAAAGCATGCGCGACCGTCCGTCTCGCGGATGCGCCGCGCGGCGCGTTGCGAACGACGTCGATCCCGGCGGCGTTAAATCAGTTGTCGTCGCTTCGCGGTGGAAGATGCTCGTGAGGTTCGGGCTCTGCCGCATCGGCATTGGGAAGGTCGCTTTCCGCCGGCTTTTGCGATCGCCGTGAGTGGGACTTGCGGGACGTGCCGGAGGGGTTCTGCACGGGGTCGAGAGGCTTGCCAGTCGGCTCAGCGGATGGGTCGGAGGGCATGGTTTGCTCCTGCGCTGATGAATGCTGTTTCTACCATGATAGACCGCTTCTTGAATTTGAGGGATGCGGGAGAGCGGCGTTCGCCGCAGCGATTGCTGCGGTGCGCAAGCGGGCGGTTTTTTTATTCGTAGACCTGATGCATACCTGGGAATGGGCGTATTGCGCGTCCGCATTCTGGGCCAGAGCGAGCCAATTAGAACGCATCTGAGAACAACTGAAAGACAGTAGCCACCCGCGCTCCAAACCCGCAACCCAGCGGATCATGGAGCGTTGGTGGGAACGCCCATCCAGTTGGTGCCGAAACGTTTGTGCGGTCAGGGTCATCCGAACTGGCCCGTTGGACGATGGTCCCCTAGTGGGTGGAGAACACCGAGATGCCGCCGTTGGGGAATGCCGCCGCGCCGGGCTGGAACGGCACATACACTTGCCCGAGCGTGCTGTCGATGGCGACAGAATGCGCCCCTGTGCCGACCGCAATCTTAAAGAGCAACTGCCGTGACGCACCGTCGATCACGCCCATCTGTGGGCTAAATCCCGAGGCTGCAGCAATACCGCTCGTGACGTAGTGCCTGGCCGGCAAGAAATAGCGATTGGACGCCGGGTCGTAGCCGACCTGGTCCACCCCGCCGAATGGCAGGCTAGCTCGAATTGCGCCACTCGCACGATCGAGAATGAGCGTGATGAGCGGGTCACCGGCTGGCGGATCACATCCAACGAGCACGTCGTTATTCGGGCCAAGCACGATTCCCGTCGGCCCGCATTTGCCCAATGGAAACGACTTGCTGACAGAGGCGTTTCCCGCCACCGCCGAACTGGCGGTAATGACGTCAAGCTCGCCGTCGGGATTCGCGGAGGTGCCGTCGTTGTTGATCAGGAAGCTCTTCGAGGCAGGATCATAGGTACACGCTTCAAGCCCCGACGATCCATTGAAAGGAAGCTTTGCCACAGCTGTTTGCGTCAACGTGGAAATGAACGTCAGAAACGGCGGAGAGTCTCCCGGGCTCGCGTACATCACGAGATGATCGTCGGGATCGTAGCAGCCCTCATCGACGCGCGATCCGGAATTGCTAATGGCAATTGTGTTGACGGTCTTGTGCGCGGCCGTATCGATCACCTTAACCGAGTCCACGTCCCCGACATAGATTGTGTTCGTGCCGGTAATGCCTACGATTCCATCGGGACCGGACTCGTTTGTCGTTGCGCCAGCGCCTGTGAATGGCCCTGGAATCTGTGCGACCAAGGTGTTCGATTTCGTGTCCACGAGATCGATTGCTTTGTTATTGCGGTCGGCGAGAAAGTACTGGCCGGCCTCGACGTAGCCAATGTCGAAACTGAATGGCGGGCTCGACGCGTTGGGCACGGCGATGTTCGTCAATAGCTTTGGCGGTGTCGGTGCGCTGATGTCATCTCCACCTCCGCAAGCGGCCAACGCGGCCACGGCGAGCAACATCAAACTCATCAGGCGCTTGTCCATCTATTCGTCTCCTTTCCGTTTATCGGCCTGATCGTCGGTGCATGGATCGGCCTGAGTACTTGAATTTCTTCCACCCTTCGTAGACCAAAATCGACGATCCATTTCTTAAGGAATCTTAAGAAATCGTCGCCTGAAGATACGGCAGTACGGTTCACACAATGGCGGCGAGGTGGAAAATCGGAAAGTAAAAGTTATTTATGGTATGCATTGAATGGACGCTATGGCTGTAATCAATCTGAAATTCCATAGACGGGGTGGTGACACGCCAACTGCAATTTCAGTCCACGGATTGTTCCTGAAAGGATCGCTTCACCCGACTCAACAGCTAGAATGAAATTGACCGTCTGTGCTACGCTAGCACCTGCGCGCGCGACGACGTGATCGAATTCCCGGTTGTGCATCCACGGCAGCGAGGAGAAGCTGGCGGCCCTCATCGAGAATTTCATCCGCCAACGCCGGATCAATATCGGCAACAGCACGCGAAAGCAGTAGCGTGCCAACCATCTGGCTGAACAGCGTGATCGCCTTCCTGCGGCTATCTTCTTTGCTTCCATGTGTCTCTTCGATAACTCGGGTGAATCGTTCCAGGTTACCCGCGAGACCCTCTGCGTAAGCGTTGCGCGCCACTTCGCTCAACCGGCGCGCGTCGCCCACGAAACCCGACAACGGACACCCCGCATCGATATCTGCGCGATGCTCGGGGGACAGGTACCACTGAATCTGTTGCCTGACAGGGTCGGCGTCAGCCGATCGGGCAGCTTCGATTATTGAGCCAAACGCATCTCCACCATCTTGCATCGCCTTGTCCATCACCGCCGCGACCAGCGCGTCCTTCGATTTGAAGTGGTTGTAGAACCCGCCCTGTGTAAAGCCCGCCGCCTTCATCAGTTCGGCGAGCCCGACCGCATCGACCCCGCGCTCCCGAAACAGTTTGTCGGCGGCTGCCACGATCGCCTGCCGGTTCTCAATTGCCTGCTGCTTGGAAACACCCATTCCCGCTCTCCTCAGCCAACCACGGGCCAATAAGACCCATCGAAAAATACAATGGTGATCACCATTGACATTGCCGCGACGCACGCCCAGAATCCACCCCGATGACAATGTCATTCACCATTGTCTAAGTATAGCCTTCTTTACCTGAATGGTCAGGCATCAGGGGGCATAACGGCTTTGCGGCGCCTGAGCGCGTCGCCGGCCGCGTCTTTTTATAGAGGAACCCGACATGACGAAGACAACCCCTGCCCAGAACAAGGCGCTCGTGCTGGAAGCATTCGACACCCTGTTCAACAAGCGCGACTACGTTGCGGCAGAGCGCTTCTGGTCCGATCGCTACATTCAGCACAGCGCCCATATCGCGCCAGGGCGCGAAGGCCTCTTCGATCTGGTCCGCACGCTGCCCGATAGGTTGCGTTACGAGAACCAGCTGATCGTGGCCGAGGGCGACTATGTCATCGCACATGGCCGCTTTTCGGGAAGCGGCAGACCCGCCGCGTGGATTGCCGCCGATGTCGTGCGCTTCGAAGACGGCAAGCTGGCCGAGCACTGGGATGTCCTTCAGGACGAGGCGACCCAGATCCAATCCGCGAGCGGCCTGCCGATGTTCGGCGAGCGCTTTCCTGCCTGACCACATCAGCATCAATCACTCAGGCATCAACGAGGAAACGATCATGAAACTCACCGGAAACACGATCTTCATTACGGGCGGCGGTTCAGGCATTGGCCGCGGGCTCGCCGAGGCGCTTCACAAGCGTGGCAACAAGGTCATCATCAGCGGCCGCCGGCGCAGCCATCTCGACGAGGTGGTGGCGGCGAATCCCGGCATCGCCGCGATCGAGCTCGACATCAACGATGTCGCCAGCATCGAGCGGGTAGCGGCACAACTGATCGCGGACTATCCCGATCTCAACGTGCTGGTCAACAACGCAGGGATCATGCAGCCGGACCAGGCGGGCGGCCACATCGACGACGCGCTGATGGTGTCCACCATCACGACCAACCTGATGGGGCCGATCCGCATGACGTCGGCGCTGATCGATCACCTCAAGACCAGGAATGACGCTGTCGTCGCCTATACGAGTTCGGTGCTGGCGTTCGTGCCGTTGGCCATGACCGCCGTGTACTCGTCGACCAAGGCGGCACTGCATTCGTACATTCTCTCGCAACGCTTCATGCTACGTGACACGAAGGTTCGCGTACTCGAGATCGCTCCGCCCTGGGTACGTACGGACCTCATGAACAGCCGCGAAGCAGAACAGGCGATGCCGCTTGAAGCGTTCATCGACGAAACGATTGCTGTCCTCGGGACGGATGTGGATGAGGTGCTGGTTGAAGGTGCGAAGCAGTTCCGCGAGAACCCGGGGCCCGCTGAGCATGGGTTCGTCAATGGCTTGAATGCACAGATGCTGGAAGTGCTGGGCGGATGAACGGCCACCTGCCGGATACGTTTGCGAGCGGCTATACACCGAAGTCAGGCGACCTGCTCAACCTGATCTCCACGGACGCGCTGTCGGGACGCTTCTAACATCGTGGTCGATGGATTCACCGCTACGCCGACCTACGATGCGACGGGCGTGCATGTGCTGTTGAAGAGCTGAGCAACATGAGTTGCGTGCCGCCGGGCTTGCGCCCGGCGCGCTTAAGGCCGATCAACCGCTAGCCGGCGCATTATTGTCCGTGCACGAGAGTGCGCTTGCGCTCTACCTTCCGGTTGACGAGGCGCCGCGCGGATGTTTCCTGATCGGCACGGCACTGGGGGAATCGAGGGGGGACGCCAAGGTTCGCGAGAAACTCGCGAACGGATTGAATACCTTCGACGCCGCATTCGAGCGGCGATTCAAGCGCGCCAAGGCGCAGGGCGAACTGGATGCGGCGGCGAATCCTGCGGCGCTCGCGAAAGTGGCGTCGGCGATTCTTCACAGCCTTGCCTTGCGTTCGCGTGCAGGCGACTCACGCGAATCGCCGGGTGCGACCGCGAAGGCCGGTATCGCACTGATCTGCGCTGCGGTATGCCAGGCAAGCGGCGACGCAAATCCGTGAGCACGGGTAACACGCATAGCGGCGGTGAATCGCCTGCGGCCCCGCGCAAATCAGGCACGCGACGCAAGCTCACGGGCTAGCTGGATCGCAACACGACCACACGGTAAACACCGCCCACGGCCGGAGGCCCGATGCTCATCCGCCAAACAGATTGTGCCGGATCTGCTTCAGATGCCCGGTCAGCAGTTCGCACGCGAGATCCGCGTCGCGGTCGCGCAGCGCTTCGACGATCGCGCGATGCTGCGCCTCATACTCCGAACGCCGCTCGGGCGTCAGCGACTTGCGCTTGAGCCGTCCCCACTCCCCCTGCTCGCGCACTTCGTTGGTCAGTTCGAGCACGCGTAGAAAGAAGCTGTTGTGCGTGGCGAGCGCAAAGGTCTTGTGCAACTCGCCATCCCACTTCTCGAACTCCTCGATGCTCTGCGCGGCCTCCGACCGCTCGATGCATTCGACCATCCGCGCGAAGTCCCCCACCGTCGCGTAACGCACGATCAGGCCAGGCATCAGCGGTTCGATCAGCAGACGCGCTTCCATCAGTTCGGCGGGGCTGGTCTGTACGACTTCATGCGGACTCGCCGGCGCAGCCGCCGCCTCGGCGCCCGCCGCATTCCGTTGCGGCAACACGAAGGTGCCGCTGCCCACCGCTTGCGTAATGAGCCCGCGCCCCTTCAGATCGGCCAGCACCCGCCGCACCGCGCCGCGCGACGCTCCGAATTCCTCGCTGAGCTCGCGCTCGGCGGGCAGCTTGACGCCTTCGCGTAAGCGCCCCGTGCTAATGGCTTCCTCCAGGTAGCTCGCGAGCGCGCGCGCGCCCTCCGCCCTGACGGAAATCTTGCCTGTCTCGACGTCGCCCATGACCGTATTCCTTGCCGCTGAAACGCTTTACATAGAACCAATTGGTATCTATTTTTGGTTAACCCTAGTTGGTTCTGGTCGCATTTGGTCCTACAGTGACAGAAATTCTCACCAACTGGACCTAGATTAAGGGCTCAACATGAAATTGGCAAATTTGCTCGTCGAAGGCAAGAGAACCGTTGCAGTTGTCGATCCGGAAAGGCAGCAGTACTGGCCCGTGGCCGAATTGAGCGACGGTTTTCGCGGCGACATGATCCAATTGGTTCATGAATATGACGCGATCAAAAGCGCACTGCTGCCGAAGCACGACGGCCGGCCGCTGGCGGGCGTAACGGTGCTCGCGCCGATCGACCAGCCACGCCGAAACATTTTCTGTGTGGGCAAGAACTATCACGACCACGCCGAAGAATTCAGCAAGTCCGGCTTCGACAAGAGCGCGCAGGCCGGCGAGCACATTCCCGAAGCGCCGGTGGTATTCACCAAACCCGCATCGACGGTAATCGGCCCCGGCGCCAGAATTCCGCGTCACGCGGCAGTCACCCAGCAACTCGACTACGAAGCCGAGATCGGCGTCGTGATCGGCAAGGCGGGCCGCGGCATCCGCAAGGCCGACGCGCTTGCGCACGTATTCGGCTACACGCTCATCAACGACGTGACCGCGCGCGATCTGCAGAAGCTGCACCGCCAGTGGTTCCTCGGCAAATCGCTCGACGGCTTCTGCCCGATGGGCCCATATCTCGTGACCGCCGACGAACTCGATCCCGCCAACATCGACGTGCGCTGCTGGGTCAATGGCGAACTGCGCCAAAGCTCGAACTCGCGCGATCTGATTTTCGACATCCCCACGCTGATCGAAACGATTTCGGCCGGCATCGAACTGCAACCGGGCGACGTGATTGCAACCGGCACGCCGGCGGGCGTCGGCATCGGCTTCAATCCGCCCCGCTTCCTGCAAACCGGCGACGTCGTGCGAATGGAAATTCCGCGCGTCGGCATTCTTCAAAACGAGGTGGCATAAATGGCAACAACCCAGGTCCAGGGTCTCTACATCGAAACGGAAGGCGACGGCGCGCCCGTCGTGTGCATTCATGGTCTCGGCGGCTCGTCGAACAACTGGACGCCGGTGCTCGGCGCGTTCGAAGGCAAGCGGGTGATCCGCATCGACCTGCCGGGCAGCGCGCGTTCTGAGTTGCCGTCGCAAAGGCTGTCGATCGATGTGTACGTGGACATCATCGCTGCCGCGCTGCGGGAACTGAAGATCGAACAGGCGGACGTGGTCGCGCATTCGATGGGTACGATCGTTGCGCAGCATCTGGCCGTCAAGCATCCGCAACTGGTGCAGAGCCTCGCGCTGTTCGGCCCGCTGCTCGCGCCGCCCGACGCGGGCCGCGACGGTATCCGCCAGCGCGCGGCGCTCGCGCGCGACAAGGGCGTAGCGGGCTTGCAGGAAATCGCCGACGCGATCGTCAAAGGCGCGACCAGCGACGAAACCAAAGCGCAGCGTCCGGTCGCTCTGGCGCTGGTGCGCGAGAGCGTGATGCGTCAATCGCCGGAAGGCTACGCGCAAAGCTGCGAAGCGTTGGCGGGCGCACAGCCTGCGCAGATCGAACAGATCAAGGTACCGACGCTGCTCATCACCGGCGATCAGGACGGCGTCGGCAAGCCCGACGCGGTAAAGGCGATGGGCGAGCGCATCGCCGGCGCGAAGGTGGTGGTGCTGAACGGCTGTGGACACTGGACCACATTCGAAAAGCCCGCGGAGTCGAAGGCGGAATTGCAGGCCTTCTATCGCGCCGCCCACTGATGCGTCGCGCGGCACGCAATCGAACGACTGACCGAGCAAAGCTGGTGAAACGTCTTTAGCGAAGCACGAACCTTAGGGCGAGATGCGCGAGAGTCGCAATCCGCCCGCCTGGAGGAGACACATGAGCTCGATCGTATTGACGAACGTAACGGTATTCGATGGCAGCGGCGCGCAGCCCTTCAGGGGCGAAGTTCTCGTAGAAGGACAGCGCATCGCCAAAGTAGGACGTGAAGGCGCGCCGGTCAGCGCGCCGCACGCGCAACGGATCGATGGCAAGGGCGCGTTTCTGATGCCCGGCATGACGGAAGCCCACACGCATTTCTCGTGGAACGATCAGCCTTCGTTGTCGGCGATCCAGTTCATGCCGCCGGAAGAGCACATGCTCTGGTGCGTGCGGGTCGCAAGGCGTTATCTGGAGATGGGCTGGACCTCCGCGCTCGGTGCAGCGGCGGCCAAGCCGCGGCTCGATGTCGTGTTGCGCAACGCGGTGAACGCGGGCGAGTTTCCCGGCCCGCGCTACCTGGCCGGCAGCCAGGAGATCACGATTCTCGGCGGCCTCGCCGACAACACGCTGCCGCACATGCCGTTCAAGGAACTGAACTTCGGCGCGGTGGTGAGCGGTCCCGAAGAAATGCGCGCGACTACGCGCATGTTCGTGAAGTACGGCGTCGATCATCTGAAGATCAATCTGTCGGGCGAATACATCGCCGGCATTTCGGCGGAGGCGTCGCCATTTTCGGAAGAAGAGATCGCGATGCTCGCCGCCGAGGCCAAGCGCGCCGGCAAGCGCGTCGCCGCGCATGCGCGGTCGAGCGAGTCGGTCAAGCAATGCGTGCGGCACGGGCTGGAACTGATCTTCCACGCGAGTTTCGCCGACGATGAAGCGCTCGACATGCTCGAAGCCAACAAGGACAAGCACTTCGTCGCGCCGGGAATCGGCTGGCTGATCAGCACGCTCTATCATGCGGAGCCGTGGGGCATCAGCGAAGCGGCCGCGACGAAGATGGGCTACAAGCGCGAACTCGAAACGGCGGCGCTGACGCTGCAGAAGATGCACAAGCGCGGCATCCGCATCCTGCCCGGCGGCGACTACGGGTTCGCGTGGATGCCCCACGGCACGAATGCGCGCGACCTCGAATACTTCGTGAAGTACATCGGCATGACGCCGATGGAAGTGCTGTTGTCGGCCACCCGGCTCGGCGGTGAACTGATGATGCGGCCGCACGAACTCGGGCAGATTCGCGAAGGTTATCTGGCCGACATTCTGCTTGTCGACGGCGATCCGCTGAAAGATCTCGCGGTCCTCCAGGACCCGAAAAAAATCACGCTGGTGATGAAGGACGGCGAAATCTTCAAGACCTCGCACGATGTCGTGCCGCCGCGCGGCGAAGTGCATGCGAGCGGTACGTTGCCGGTCGATGCGGGCGTCGCGCAGACGATTCACGCGCCCGTGCATTGAGGGGCGCAAGCGCTTGAGGCGATAGCAGGTAACAACAACAAATGGGCCCAGAGCAAGGCGCTAAAGCGCCAACTCTGGGCGACCGCTTTGCATGGGCCCAGAGTAAGGCGCTAAAGCGCCAACTCTGGGCGACCGCTTTGCATGGGCCCAGAGTAAGGCGCTAAAGCGCCAACTCTGGGCGACAGGAGACAACATGAAAATGAAACGGATCACCCTGCTCGCCGCTTGCGCGGCGAGCCTCGCATGCGCGTCGGCATCAGCCGCCGCGCCGGACATCGGCTTGTCGAACGGCTATTTCGGCACCGAATGGCGCAACCAGATGGTCGACGGCGCCAAGGAACAGTTCCAGACCTATAAGGCCAAGGGCCTCGCCTCGAACCTCGTCGTCCAGCAGTCGGGCGCGAATACCGGCCAGCAGATTCAGGACATGCGCAACATGATCCGCCAGAAAACCGGCGCGATCATGGTCGACGCCAATTCGGCGACCGCGCTGAACGGCGTGATCTCCGAAGCCGAGCGCAGCAAGATTCCGGTCGTCTCGTTCGATCAGGCCGTGTCGAACAAATACGCGGTAAACGTCACCGTCGATCACTACAAGTGGGGGCAGCGCTACGCCGAGTGGATCGCGGAGCAATTGCACGGCAAGGGCAACGTGGTGGTGCTCGACGGCATTCCCGGCCATCCGGCCGCGGAGGCGCGCAAGAAGGCGGCGCTCGACTCCTTCGCGAAGTATCCCGGCATCAAGGTGGTGTGGTCCGGCTACGGCGAGTGGGACGAGGCGAAGGCGCAGGCCGTGATGGCCACGGTGATCGCCGCGCAACCGCAAATCGATGCGGTGTTCACCGAAGACGCGATGGCACTCGGCGTGCTGCGCGCGTTCGAAAACGCCAATCGGCGCGTCGCGGTGATGACCGGCGAAGCACAGAAAGGCTTCCTCGAAGAGTGGAAGAAGCAGCGCGACGCGGGCAATCCGATGAAGGTGTTCGTGCAGGTGAACCCGCCCGACATCAGCCGGACCGCGCTCGGCATTGCGGTGCGGCTTGCGCAGGGGCACAAGCTCAAGCCTCTGCCGGAGAACACCTACTACTTCCCGATCACGAAGACCGTCACGGCCGACACGCTCGACGCAACGCTCGCGTCGATGAACGGCAAGCCCGATAGCTACTTTCTGGGGCAATGGCTGAGCGAGCCGGAACTCGACGCGCTCTTCACCCCATGAACTCCGTGACCGACCCAGCATGCCCTTATTGACTGCCAACGGCATCACCCGGCGCTACGGCGGGGTCGTCGCACTCGAGAACGTCAGCGTCGAACTGAATGCCGGCGAAGTGCTCGGCTTGCTCGGCGCGAACGGCTCGGGCAAATCGACGCTGTCCAGCATTCTCGCGGGCGACAACCGGCCAGACCACGGCACTCTGTCGCTCGACGGCGCGGCGCTGCCGCCAGGCGAGCCGCGTGCGGCGCGCAACGCGGGCATTGCGATCGCGCATCAGCATCCGGGGCTCGCGCCGGATCTGCCTGTGTGGGAGAACGTGTTTCTCGGCGCCGAAGTGTGCCGCGCGGGACGGTTCCTCAACCGGAGCGCCGCCCGGCGGCGCGCGGCCGAACTGCTGACGAGCCTGCGCGCCGGCTGGGATCTCGACATGCCGGCCGGCCGGCTGAGCGTGGCGGATCAGCAGCTCGTCGAAATCGCCAAGGCGCTCGCGCTCGAACCGCGCGTGCTGATCTTCGACGAGCCGACCGCGGCGCTCGCCGCCGCGGAAGTCGACAGCCTGATGCAGGTGATCCGCTCGCTGGCCGCGCGCGGCACGGCGATCGTGTTCATTTCGCATCGGATGGCCGAGATCCAGGCGCTGTGCGATCGCGTGATGGTGCTGTGCAACGGACGGTATGCCGGCGAACTGCAAGTGCAAGGCCGGCTCGACGAAGCCCGCGTGCTGGCGTGGATGGGCGGCGCGGCGGGTGGCGCCGCCGACGCGCATCTGCACGACGCCGCACAGCCGTCGCAACAGCGCCTGCGCACGAGCGCTGCGAACGACGATGGCCGCGTCGCGTTAAGCGCACGCGGACTGCGGGCCGGTGCCCGTCTGCGCGGTGTCGACTTCGAGTTGCGGCAAGGCGAAATCCTCGGCGTCGCGGGTCTTCAGGGACACGGGCAGGAAGAACTGCTCGATGCGCTTGCCGGTTACCGCAAGCTCGATGGCGGCGAAATCGCGCTGCACGGCGCGCCGCTCACGGTCCGCTCGCCGCGGCACATGATCGATGCGGGCGTGTGCCTCGTGCCGAACGACCGCCATCGGCAAAGCTTGTGGCTCGATCATTCGGTCGAGTTCAATCTTGCGCAGGTGGCCACCAATTTTCAGAGCGAGCCGTGGCGCTTGCGCCGCCAATCGATCCGGCGCTTGGTCGACTTCGCGGTGAAACGGCTCCGCATCAAGACTGCCGACGTGCGGCAGCCCGTGCGCGCGCTGTCGGGCGGCAACCAGCAGAAGATCGTGATCGGCCGCTGGCTCGACCGGCAGGTCAAAGTGCTGCTGTTGAGCGATCCGACCAAGGGCGTCGATGTGATCGCGCGTAAGGAGATTTATGAAGCGATCGGCGCACTGACCGAAGCGGGCGCCGCCGCGATCGTCTACGCCTCCGATACGGATGAACTGCTCGCTGTTTGCGACCGCCTGATCGTGATGTATGAAGGCCGTGTGGTCGCGCAACTCGAAGGACCCGAAATGAACGAAGCCCGCGTGACCAGCGCGCTGTTCGGCAGGAGCGCCGCATGAAGGCCGGCCTGACCGAACGACTGCACGCTCCCCGCGAGCAGCGCTCGCGCAGCGCCCGCCAAGGCATCAACGCGCTCGCATTACGCAATGCCGGCGCATTGCCCGGCATCGTGATGCTGCTGATCGTGGTCGGCTGTAATGCGTTTCTTCAACCGGACTTCTTCAGCGCCGATTCGCTGGCGAGCAATCTGCAGAATGCAGCGCCAGTGATTCTCGTGTGCATGGCGCAGGCCGTGATCGTGTTGCTCGGCGAACTCGATCTGTCGGTCGGCGCGGGGATCTCGCTGGTCAACTGCGTGCTCGCCGCCGTGCCGTCGCTGACCGGCTGGGGCAGCGGCGCGACCTGTGTGGCGGCGCTCGCCGTCGCGCTCGCGGCCGGCGTCTGCAACGGCGTGCTGGTCGGCTACTTCCGGCAGAGCGCGCTGATCGCGACTTTCGCCACCGGCGCAATCTGGTTCGGCGGTGCGTTGCTGCTGATGCCGCAGCCTGGCGGCGCAGTGCCGGAGGTGCTCGGCGAGTGGTTCGCAATGCGCGTCGGCGTGCTGCCGCTCGCAGCCGTCCCGGTGATCGCGGCGTGGGCGTTGTGGGCCGCGCTGCAACGTCATCGTTTCGGACGTCGCCTGATCGCGACCGGCAGTTCGGCGGACGCGGTGTTCAAGTCGGGCGTCGATACGCGTGCCGTCAAACTGCTCGGCTATATGCTCGCGTGGTTGTTCGTGTTCGGCGCGGCGCTCTGCATCTCGGCGCAGACATCGTCCGGTGATGCGCGCCTCGGTCTGCCCTACACGTTGAATTCGGTGGCCGCTGTCGTGATCGGCGGCATATCGCTGGCGGGCGGGCGCGGCTCGATGCTCGGTGCGATCTGCGGAGCGCTGGTGCTCGTGCTGATCGGCAACGTCGTCTACTTCGCCGGCATTCCCAGCAACTACCAGGAAGTGTTCAAGGGCGCGGTCATTCTGCTTGCGCTCGGCTGCACGTTCATCAGCGCGAGGAAACCGGTATGAACGACATGCTCAACTCCAGACGCACGTTATTGCTGGTGCTGGTCGTCGTCGTGATGGTGGGCGGACAGTGGGCGGTGCCCGGCTTCACCAATGCGGACCAGTTGGCGAACCAGTTGAAGATCGCCACGTTCCTCGGCTTGTTCGGCATCTCGCAGACGCTCGTGATGATCGCCGGCGGGCAGGGACTCGATCTGTCCGTCGGCGCGGCGGCCACGCTGGGCGGGATAGTCGGCGCGGCCGTCATCGGCGCCGGGCCGGCGTGGCTGCCGCTGGCGCTGGTCGCGGCGGCATTGTGTGGCGCCGTAGTCGGCTTGATCAACGGCCTCGGCATCACGGTGTTCAGAGTGCCGCCCCTTGTCATGACGCTCGCGATGGCGAGCCTCGTCGACGGCGGCTTGATCGTGTGGTCATCGTTGCTGCACGTGAATACCGCCGCCAGCCCGACGCTCGTCGCACTGGCCGGGCGCAGCGTCGCCGGCGTGCCGACGGTTGCCGTGCTGTGGCTCGTGGCGGGAACCTTGGTGTGGTGGTTTCTCGACCGCTCGGCGTGGGGCCGCCGGTTGATGGCGACCGGCGCGAATCCGACCGCCGCGCTGCTGACCGGTGCGCGCGTGCGCGTCGTGCGAATCGCGGCCTATACGGCGAGCGCGATCATTGCCGCGCTGACCGGCGTGCTGCTGGTGGGGTACGTGGGGCAGGCGTTTCTCGGACTCGGCAGCGGCTATGTGCTGACCAGCGTGGTCGTCGCGGTGATCGGCGGGGTGTCGTTGAGCGGCGGGCGTGGCGACTATGTGGCCGTGGCGATGGCGGCGGTGTTCATCACCGTGCTGACCAGTTTGCTGACCGCGTTGCAGATCGGCGAGGCTGGGCGGCAGTGCATTTTCGGCGCCACGCTGCTGGTGTTTCTGGCAGTCAACGGGTGGTCGATGGGCAGGCGTGCGGTGGCGGCTTGATGCGGCGAGCGGCTGGGGGCGGACCCTGGCGCGCCATGCCCTTTTGCGAAATGAGCGGCCACCGTCGCGACGGTACCAGCCGCTCAAAACGCCACGCACTTCGCGCGTCGCTCGTACGTGCTGCGTCTATTCAATAACTATTACCGGACTCTGTAAATCGCGGCAGTAAAAAAGTCGGAGCGACGCTTTGAGCGCGGCGACCGCGTCGAAGAAGCTCGCGACCTTATGGCCCAATAACGCCTACTAATTGGCGGAATTTGATGCTCCCGCACAAATCGCTTTTGTTGCAAGCTAAACATTCAGACGATGCCATGAACGAAGACACTCGACTTCAACAACGCGAACTGGCCGGTCTTGCGAGGCGTGATGCGTGGCATGATCGACGGCGTGAAATCGGTTCAGCCCTCCGCGAAGTGCGGTATCAACTTCTGCGTGAACGATGTTGGCGCATCCGACGCGTTGTGGGAAGGTACTCAACCAGACGGCAGCAGTGGCTATTCGAAGGTGCGCTGGGACATTACGACCTGGCACAACTACGAAGTCTACGGCGATATCTTCAGCATCGGCACCGACGGTGCCGGTCCTGGCTTCGATCTGCCGATCTATTGCAAGGCCCGATGTGGCGTGCCTTTCATCATCACCGAGTGGAACACGGGTTCGGAACAAACCGAGGCGTACCGGGCGAATTACATCACTACCAAACTCGGCCAGTACTATCAGGCGAGAAACACTTACAACATCCAGTCTGCGATGTACTACGTGCTCGATAGTGGAAACGACACGTTCGGAATTATGATGAACGGCACACAAATCAATCCATCGTATAGCGCATTGACGAACTTTACCGCTAGCAACCCGGACTGATTCGCATAGGCGTAAGACCGTGGTTCTGTTGAATTAGCGCATTGCGATCTATTGCGAGATTCAGTTGCTCACGTCAAAAGCCGTCCCCACTCAAAATCGACCCGGTCAGGCCTCATGGGAACCACACCAGCACCCGGTGTAAAGGTTAGCTCGCCGAAGTACACGTCACTGTTCGGAGCGTACAGGTCGACGCGAACATAATTGAAGTCCTCCGACAGGATAGCCGCCGTCTCCAGAATCGCTTGCAGATTCTCCGGAGGCGGCGCGGGCGTCGGACTGCGAGAGTAAGGGCCGATCCCAACGTCAAGATGATTCCACTGAGCGTCGTACACGTCGCCACGTGTGTCTTTGCCGAACCGGTCCGAGATCACGACGATAAACATCATGGGTCGGCCTGGCCGGCCGCCGAAGCAGTGGACCTTGTAGTCGGCAGGAATCTGGCCGCGTTCGTCGAGAAGAAGACGTTCGAAGAAAATGCGCGGCTGAATGTCCCGGTAATGGCGTTCCCGCGCGATTCTGTAGAAGTCGGTAGAGGTCCACCGGCTGGCCAGAAGCTGCAAGCTCTCAAAAGTTCGTTGCGACTTGTCCCGAACGACTTCGACAAAACTACTTCCGTGATTCGCTTTCATCACGAAGGAGTCGGGCAGCATATCGAAGTTCGCCCGTGCGAAAACGGTAGGCGACGCAATCAACGGGATCAGATACTTCTCGCCGATCTTGGCCTTGACGTAGGCCCGCACGGCGAGCTTATCGGTCAACGCGCCGTATCGTGGGTCGGGCCGTAAGCTGCGTTGCAGGATCTTTTCGTTGAATGTCGTGGGGTGAAACAGTTTCGGGAAGCGGCCGATGTGCTTCCGATGCAGCAGGCTGAGGAAAATCGCATCTGGAATAAACTGTTTTGCACGGTCCTTGATCCGTCGAACAATCGCGTCAGGCGGGTAGAGCATAGTCCGTCTCCCAACAATGACCGGGCCTTCACGGGCCACCGGGGTGCATTCGCCGGACGGCTCGATCTCATTTCGCGGAACGCCCCGTGCTGCGCCGTGGCACGGCTCATGGAACTTCTATCGCGTCGCGAAGTGGCCCCAGCACCCGGCTCTTGCGCGAGAGAGAATAAGAAACACTTACATGTTGCACTGAAGCATAGCGCCGCGGTATCCCGTAAAAAGGTCGTGGCGCAAATCGAGGAGATATAGGCTCATTAAGTTGTATATTTCAGCCGCTTCGTGTGCTTTGGCGAACAACGAGACATTGCTCGCACGGATTGGATTCACCCCTTCCTGTCTCCTTACAGATCTGGGGCGAATTAGTTTTGTCCGGTTTCTATTCAGCCATCAATGCCCATGCCGCTCCCCGACAGCACCCGGCACCTGCTTCGCCTGCCGGCTCAGCAATAGCGTCACCACCGCAGACACAGCGAGCGTCGCCCCGACTACATACAACCCGGCCGCATACCCGCCCGTCACATCCTTCAGCCACCCTATCGCGAACGGCCCGACAAAGCCGCCAAGATTGCCGACGGAATTGATCATGGCGATACCCGCAGCCGCACCGGCACCCGAGAGAAACACGCTCGGCATCGCCCACAACGGCGCTTTGGCGGCGCTGATCCCGATGTTCACGATAACGAGCGCGAGAATAATCATCAACGCGCTGCTGGCGCCCCCGGCAAAAATGAATCCGAGGCAAGCAATCACGCATGGCATCACCACGTGCCACGTCCGTTCTTCCGTACGGTCCGAATGCTTCGCCCAGACGATCATTGCGACGACGGCCAGAATACTCGGCACACCGGCGATGAGCCCGGTTTCGAACGAACCGAAGCCATACTGGCGAATGATCAGCGGCGCCCACAGCCCCAGCGTGTAGAGTCCGGCCGAGGTGCCAAAGTAGATCAGTGCCAAGGCAAGCACACGCGGGTCACGCAATGCACTGAGCGCGCCCGCCGTATGACCGGCATGCGACTGCCTGGCATCGGCTTCCATTTTCAATCTGGCGATCAGCCATTCGCGTTCGTCGCTCTCCAGCCAGCGCGCCTTCGAGGGCGAGTCCGTCAGGTACTTCAGCACCACGAAGCCAAGAATGATCGCGGGCACCGCTTCGATGATGTAGAGCAACTGCCAGTCGGCCAAACCCCACATCGGCGGGAGTTTCATTATGGCACCCGACAGCGGCGAGCCGATAGCCGTGGAGATCGGAGCGGCCGCCATGAACCACGCCGCCGCTACCGCGCGTTGCCGGGTCGGAAACCACAAGCTGAGATAAAGAATGATGCCGGGAAAGAAGCCGGCCTCGGCGAGTCCCAGCGTGAATCGCAAGATATAAAAACTGGTCGGGCCGACGACGAACGCAGAGGCCGCCGACACGATGCCCCACGACACCATCACCCGCGCGATCCATCTACGCGCGCCCACCTTGTGGAGAATCAGATTCGAAGGCACTTCGAAAAGAAAGTAGCCGATGAAAAAGAGGCCGCCGCCAAGGCCGAACGCGGCCGGCGAAAGGCCTATGGCGTTGTTCATCGTCATCGCCGCGAACCCGACGTTGACGCGGTCGAGAAAGCTGACGAAGTACAGCAACATCACAAACGGAATGATCCGCAGCATCAGCTTGCGGGAAATCCGGGCTTCGAGATCGGAAATCATTGTGTCTCCTCCTTGGAGGGTCGAGCAGTGCTCTATGGGAAGATGCGGTGTTCTCGGTACGTCGTCCGTCAACCGTCTGCGCGGCGCTTCTTATCGGACTTACGAAGCCAGCACCCAAGGGCCGCTGCCCGGCGAACCGGGCAGCTCGAAGAAGTCCTGAATGTCCTTGATGCGTGTCATTCGATGCCTCACGGGATTTGCGCAATGCGCAGAAGATTGGTTGTGCCGGGCGTGCCGAACGGCATGCCTGCGGAGATCACGACGGTCTGACCGCTTGCGCCGAAACCTTCGTCGCGCACGGTGTCGCAGGCAAGCTCGCTCACTTCGAGCGCGTCGACGAGTTCCTTGCACACGACGGGATGGACACCCCAAACCAGCGCCAGACGACGTGCCGTCCCGCTCTGCGGCGTCATGCCGACGATGGGCGCGCCCGGCCGCTCGCGCGCCATGCGCAGGGCCGAATAGCCGGAACTGGTGTACGCAACCGTCGCGACCGCGTTCAGGAGGCCCGTGACGTGCCGCATCGCGTAGCCGATCGCATCCGAGGTGGTGGCGCGAGGCGCTGCATGCGAGGCCGCGATGACTTCACGGTAGTAAGGGTCGCGCTCGGTCTGCGAGATGATGAGGTCCATCATGCGTACCGCTTCGACGGGGTATTTGCCGCTTGCCGATTCGGCCGACAGCATCACGGCGTCGGCGCCGTCGTAGATGGCGGTCGCGACATCCGAGGCTTCGGCCCGCGTCGGCACGGGCGCCGAGACCATCGATTCGAGCATTTGCGTCGCGACGATGACCGGCTTGCCGGCCTTGCGGCACGCGCGAACGATTCGCTTCTGGATCGCGGGCACCTGCTCGGCCGGCATTTCGACGCCGAGGTCGCCGCGTGCGACCATCACGGCATCCGCCTCGTCGACGATCGCATCGAGGCTGCCGATCGCTGCCGGCTTCTCCAGCTTGGCGACGATCCCGACCCGGTCGCCGACGATCTTGCGGACCTCGCGAATGTCTTCGGCGCGTTGCACGAACGAAAGCGCCAGCCAGTCGATGCCCAGCGTGAGGCCGAATTCCAGATCGCGGCGATCCTTCTGCGTCATCGCCGAGAGCGGCAGCACCACGTCGGGAACGTTGACGCCCTTGCGCTCGGACAGCGGGCCGCCGACGATCACGGTCGTTTCGGCGAAGTCGGACCCGCACCGCTCGACGCGCAACTGCACGCGACCATCGTCGAGCAACAGGTTGGTCCGTATCTGGAGGGCTGCGAAGATTTCAGGGTGTGGAAGGCAAACGCGAGTCGCGTCGCCGGGCGTCTGCGCGTCGAGGTCGAGTCGAAACGCGGCGCCCTTCTCGAGAAAAATCGGGCCGTGTGCAAACGTACCGATACGCAGCTTCGGTCCCTGGAGATCGAGTAGCACGCCAATGGGTCGTCCCACGCTCTTCTCGATAGACCGGATGACTTCGAGGCGACGCTGATGATCGTCGTGCGTGCCGTGGCTGAAGTTCAGCCGGAAGACATCGGCTCCCGCATTGAACAGTGCTTCGATGGTGTCGTGACTCGCGCTCGCGGGACCCAGCGTAGCGACGATTTTGGCATTACGGGTGCGGCGCATCTTTATCGACTCCCTGAAACCCGCGCAGCGGCCGGCATGGCCGCAATAGAAGCGATATACGCCTCGGCGAAGGAAGTGAACCTCATGTCTGCGACTTTTTTCTGAGCGTCGGGACGAGTCGATCCGGGCCGCGAATGGATGCGGCCTTGTGTGAAGATCGTGCCGTCGCGACTGCTCGCGGATGCACGCCCGCCCTCAGGCGGGCGTGCTGCGCCAGGCGGTGAATTCAGCCTGACTCATGCCGCGTGAGCTGCGGGAACCGCAGACTTTTCGAGCAACGCGCAGACGGCGCCGGTGACCTGAGCCGTGGTTGCGACGCCGCCGAGGTCGCGCGTGTGAAGAGACTTGTCGGCGGTGACTTTTTCGACTGCCTGCATCACACGCTTGGCCGCGTCGAATTCGCCCAGATGTTCGAGCAGCATCACGACCGACCAGAACGTGCCGACCGGATTGGCAAGCCCTTTGCCCATGATGTCGAAGGCGGAGCCATGAATCGGCTCGAACATCGACGGATAGCGGCGCTCCGGATCGATGTTGCCGGTCGGCGCGATGCCAAGACTGCCGGCCAGTGCTGCGGCCAGATCGCTAAGAATGTCCGCATGCAGATTGGTCGCGACGATGGTATCGAGCGACTCGGGACGGTTGACCATGCGCGCGGTCGACGCGTCCACCAGTTCCTTGTCCCATTTGACGTCCGGAAATTCCTTCGAAATTTCGAGGGCGATCTCATCCCACATCACCATGGCGTGGCGCTGCGCGTTGCTCTTCGTGATGACGGTCAGCAGCTTGCGCGGACGCGATTGCGCGAGCCGGAACGCGAAGCGCATGATTCGCTCGACACCGGCGCGAGTGAGGATCGACACGTCCGTGGCCGCTTCGATCGGATGCCCCTGGTGGACCCGGCCGCCCACGCCCGAATATTCGCCCTCCGAGTTCTCGCGGACGATCACCCAGTTCAGGTCTTCCGGCTTGCAGCGCTTGAGCGGCGCATCGATGCCCGGCAGGATGCGGGTCGGCCGCACGTTCGCGTATTGATCGAGGCCCTGGCAGATCTTCAGGCGCAGGCCCCACAGCGTGATGTGATCGGGAATGTCGGGATCGCCCGCCGAGCCGAACAGGATCGCGTCCTTGTCGCGAATCGCGTCCAGACCGTTCTCCGGCATCATCACGCCGTGCTTGCGGTAATAGTCGCCGCCCCAGTCGAAGCTTTCGAACTCGAACGCGAACGACTTATCCGACTTCGCGAGCGCTTCGAGAACCTGCTGACCGGCCGGCACGACCTCCTTGCCGATGCCGTCGCCCGGAATGGTTGCGATGCGATAGGTTTTCATGTCTCCGTCCTTCTTGCTGTTGGGGTGTGACTGAACTCTACCGGCATCCGGACTCCAAAACCGGTGCTAAACTCAAACCATCTTTAACTTGAATTCACAAGTCCACACGATGCGCGAGACCGTCCAACCGGCCGATCTGAGTTTTTTCTCGACGCTTGCGGCGTCGGGCAGCCTGAGCGCGGCCGCGCGCGAATTGGGGCTGACGCCGGCCGCGGTCAGCAAGCGCCTGACGCAAATGGAGAGCCGCGCGGGCGTCGCGCTCATCAACCGGACCACCCGCAGGATGATGCTCACGCCCGAGGGCGAGCTGTATGTCGAGCACGCGCGCCGGATTCTCGACGAGATCGATCAGTTGTCGGAGCTGCTCGGCACGGCAAGGGAGAGTCCGAAGGGATTGCTGCGCGTGAATGCGACGCTCGGCTTTGGACGAAGCCACGTCGCGCCGGCAATCTCGCGGTTCGTCGCGAAGTATCCGCAGGTGTCCGTGCAGCTCCAGTTGTCGGTGACGCCGCCGCCTTTGACCGACGACACGTTCGACGTCTGCATCCGCTTCGGCGAGCCGCCCGATTTGCGGGTGGTCGCGCGGCGTCTCGCCGCGAACCGGCGGCTGCTGTGCGCGGCGCCCTCGTATATCGCGTCGCATGGCATGCCGATGACCGCGCATGACCTCACGCAGCACAACTGCCTCGGCATCCGGCAGGGGGACGAGGCTTATGGGGTGTGGCGTCTGACGTCGGGCAGAGGAGCGTCCCGCAAGACGGAGGCGGTGCGGATCAACGGCACGCTAACGACGAATGATGGCGAAATCGCCGTCAAGTGGACGCTCGAAGGGCACGGCATCCTGATGCGGGCCGAGTGGGATATCAAGCAGTATCTGGCGGATGGGTCGCTCGTTCGCGTGCTGCCCGATCACGAAACACCGAACGCCGATATCTTCGCGGTCTATTCGCAGCGGCACCAGATGTCCAACCGCATTCGCGCGTTTGTCGATTTCATTGCGCTCGATCTGAAGCGCGAGGTGGGGGAGCATGCCTAACGGCTCCCCTCACTCGAACGGTCACGCGAACCGCGTGGGGCGATGCGGGCGACGCACCGGCTCCGGCGGATAGTAGCGCGCGACGCACAGCCCGTAGATGATCAGCGAGGCGACCGTATAGGACACGAACTTCGCCGCGAAGAACAGGATCAGTACGGCGAGTGCCGCCAACAGCAATTCCACTTTGGGCTTGAGCGCGGAAAGCCGCTTGTTTTCCGACTCGAGCGCGGTGCCGAACAGAATCAACAGTGGAATCAGCGCAATTAGAAGGTGGATGGGTTCGAGCACCGGGTAAGCCATCAACATGGTCATCGCAGCGAGCGCGTAATCCATCCGGCTGTCCCCGTGGCGGCGCATCACGAGATACGCGGAGAACAGGCACGCGGCCAGCGCAAACCCGAGCGAAACGAGGGTGAGCATGTCGCTCGACATCGGCATGCCGACCTGCGCCGAGAGCGTCTGGAATGCGCCTTTCAGCGAATTGTTGCTCGGCAGGCCCCCGCCGCCCACCAGCTGGTTCATTGCGCTCAGGCGCGGCATGTCCGACAGGAAGTACTGCAACACGACGCCCGCGCCAACCTGAACCGCGGTCATCACCGTGAGTGCGATCGACACGATCATGGCCGCGATGAAAGTGCGCCATTCCCGGCGCAGCAGCAGCAAGCCGGCGATGGCAAGCGGCGTGAGCTTGAGTACGATCGCCAATCCGAGGACGAGGCCGGCAACGTACCGGTTGCCACGATCGACCAGGAAAAAGGTTGCGGCTAGCAGGAAGAACAGCAATTGGTTCGACTGACCATCGTACGCATCTTCCACCAGCGGAAAGCTCAACAGAGCGATCGCCACCAGCAGGATGGGCACGCCGCGCTCGCCGCCGCGGTACGCCATCTTGACGATAAGCAGCACGCCAATCGCGAACAGCACGAGCGACATCGTCATCCAGACAAATTTCGCGGCGAGCGGCGTGAGCAGCGCGAGCGGCGAAAACAGCAGCGCAAATTGCGGCGGATAGGCGTAGAAGACATCGTCGCCGGTGGAGCGGGCGCCGATGCCCTGCAGGAACGCGACGAGCCCGTCGTGATCGTAGAGCCGCGTCGGATCTTCCAGCACGGTGTTGAATGCGTACAGATAGAAGTTGAAGTCGCCGAACGCATCGGGCGGGTTCGCGCGAAACTTCACGTAGAGATGCAGGACGTGTATCGCGAGGCAGCCCAACGCAACCGCAAGCAGGATGACGGCACCCGCGCTGAAGCTCAATCCCGACTTCGCGCGCATAGCCCTGGTGTTGAACATGAAGCCCCCTGTGCGACATCTGATTTGCAAACTTGCGAGTTGCAGGCGCAGCTGGCTCGCATGCCGAACTCCAGCGATGGCGCGCACGCCTGGTTGCTCGCCGGCCGGGGAGGCCATCGTTGCTTGCCGGAACTGTCTTGAAGACGCTGAAACGCGTGGCGCGCCTGACCCGCTCGGCGGACGGTCGATCGACGCGGGACGGAAATGAAAGTCGCGTCCCGGCGCATTGACTCATCAGAATTGCAACTCGTGCTGACCTGTTGCCTCACGTAGTTTGCTACCAGCCGGATTGTCCGGCAGGAGCGGCGCGACGTGACGAGGCAAATCAGCATGACGACACGCAAGGAGTTGGTCGCAGCATTGCAATTACGGTATAGAAGCGCGACGTTCGGTGACCGGATCAGGATTCTCGACGAGTTCGTGGCGCTGACGGGGTATCACCGCAAGCACGCCATCCGGCTACTGCGGGAGCAGCCCGTCGCGGCAAAGGAGACGCGCGGGCGCAACCGGTTATACGACGAGGCGGTACGCCAGGCGCTGACGGTGTTGTGGGAAGCGGCCGACCGGGTTTGCGGCAAGCGCCTGAAGGCGTTGATCCCGAAGCTGGTTGACGCCATGGAACGGCACGGCCATCTCGACCTGGATCCGGTCATCAAGGCCAAACTCTTTGAGGTCAGCGCCGCGACCATCGATCGCATGCTGGCCAATGCGCGCGCGCACATCGATGGGCAGCGCAGACGGCGCACGGGGGTTGGCTCGGCCATCCGGCGCAGCATCCCGGTGCGTACCTTCGCCGACTGGCGCGACCCGCCACCGGGCTTCTTCGAGATCGACATGGTCGAACATTGCGGCGGCTCGAAGACAGACGGTGAGTTCGTCCACACGCTGACGTTGACCGACATCGCCAGCGGCTGGACAGAATGCGTGGCCATGCGTACGCGCAACCAGATGCTGATTATCGAAGCGTTTGACAAGGTGGCCGCTGAGCTGCCATTCGCGATGCTTGGAGTGGACTCGGATAACGACAGTGCGTTCATGAACCAGAACGTCTTCGACTACTGCAAGGGTCGCGGTCTGGTGCAGACGCGCTCAAGGGCCTACAAGAAGAACGATCAGGCCTGGGTGGAGCAGAAGAACGGCTCCGTCGTGCGGCGGCTGGTCGGTTATGGCCGGCTGAGCGGCGCCGATGCCGGGAACGCGCTGGCGCAGCTGTACGCGTCATCGCGGTTATACATTAACTTCTTTCAGCCTTCGTTCAAGCTGAAGTCCAAGACGCGCGACGGCGCGCGCGTGCACAAGGTCTACTTCGCGCCGGCGACGCCGTGCGATCGGCTTCTGGCACACGACAGCGTCGAACCCACTACCAAAGAGAAACTGAAGGCGCAATTCAAGGGCCTCGATCCTGTGCGGCTGCTGCAGGAGGTGCGAACGGCTCAGCAGACATTGAGCGACTTCGCGGCCCACGGCGTGCGGGCTGAAGCAGCGCCAGCAGGCAAATCAGACGTTGCCGTCTTCCTCGCCAGCCTCTCTTCGGCATGGAAGGAAGGTGAGGCCCGTCCGACACACCGAAAGCAACCCAAGGCAAAGCACTGGTGGAGAAGCCGGGTGGATCCGTTCGCCGACGCGTGGCCGCTAATCGAAGGATGGCTGATTGCGGAGCCCTCTGTGCCGGCCAACGTATTGATGGATCGGTTGGCCGCGATGTTTCCAGAAGCGTATGCAAGTCAGGCACAACTACGGACGCTGCAGCGCCGGGTCAAGGCGTGGCGAGCAGAGCGCGTAAAAGAACTGATTCTGGGCGGCCTGCAAAAGTCTGCTGATGCGCCAGCCGAAGCGTGAGTTGCGGAAAAGTTGAAGGTCGCCGGGGGGGCCGGGCGCTCCGCGCCCGGGAAGTCATTAAAAAAATAAAAAGGAAAAACGACAACAATCAGGCGAGTAACATTCCTTCTTGAGGCAACACGCCGGCGAATGTCATTCACGCAAAAGATCGGCAAAACCCACGTCGTATGAAACACCCGAAACCTCGAACGGCAGACCCAACGCCGCATTCGTCCCCGGACAGTTCGAGCAAAGCCTACCGATTCCCCCCGCTTCGATATGTGCGTTGGAGCGCATCCACCGCCCCTCCGCGGGAACAAGCGCGCGAACCCGCCGCCAACGTAACTTTTACGAAGCAGGGTATTCAAACCTCGGATCTAGCCGCCGCGCGCACCGCGAAAGCGCCAGAACACGGGGACTCCAGCGGAGCGCCGGTCCACCTGCGTCGCTTAGCGCACATATCTTTACCGGCCCGGCCCCTAAGCTTTTCATGGACTGGAGGAGCCGCGCATGCGCAAAGAAGCACGGGCACTGGACACGACGACTGCGTACTACCTCGCGAACAGCAGTCGCGGCGCCGCGCTGGCCGGGTTCGGGGCGGCCGCCAATGGCTTGGGCAGCACGGGCGTGCCGCTAGGCGACGGCCTCGCGGCGAGCGGCAGCGACGGCGAGAACGTGCCGCTGTGCGTCGATCTCGATCACACCTTCACGGACACCGATCTGCTGATTGAATCGTTTCTCGTGCTCGTCAAGAAGAACCCTCTGTATATCTTCATGTGCTTCTTCTGGCTGCTCAAGAGCAAGGCGTGGCTGAAAACGCAGATTGCCAACCGCGTCGCGATGGACATCGCGGTGCTGCCGTACAACGCGGCATTGCTGGCCTATTTGAGCGGGCAGAAGGCTCAGGGCCGGAGCCTCTTCCTCTGCACCGCGGCGAACTGGAGCCTCGCGCAGAAAATCGCCGACCACTTTGGCATTTTCGACGGCGTGATGGCCAGTAACGACGCGCACAACCTGTCCGGCAAGAACAAGGCCGAGGCCTTGGTCGGCCGCTTCGGTCCGCACGGATTCGACTATTGCGGCGACGCGATGACCGACCTGCCGGTGTGGGTGCAATCGCGCCGCGCGATCGTCGTGGGGACCAAACGGACTGCCGCGGCCGCCGCCAAGGTGAACGGAAGCATCGTGTTCTTCGAAAAGAAAAGCGCGCTGCTGCGGCTGATTACCAAGGAAATGCGCGTGTATCAGTGGGTCAAGAATCTGCTGATCTTCGTGCCGCTACTCGCGTCCCATCGTTTCACCGATGTCCCGTCGATCGTCCACGCGGCTGTCGCGTTCGCGTCGTTCAGCCTGTGCGCGTCGTCGGTCTATCTGCTCAACGATCTGCTCGATCTCGACGCCGACCGCCGCCACGCGCGCAAACGCAACCGGCCGTTCGCGTCGGGGCAATTACCGGTGTCGCTCGGGCTCGGCCTGTCGTTCGTGCTGATGATCGGCAGTGCGGCGCTCGCCGTGCTGTTGCCCGCCAAATTCGCGCTGGTGCTGGCCAGCTATTTCGTCGCCACCCTCGCCTATTCGTTCTTCCTCAAGCGCCACATTCTGATCGACGTGTTCACGCTGGCCGGTCTCTATACCGCGCGCATCGTCGCCGGCGGCGCGGCGGACGACATCGTGTTGTCGTACTGGCTGGTGCTGTTTTCAGGCTTGCTGTTCCTCAGCCTTGCGATGGTCAAGCGCTATACCGAACTCGACGCGCTGGTGCGCAGCGGCAAGCAGGCGGCGGCCGGGCGCGGCTATCTCGCACAGGACATCATGATTCTGTGCGCATTCGGTACGTCCTCCGCCTATGCCGCCGTGCTGGTGCTGGCGCTCTACATGAACTCGCCCGAAATCAGCACGCTATATAGCCATAAGCCCGCGCTGTGGATGCTCTTCGGCCTGTTGCTCTACTGGATCAGCCGGGTCTGGATGCTCGCGTTTCGCGGCCAGATGAACGATGACCCGATCGTGTTCGCCATCAAGGACCGCACGAGCCTGATCGTCATCAGTCTGTGCGTGCTGTCCGTCATGCTGGCGATCTGAACGGACGCGCTCACCCATGTCGATTCTGTTGCTTCTGATTAGCGGCTCGTGCAGCGCAGTCGCCAGCATTCTGCTGCGTGTGGCGAGCCAGTATGCAGTCGTGAGCGGCGACCTGAGCACCCTGCTGTTTGCGCGGCCGAATCTGATGCGCGGGGCGGCGCTGGGCGCCTACGGTGTCGGTTTCCTGCTGTATGCGCTGGCGCTCAAGCGGGTCGAGCTGAGCATCGCGTATCCGGTGATGGTGGCGGTCACCGTGATCGAACTGTACCTGTTCAGTCTATGGAGCGGCGATGGTTTGTCGTTCAAGACTATCTCCGGCGCCGCGCTGCTGATGGCCGGCGTCTGGTTGATGTATTCGTCGCGGGGCGCGGCCGCTTGAGCTTGGGTTTGCGCTTGCATGGCCACACGCCGCGCGTGGGGACAAGTCTCTGAAGGTCGCGCGGCCCGCGTGCGCATTCGCCGGCGAGTAGTTCCGGCCGAACGCGTGACCGGGCGTATGCCCTTACGCCAGGTCACGCCAGCCCAAGGGTTTACTTGCTTGCTGCCTGACCGGCAGCCGCTTTACGTTCCGCCTTCTGCAGATTCTCCGGATAGTTAGGATCGTTTTGATTAGGCTGGTACCCCGCGTCTTTCAGCCTTTTGATTTCGGCGCTGTTCTTCGCCTTTGCCTCTTTCCTTGCCGCCTTGTGTTGCGCTTTCCGTTCGGCCTTCGTAAGCGGCACCGACGCCGGCTGCGCGGCGCCATTCGCGGTGGTGGCGGCAGGCACGCCGCTTCCCGGGCCTTGTGCAAGGGCTGACGTACACATGCCGATGGCAAGCGCCACCGACCCAGCCAGTACAGTCATTTTCTTTGCGCGCGACAACGTCATTAGCTTTCTCCGATAGGGTTTCAATGTTCAGAAGCACCTCACCCACTCGAACCGGGTGACGATGACTGTCCTTCGTCTTTCGACGAAATGCTTTATTGCAGTTCAGGCCAGCCGAGGCTTGGAACACCCCGGGCCGGTCCACGCGCGGCACGTCAGCCCCGAGCGCGAACGACCATGCACACGGCGACCGCGGTCGCGACCAGTTTGTCCGCCTGCCATAGCTCGCCGTTCACGTTGCAGACGCCCTTGCGCCGGCGCACCAGCGTCGCGTTGGCGCGCAACGGCCCAATCCCCGCGGGGCGCAGAAACGATGTGTTCAGATTCAGCGTCGCGCAGTGTTCGTGCTCGTCGAGCGTTGCGGTGACCAGCCACGCCGTGACATCGTCGAGCATCGCGGACAGAATCCCGCCCTGCAGCTGGCCGGCCGGGTTCAGAAAGCGCTCCACGCCGACGTATTCGCAATTCAACCGGCTGCCGTCGGCTTCGAGCGACAAAATCCTGCCGCCCAATGTCGTCGTGATGGGTGGTGGCGGCAGCTCGCCGCGCTGAACGCGCCGCACGTACTGGCTCATATCGTTTTTCACGTGCGCGCCTTTCACTCAGTCAGATCGACCGCGATCGACTTCAGCTCCGTATAGGCCTCCAGGCCCTCGCGGCCGTTTTCCCTCCCCCACCCCGATTGCTTGTAGCCGCCGAACGGCATTGCGAAATCGAGCGCGCCCGACGCGTTGATGCGCACATTGCCGGCGCGAATCCGCCGCGCCAGTCTGTGCGCCTTCGAAATGTCGCGCGTCCAGATACTCGACGACAATCCGTAGTCCGTGTCGTTGGCGCGAAGCGCAAGTTCGTCGAGACTTTCTTCATCGAAGATCTGCGTGGTCAGCACCGGGCCGAAAATTTTTTCGCGCACCACACGCATCGCGGGCGTCGTGTTGACGAGAACGGTGGGCTCGACAAAATAGCCGTCGCGATCGAGCGCGCGGCCGCCCGCCGCAACTTCGGCGCCTTCGGTCCGCGCGCTGTCGATATAGCCGAGCACGCGCCGCTGCTGCTGCGACGAAATCAACGGTCCCATGTCGGTATCGTGCTCGAGACCGGGCCCGACCTTGAGCCGTCGCGCGCGCTCGGCGACGCTGCTCACCACGCGCTCGAACCCCGCGCGATGCACGAACAGGCGCGAGCCGGCGGCACACACCTGGCCGCTATTGCTGAAGATGCCGCGTGCGGCCGCGTCGATGGCGCGCTCGATATCCGCGTCCGGAAACACTAACACCGGCGACTTGCCGCCGAGTTCCAGCGACACGCGTTTCAGATTGCCCGCCGCCGACGCAAGAATCGCCTTACCCACCGCGGTCGAACCGGTAAACGAAATCTTGTCGACGCTTGGATGATCGACCAGAGCCTGGCCGGCCTCGCTGCCCAAGCCGGTCACCACGTTCACCACGCCCGGCGGAAAACCCGCTTCTGTCGCTGACGCTGCCCGCGGTGGTCACGACGGATCTGCGCCTGAACGAGCCGCGCTACGTGACGCTGCCGACCATCACGAAGGCGAAGAAAAAGCCACTGGAAACGCTCAAGCCGGAAGACCTCGGCGTGGATGTCACGCCGCGCCTGAGGACGCTGAAAGTCACCGAGCCGCCGAGGCGCTCCGCCGGTGTGATGGTGCCGGATCTGAAGACGCTGGTCGAGAAGCTGAAGACCGAAGCCAAGGTGCTTTAAGTAAAACGCGGAGACGTGTCGAAGGTGCTGCTGGCCGACGCGCCGCAACTCGAAGCGGGCCTCGCGGAAAACGTCGAAGCGACCGTGATGAACATCGCGAAGGACTACACGCACATCCTCGCGCCGGCAACCGCTTACGGCAAGAACATCGCGCCGCGTATCGCCGCGAAGCTCGATGTCGCGCAGATCAGCGACATCACCGCAGCGGCCAGCGCCGACACGTTCGAACGCCCGATCTATGCGGGCAACGCCATCGCGACGGTGCAATCGGCTGACCCGATCAAGGTCATCACGGTGCGTTCGACCAGCTTCGATGCAGTGGCGTCCGAAGGTGGCAGCGCATCGGTGGAAAAGATCGAAGCCGCCCGGCTCATCGCACCTCGCCCGCACATCACCGCGCCGAACATCACGGTGTCGCCCAGCGAAATACCGGGCTGATCCAGACCGGTTAGCAAATCCGGCCTCGCGCGCTCCTAGCTGCGCACGAGGCCAGTCAGGAGCGGAACGCATCCACAAGTTCGCCAGCGGGGACAGTCGCAATGGTCAGGCGGGCAGCGGCGCGTCTGGCCGCGCCTCTGATCAATCCGCGCTTCGGCGCGTCATGTGTCCAGGCGCTCAGCTGTTGCCGTCCGGCGTTTCCTGCAACTGTTGCTCGGGCGCGATGCGGGGTCCGCGGTCGCGATCCGTCGACTGATCGACATTCGGAATCGGACTGTCCCCCGAAGCAGTGCCTTCCGCTTCGATCTGCCGGCACGCCTCTTCCCAATGCTTCTCGGCATTGCTATCCGGCGATGGATCGTTTTCCCAGATGTGGTATGCCCGCGTCCGGATCCGGGCTTCGAGATCGCTGTCCATATTCGTGGCTCCTCGATAAAGGTATCGACTTCGCTCCCGGCAACATGCGGCCCTTTCGACGACCTTCCGAAATCCTCACTCGCGCCAATCGGCTTTGCCGGCAGAGTCAGTAGCGATTCACCAGCAATCACTATTCCCGCGCTGTTGTCGTACTCACGTGGCGCTATGAATTCGCGAAGATGCACGCCGATGGGGTTAATTTCATCCCCGTGGTGAACAGGTTTGGCTCAAGCCAAAGCGGCGAGAAGAAAGAACTGGTCGTTCTGTTCGATTCGTCCAACGTCGTGAAGCGCTATTCGATGAGCGTGTCGGACGTGACTGTCAAGACGGGCATTTTCAACCAGTAAAAAACTTTGGCTCGTGGAATAGACGAGCCGCTTAAACAACTGGTTATCTGGGCTGCGCGTGATTCACAACAGCATCACTGTGATCAACGTGCGATAAAGCTCGTTGGCGCGAGTCAGATGCGCGCGCATCGCTGCCGCGGCTTCGTCGCCGTCGTGTTTGGCGATCGCATCGACAATGCGCTGATGTTCCGACAGTGTCAGCTCTCGGCACCTGGTGCGCGGACCAATGGACGATAGTATTCGCCAGCCCAGCGAAACAGCGATTCGACGATCGACGGAAAAATCGGATTGCCGTGGGCACTGGGTTTACTACCGAGACGGGTGATGGCGGTGGACGACGCGCCGCAAGCTCGGCGCTTGCGGCGATTTCGCCGATTAAGGGATCGCGCCCGGACTCAGGTGTGACTAGGTGTCTCAATTTTGGAAAGAAATTTTTTCTAGTCCTGATCACATTTTTTTGGCGCTTTGGCGACAGGTTTTCTTTTCCTTATCCTATGCAGAGAACGCTGAAAAGTACTAATGAATTAGCGCTACAAACGTATTGTGTCAACTGCATGCGAGCCACGCGATCTTCCCGTGGTCTGTTCTTCGAAGTCTTATGCCGACCGGGCCGCGGTGCGTGGGCAGCGCGCGGCACCCAGATATGCTGAATCGACTATTTTCGCGTATATCAACGCGCGCAAACGTTTGCTATCGGTACTCGTGTTGGCAATGCTAATTCCTGAAACGGCGTAATTAAGAATGGCAGTCGCTTAATTATGCTTATTGTTTTGTCCGTCGCTGTTATTAACGGTAATGTGCGCAGCATTTCCACTTCGAATTTTATTCGCGGCGCTATGCGAAAACATGCCGCTCGGGCGCGGCCGATTTCCTGATTTCGTTGCCGAACCGCGAAAGACTTCACACGCACATTGCGTGAGCTGTCGCCGTGGCGCCGGTCGAGTCCAATGCAAATTCCTCCCACGGCGCATAACTTTCGAATCCTTTTTGCACCGAAAGTACTTTTGGGAGAGAACGCGGTCGGCCCGGTGATCGAATGGATGCTTCTAACCCAAATGCCAGACTGCACTGAGCAAGCCGTCAGATTGGGCCAAACACGCGTGTTCCAGACGGCTAGGGGCTGGTCAATGTCACCGGGCCGCCATGTGCGCAAGCGCACGGACAGTCGCCCTGGGGGTATCGCCTAATGAGCCCACACTCTATGTCCAACAAAACAACATGACAAAGGCAACGGAACAGCTCTCCGAGGCGGCGATTGTGCGCAGCAGCGAGGAGAGGGAGACAAATCCGCCGGACTTCAAAATGCACCCCGTCGATTTCGGCGGCCATTTCGGCTGGCTGCACGAGCCGCTTCACGCCGTCCGCGGAAATGGCCGCACAGGCATCGTGCTCTGCAGTCCGCTCGGCCATGAAGCGCTATGGCTGCATCAGACCATGCGATCGCTGACCGACCACCTCGCGGCTCGGGGTTTCGCAGTACTGAGGTTCGACTATGCCGGCACCGGCGACTCGATCGATATCGGCGGACTCGTCGAACCGGGCCGCTGGGTGGACGAAGCCGTCGAGGCCGTGAGTTTCCTCAGGCGCGCGACAGGCGTCGAGCGTGTCGCGCTGATCGGCTTCCGCTTCGGTGCGACGGTGGCCGCGCAGGCCGCTCGCGCGGCATCGGTGGATGCCGTGGGGCTGATCGCGCCGGTGGTCGCCGGGCGGCAGTACGTGCGTGAAATGACCGCGCTGCACCGCACGTGGCTAAACACGGTGGCTCCCGACGTACGCAACGACGTAGCGCCCGCCGATGCGATCGACATGCTCGGACATCGCTTCAGCCGCGCCGCCATCGACGAGATTGCGACGCATGACTTGCGCCGGGCCGGCACGCCACCGGCGGCCAAACTGTTGATCGTGCACGCGGCCAGTCAGGGGGCGAGTCACGAGCTGGCGAACGTGTATGGCAAGCTGGGCGCTCAGGTCGATTCGCTGCCGTTCCCCGAATACGCGGAAGCGCTGCAGCCGTCGTGGCTGGCTGCGCTGCCCCAGGCAACGCTCGGTTGCGTCGAAGAATGGTTCGCCCGCGAGTTTGCGCAGTCCTCCGCGCCGTTGCCGCATGCCGCATCCGACGCGGCGATCCTCCCTTTCCCATCGCGACGGCCATGCGGTTCGATCGATTCGGGCGGTGTTACCGAAACACCGGTGCAGCTTGCCGGCGGACGTTTATTCGGAATCCTGTGCGAACCGGCGGAGCGTCGCGAGCGCGCGCCACTGGTCGTGATCGCCAACACGGCGACGACGCATCATGTCGGCGACGGCCGCTTCAACGTCGAACTCGCGCGTTCGCTGGCGCGCGCCGGCATCGCGTCATTGCGAGTCGACGCGCATGGCATCGGCGACAGCCCCGGCGCCCACACGGTCGTCAACCCGTCCCTGCTCAGCTACGAGCAACTCGCCGCCGATACATCGCTGGCCGTCGATTGGGCTGTCGACAGAGGGCATCCGCGCGTCGCCGTGTTCGGCATTTGCTCGGGCGCGTATCTGAGCCTTCAGGTCGCCACGAAAAATCCCGCCGTTTCGGCGATGCTGCTGGTCAACCTTCAGCGCTTCGAGTTTCCGGTGGGCTTCAGGATGTGCGACGCGCTCAAGATCGGCGCGGGCTCGACGCGTGCCCACTTCCGGGCAATGCTGCGTGTGCGCAAATGGGCGCAGGTTCTGCGCGGTGAGGTCGGCTTGCGGCCGGTGCTGCGCACGCTGACGCGCTATGCGATGGACGCCTTTGTCAGCAATGCCGCGGCTTTGGCCGGAGACGCGAACGGCAGGGCCGGGAATCGCGGCGCCCGCGCCCGGCGGCGAATGAAAGATCTCGACGCGCGGGGTGTGCGGGTCCGGCTGCTATTCAGCCCGCTGGATCGCGGGCTGGACGAGCTGCGCATGCACTTCGGCCCGGGCGGACGCCGGCTCAACAAGCTGGCGCACGCCAGCGCAATGGTGATCCCGAACATGGATCACGAAGTGTTGAACCCCGCCGCGCGGCAGCAGGTTGCCGCGTTGTGCGAAACGTTTTTCCATCAGGCATTCGCGGCCGCCAAAGCGGGCGGCGCGCCTCACGAAAAGGAAGCAAACGTTCGCGCACGCGGCCGACGGGGTTCATTCGATCCCGCGTCGTCGTGACGCTGCGCTGCTGAACGCGAAAGGCGCGCAGCGGGTCGCGAACCCACGGCCCGGCTCATGCGCTCTCACACCTGCCAGACTGGCCCATCGGGAAAGCTGTGCTGGTCGAGCGAGGCCGCATGCATTTCGATGCTGTAGCCCGGACGCTCCGGCGGCATATAACGGCCGTTACGGATCACGACCGGATCGACGAAGTGCTCATGCAGATGATCCACGTATTCGAGCACGCGGTTTTCCAGCGAAGCCGACACGCAGATATAGTCGAATAGCGAAATGTGCTGCACGTACTCGCACAAACCGACACCGCCCGCATGCGGACACACCGGCACGCCGAACTTCGCCGCCATCAGCAGCACGACGATCACTTCGTTCAGACCGCCGAGGCGGCAGCTATCCACCTGGCAGAAGTCGATCGCCTGCGCCTGCAGCAGTTGCTTGAACATCACGCGGTTGTGGCAATGCTCGCCGGTCGCCACGCCGATCGGCCGCAGGCGCTGGCGGATGGCCGCATGCCCGAGGATGTCGTCCGGGCTAGTGGGTTCCTCGATCCACCACGGATCGAATTCCGCGAGACGCCGCATGTTCGCAACCGCTTCATCGACGTCCCATACCTGGTTCGCGTCCATCATCAGCTTGCGGTCCGCGCCGATTTCCTCGCGCAGGATGCGCGCGCGCCGCACGTCTTCTTCGAGGTGGCCGCCCACTTTCTGCTTGAAGTGCGTCCAGCCCTGCGCGACGCCTTCACGCGCGAGCCGGCGAATCTTGTCGTCGTCGTAGCCGAGCCAGCCGGCCGATGTCGTGTAGGCCGGATAGCCGTGCGCGCGCATTTCCTTTTCGCGTTCACCGCGAGTCTTCGCGTGACGGTGCAGCAGCGCGATCGCTTCATGCGGCGTGATCGCATCGGTCACGTAGCGGAAGTCGAGGCAACGCACGAGTTCTTCCGGGCTCATGTCGACGAGCAGCTTCCACACCGGCTTGCCTTGCGCTTTGGCCCACAGGTCCCACACGGCATTCACGACGGCCGCCGTCGCCAGATGAATCGCGCCCTTGTCCGGGCCGATCCAGCGCAACTGGCTGTCGGATGTCAGCGCGCGCCAGAACACGCCCATGTTCGCGGCGATGTCCTCGAGCGTCTTGCCGACCACCAGCGGGGTCAGCGCCTGGGCCGCGCTCACGCAGATCTCGTTGCCCCGCCCGATCGTGAAGGTGAGGCCGTGGCCCGTGAGTGCGTCTGGCGAATCCGTTTCGAGCGTCACGTAGGTCGCGGAATAGTCCGGCGCGGCGTTCATCGCATCGGAGCCGTCGAGTGAACGCGAGGTCGGAAAGCGGATGTCCCGCACGGACAGCCTGGTGATCGTGGTCATCTGAACGCGCTCCTGGTCGGCAGCGATCGACTTCCGCCTGGCAGAAAAGGCGGACCGGTTTGTTGCGTTGCAACTGAACGGGCGCGCTGTGTTGGCCCGCACTGACCCGCGTTGGCCCGTATCGGCCTGTGTCGCCGCGAGTCGCGAACGAAAAGAAGAGGCAGCGTCGCGCGCCCCTCTTCTTCCATCATAGAGGCACGGCGATGGTCAATCGTAGAGCACGGCGGCGATCTTCGGGTCGGTCATGTTGGTCTTGTCGTACCAGAAGAAGCCCGTGTCGATTTTCTTGGGCAGCTTGCCGCCCTTCAACGCCGTCACCGCCGAGTCGACCACGCACTTGCCGATGCCGACCGGATTCTGCGTGATCGCGCCGAGCATCAACCCGGAAGTGATGTCCGCTTTCTGTTCCTTGCCGGAGTCGAAGCCGATCAGCACGAGTTTCTTGCCCGATTCCCTGACGCCGATCGCCGCGCCTTCGGCCGAGCCTTCATTGGCGCCGAAAATGCCCTTCAGGTTGGGATTGGCCTGAATCATCGCCTTGGCGATTTCCGCTGACTTCAGATGGTCGCCGCCGCCATACTGAACGGAGACGATCTTCACGTTCGGATGCTTCGCCTTCATCTGGTTCACGAAGCCGTCGCGGCGGTCAATCCCGGTGCGGCTGGTCTGATCATGGACGATCACGCCGACTTCGCCGGAATTGCCGATCGCCTCGGCCATTTTGTCGGCGGCTAGCGCGGCGGCGGCAAGATTGTCGGTCGAGCAGGTGGTCAGCGGAATGTCGCTGTCCACGCCGGAGTCGAACGCGATGACCGGCATCTTGGCGGCCTGCGCGCGTTTCAGAAGCGGAATCGCCGCCTTGCTGTCGAGCGCGGCGATGCCGAGCGCCTGCGGCTTCTTGGCGAGGGCGGCCGACAGCATGTCGATCTGCTTATCGACCATCGCCTCGGTTTCGGGCCCCTCGAACGTGATCCTCACACTGTGTTCCTTCGCCGATTGCTCGGCGCCGGATTTGACGGCCTGCCAGAACTGATGCTGGAAGCCCTTCGAAATGAGCGGGATATAGACGTCATCCGCATACGCCAGATTCGCCCCGCCAACGAGTGCGCCCAAGCCGACCACGACACCGACTATTCTTTTATTCAACATGGAATTTCTCCTCCTAAGGTGGACCAGCAACCTACAGTCGTTGGGAAACCTTGTGGCGCTCCCCGTTTTAATGATGTCGGCGCGGCGTCAGCCCCTTCTACGCCGCAGAATGTCGGCATAGACCGCGAGAATGATGATGAGGCCCGTCACCACGATCTGCCATTCCTGTGCGACGGACATGATACGCAGGCCATTGGTCAGCACGCTCATGATGAACGCGCCGATGATCGTGCCGAGAATCGTGCCCGAGCCGCCGCTGAGCGACGTGCCCCCGATCACCACGGCGGCAATCGCTTCGAGTTCGTAGCCCTGGCCGAGCGCCGGCTGGGCCGAATTCAGGCGCGACGCGATCAGCAGCCCGGCGACGCCGCAGATGGCTCCGCTCAGCCCGTAAATGGCGATCTTCCAGCGATCGACATTGACGCCGGACAGGCGCACGGCTTCCTCGTTGCTGCCGAGCGCGAAGGTATAGCGCCCAAGCGCCGTGCGATTGAGCGTGATCGAACTCGCCACCGCGAGGAAAAACAGAATCAGGACCGCGTTCGGAATGGGCAGGCTCGGCACGACATAGCCGATCAGTGAATCCTGCGAGATCCGATAGAAGTTTTCGGTGTCGGTGAAATAGATCGGCTTGTCGGCCGACACGACGAGCGAGAGCCCTTTGAGCAGCATCATCATGCCCAACGTGGCGATGAACGGCGGTATTTTCATCTTCGCCGTGAGGGTGCCCGAAATGGTCCCGCAAATTGCGCCCGTGCCGATCGCGGCGAGCACGCCGATCCACATCGGCAAATGCCAGAACGTGAGGAACACGCCGCAGATCACCGCCGTGAAGGTCATCAGCGTGCCGACCGACAAGTCGATGCCGCCGGTGATGATCACGAACGTGCAGGCAATCGCGAGCACGCCGTTGACCGCCGTCGCCTGCAAAATGCCGAGCATGTTGTCCATCTGCATGAACGCCGGCGAAGCGAAGCTGAAAAAGATCAGCAGCAGGATCAGGCTCGCAAAGGCGAGCAGCTTTTGCAGCGCGGTCGGCGAAAAGACGCGCGCTCTCAGAGCCGCGGAGCGTCCCTGTCTCGCAAGCGCCGAACTATCCGTAGGCAATGTCATATCGATCTCTCGGCTCACGCCGCCGCTTTCAGGGTTTCACGCCGGGTCGCCAGATGCATGATGCGCTCCTGGGTCGCTTCTTTGGCTGACAGTTCGCCGGTAATCCGGCCCTCGCACATTACGATCACGCGATCGCTCATGCGCAGGATTTCCGGCAATTCCGACGAGATCATCACGACCGCCTTGCCTTCGTCGGCGAGCGTGCGCAATAGCTTGTAGATTTCGTTCTTCGCGCCGACGTCGATACCGCGCGTCGGTTCGTCGAAAAAGAGCACGTCGCAATCGCGCTCCAGCCACTTCGCAATCACGATCTTCTGCTGGTTGCCGCCCGACAGAAGCCGCACCTGCTGGGTGGCGGAGGGCGTGCGAATGGCGAGCAGGCTGATGAAATGGCTGGCGGTGCGGCGGATTTGCGCGCGGCGTAAAACGAACTTGAACGCGAGAAACTTGCGCAGGTTGGACATGACGATGTTCGATTCGACGTCCATGCCGGTCGCGAGACCATAGCGTTTGCGGTCTTCGGACAGATAGCCGATGCCGCGCGCCACCGCGTCGCTCGGCGTTCGGATCGCCGCCTTCACGCCTTTCACGACGATTTCGCCCGATTCGATCGGATCGGCGCCGAACACCGCTCGCGCGACCTCGGTACGCCCCGCTCCCATCAAGCCCGCAAAGCCCAGAATCTCGCCCTTGTGCAGCGCGAAGCTCACGTCCCTGACGAGCGGACCGGCATTCAGATTCCTGACTTCGAGCGCGACCTCGCCCTTGTCCGCAGTGCTGTGGGAAGGCGCGACATCGGTCAAGGTTCGCCCGACCATCATGCCGATGACCGCCTCGACACTGGTGTCCTGGGCGGCGACGGTGGCCACATATTCGCCGTCGCGCATCACGGTGACGCGGTCGGCAATCTGCTTGAGCTCATCCATCTTGTGTGAGATGTAGATGATGCCGACGCCCCGGCTCTTCAGCTCGCGGATGATGCGAAACAGCTCGGCGATCTCGGCGTCGTTGAGCGCCGAGGTGGGCTCATCCATGATCAGCACGCGCGAATCGAACGACAACGCCTTGGCGATCTCGACCATCTGCTGCCGCGCGACGGTGAGCGCGCCCACGACGGCGCGCGGGTCGATAGCCACATGCATGCGGGCGAGAATGTCGCGCGCCTGCGCATTGAGCTTGTCTTCGTCGAGGAACAGGCCGAGACGCCCGCGGGGCTCGCGGCCGATGAAGATATTCTGCGCGACGGTGAGATGGTTCATCAGGTGCAGCTCCTGATGAATGATGCCGACGCCGACGGCCTGCGCGTCGCGCGGGCTCTCGAACTCGACCGGCTTGCCTTCGTAGAGGATTTCCCCGGAGTCGCGGGTGTAGACACCGGCGAGGATCTTCATCAGCGTCGACTTGCCGGCGCCGTTCTCGCCCATCAGCGCGTGGACTTCCCCGGCCATGAGCTCGAACTGGACTTCATGCAGCGCCCTGACGCCGGGAAAGCTCTTGTTGAGCCTTTTGACGGAAATGAGCGGGGTCACGGCGCGGATCGGGTGACAAATGCGCGGCCGCCGCGGGCCTCATTGCGCGAGGCTGACGGCAAGGACGCGAGGCGCCGCGAGGCTTTGTGACGGTAATCGCAAAGAGAAACCAGACGCATTGCTGGACCCCGAAAACCGATGTGCCACGATTTTACGACGCGGGGGAGTGGTGGCTCAAGTGCAGGCATTCCCCAGTGTCGGGGAGAGACTGGGGTGTCCCTGCCTAAGAGATCCGAGAAAAGAAGCAATAAACTCGAAAAGCACCGCGGCACACACAAAACAATAGAACCGGAAATCGAAAGGAAAATGAAGGAGTTACGCGCTATTAGCTCCTATTGAAATTGCGCGTGATGTCCGTCAAACCGAAGATTACCCATTATTTGAATTCCGCCCAGCCACGTCAAAGTTCGCTGATGTTAATTATGCAAAACGAAGCTGAGCGGCTAACTACATTCGTGCAAAGTCCCGAACGTCAAGCATAGTCGGACCCGTGATGCGCTACGCGCTCCACCACACGTTTTCCGCAAACGAAAACCCCATCATGCCGCCTGTCGGAATCGCGCCGAGTCCCTTCACCCTCACGTCATAACCATCGAGCAGACTCAGAAACGCAGGAATGCCGATTCCACCTTCGTTGCTGACGATGGTCTGCATATCCGCATATATCTGCTTGCGTTTGGCATCGTCGGTCTCGGCGCGCGCGGCGAGCAGCAACTGGTCGAACTGCGCACTTTTCCAGCCGGACTCGTTCCACGGGGCGTCGGACTTGAAAAACTGCGTGAACAGCACGTCAGCACTGGGGCGCGGATTGATGCTGCCAAATCCGAGTGGATGCTTCATCCAGTGGTTCGACCAGTAACCGTCGGTCGGAACCCGGTTCACCGCCAGGTCCACGCCTATCTTCTGTGCGCTCTGCTGCATCAGGACGGCCATTTCAATCGAGCCGTTGGCGGCCGTGGTGGCGAAGATCGGCGGAACCGCCGTACCCACGGCGCCGGCCTTCTGTAAATGAAACTTTGCGCGGTCCAGGTCGTACGGCCGTTGCGGCAGTCCCGCGAAGAAGTATCGATGCGATGGTGGAATCGGCTGATCGTTGCCGACCACGGCATAGCCGCGAAACACCGAACTCCTGATCTGCTCGCGGTCGAACAGGTATTTCATGCCCTGCACGAAATCCGGATTGCCGGTGAGCGGATTGTCGCGGCGCATGATCAGATCCGTGTACAGACCGGACTTCGTCTCCTGGATCGCGTAGCCGGGAGTCGACGCGACGCGCTGCGTGGCGCGCGGATCGACGGCCGCGATCAGATGCACATCGCCCGACAGCAACGCGTTCACGCGTGCAGCATCGTCGCTGATGCCGATCAACTCCACTTCATCCAGATACGGTTTGCCCGGTCTCCAGTAGCTGGCGTTGCGTGCTCCCACGGTCGTGACGCCCGGCTTGAAGGTCTTGAGCTTGAAGGGCCCCGTGCCCACCGCAGTGGAAAAATCGGTGACGCCGTTCTTGACGATCACGAGTTGTGGCGTGGCGAGGATCGATGGCAGGTCGGCGTTGGGCTGGGTGAGCGTGATCTGGATTTCGTTGGGACCGGTCGCCTTGATGTCCTCGAACTGATCGGCTACCGACTTCACTTTCGAACCTGTCGCCGGATTCTTGTGCCGCATCAACGAGTACACGACGTCGGCGGCATCGAGCGCCTTGCCGTCGTGGAACGTCACACCCTTGCGCAATTTGATGACCCAGACCTTCGCATCGCTACTGGTGAACGACTCGGCCAGCGCGGGTTGCGGTGTCAGGCTGGCGTCGAACTGCGTGAGCCCGCTATAGAACATGAAGAAGCGGATGTAGTCAGTGCCGGTCGAGCCCTTGGCCGGATCGAGCGTGTCCGCGGTCGAGCTTGCGTCGTACGCGGCACGAATCCTACCGCCCTTCTTCGGCGTGTCGGCAAAGGCGCTCGAGGCCCCCGCCAGCATCCCGCCCGCACCGGTGGCGAGCATGCCGCCCGCCGCCAATACCCGCATCATGTCACGACGGCTAAAGCCGCCCGGTTTGGTTTCGTCGCTCACGGTGCCAGCTCCTTGATCAAAGTGGAACAAATCCATTTCTACCCGGCGGTGGCCGGACAGCGTCGAAGTCTGGCGCCATGCACGTCAAGGCCGCCAAGCCCGTCAAATCCCAGCGATAGCGACGCGCGCGTGAAGCACACGGCCCGTTCGCTTCGTCAGGCCGAAGGACGCACGACGTAGTCGCCAGGCGTCACGCCAACGGTCCGCCTGAAGTGACGGCCCAGATGACTTTGATCGAAGAAACCGACTTCAGTCGCCACGACGGATGGCGGCGTCCCATGACGCAGCAAGCGTTGCGCATGCCGGACACGCACGAGACAGAGGTAGCGATGCGGCGAGATGCCCACTTCCTGCCTGAACAGCGTCGCGAAGCGCGAAACGCTCAGTTCGGCGAGCGCGGCGAGCATCGCAAGGCTCACGGGCTGCGCGAAAGACGTTTCTATAAACGCGACCGCCCGCTCGACGGCGCGCGAAGTCGTACGCCGCAGATCGGACGTGGCCGTCGAAGCCGGCACCGGAACAACCGGTGCAAACATCGTCGGGGTCGCCGGCAATTCTCCCGCCGCATCATCGAGCTTCTTCGCCATAGACTCACCTGTCAGGCCGCGACCGGGACCGTGCTCGCCGTCGCGCCGAAACGCTGGATCGCGAACGGATCGATCGGCGTACTGGTCGCGCCCGTGTCGATCAGTTCGGCCATCACGTCGCCGACGCCGGGACCCAACTGGAAGCCGTGACCGCAAAAACCGAACGCGTAATACAGCCCGTCGACCTTGCCACTGCGCCCCATGATCGGACGATCGTCGGGCATATAACCTTCAACGCCGCTCCACACGCGAATGATGTTCAGCCGCGTCAACGCAGGTGCGAGCCGCGCCATCTGTCTGAATTGCAGTAACGTGCTTTCCGGCAACACTTTCGCGCGCCGCTCGTCGAGATAGGCAGGGCCGCGTGCACATCCGCCGATCACGATATTGCCGCGCTCCACCTGCCGGAAATACAGCACTTCCTCGATGAACGGCGACGACACGCCGACCACCGGACCGATTGCATAAGGCATCGGCTCGGTCACGGCCATTTGAGGTCCGTGAATGGCGATCGGCACCGGCTCGCCGAATTGCGCGCTCAACTGACTGCCCCACGCGCCTGCGGTAATCAGCAGGTTCGGCGCGCAGAAGGTTCGGCCGTCGGTGCTGGTCGCGCGAAACAGATCGCCGTCTTTTTCGACGGTGGCGATTTCGGTGTTCTCTTCGATGCGGGTTCCGGCGCGCGCCGCGGCGCGTCCGAAAGCGGGCGCGGCAAGACGCGGATTCGCGTGGCCGTCCTGCACCGAATGCGACGCGGACAACACTTCGTCACCGAGAAACGGAAACTTCGCGCGCATCTGCGCGCCGCGATACAGATCGAGCTTGAGCCCGTATTGCGCCGCTTCGCGCGCATAGATTTCGAACGCGTCGTCCTGTTCCTGCCGGTAGCACACGCGGACATGACCGGACTTCAGAAATTCGGCGCTATGACCGATCAGTTCGGGCAACTTGCCCCAGATCTCGCGCGACCGGTTCGCAAGCGGCAATTGCGGCAGAAAGCGTCCTTGCCGGCGTACGTTGCCGAAGTTTGTGCCGCTCGCCTGCTGACCGACGAGGCCGCGTTCGAGCAACACCACCGAGCGGCCTCGCTGGCGCAAGAAAAACGCTGCGGCAACACCCATGAATCCGCCGCCGACAACCACCACATCCGCATCGATCCGGCTCATTGTTCCCCCGCTATCTCAGTGGATTCAGGCGTCACCATGCTCACCGGAATAGTCGAAATCGCAAACGGCTTGACCGGCGCCTGGCCGCGCAGCCGGCCAACCTTGTCGAGCGGCACGCCGGCTGCGGCGGCAATGACTTCGGCTGCCGCATGGCCGCAATAGCGCCCCTGGCACCGTCCCATGCCGACGCGGCTGAACGCCTTCGCGCGATTCGCTTCACGCGCGCCTTCTTCGAGCGTCACGCGGCGCAACTCGCCCACGCTGATGCCTTCGCAACGGCACACGATCGTGTCGTCCGACAAACGTGCGGCATGTTGCGCGGGCCACGGAAACGCTTCGGCAAGACCAGCGCGAAAGCGGTCCATCTTCGCGCGCTCGCGCGTCAACGCGTCGACGCGCGCCGCATCGACCGTGCGTCCGAGATCTTTCAACACCGCCAGCGCCGCGAGCGCGCCGGCCGCTTCCGCACCATCGGCGCCGAGCACGCGCACGCCATCGCCGGCGAGATAGACCGTCTTGACCGAACTACGGCCCATCTCGTCGAGTTGCGGCAACCATTGATGCGTCGACGCATCGAAGGTGAACGCGCAGCCGGCCAGATCCGCGAGTTGCGTCTCCGGACGCAGGTGATAGCCGAGCGCGACGGCATCGCATGCGATCCGCTGCACGGTGCCGCTCGAATCCCGGTAACTGACGCCTTCGACGCCACGCTGGTCGTCACCGTGAATCTCCACGGGCTCGATGCCGCTGACAATCTTGACGCCGCCTTTCTTCAACGACTTCACCAGCGTCGCGCCCTTGCGCAATACGTCCAGCCGCGCAAGCAGCTTCGGCAACGCGCGCACGCGCTTGCTGAACGGCGACGTATCGAGCACTGCCGCGACCTTCGCACCTGCTTGCACGTACTGGTTCGCTACCAGATAAAGCAGCGGCCCCGAGCCCATGAACACCACGTTGCCGCCGATCGCACACGCTTGCGCCTTCAGTGCGATCTGCGACGCGCCAAGGCTGTATGTGCCGGCGAATTGCCAGCCTCTGACGGGCATCAGACGATCGGTTGCGCCGGGGCAAAGAATCAACGCGTCGTACGCATGGTCGCTTGCGAGGCCGTCGCGCGCGGTATAGAGCTTGCCGCCCGCGATGTTCCAGGCGAGCGTTTCGGGCGAGTACTCGACGTTCGCGCGCAACGCTTCGAAGCTGTCGTGCAGACTTTTCGCGCGCGCCGCTTCGGTGCCATAGAGCTTGCTGTACGGACGCGAAAACTGTTCCGGCTGCCGACGATAGATCTGTCCGCCGTCGCGCCGTCCTTCGTCGACGATCATCGGGCGGATGCCCGCCGCGACCAGGGTCTCGGCGCAGCGCACGCCTGCCGGCCCCGCGCCGACCACGATCACACGAGGTTGGGCCATGACACCTCCGGCTGGCGGGTGACGATATCGAGGTCCGCGTTGACCGGCGTGGTACAGGCGCGCACGCGCTGACCGTCGGCGGTCCAGACCCAACAGTCCTGACACGCGCCCATCAGGCAGAAACCGGCGCGCATTTCGGGACCGAACTCGGAATGACGAACGTGATCCCCATTGCAGAGCATCGCGACCAGCAGCGTGTCGCCTTCAAGACCGGCGACCACTTCGCCGTCGACCCTGAACGACACCGCGCGGCGCCCCGTCTCGGCGAGCCGGACGAATCTCGACTTCATGCGCATGACTCCTGTTGCACGCCGCCAACGCGGCGTCGATCGAAAGTGGCAACGGCGGCGAACACCGTCAGCGGAGCTATCAAAAGTGGCTTCATCAATGCAGCCTGTCCTGCACGCGGTAATACGCGCCGACCAGCGGCAGGAACCACGCATGTCCGAAATGCCCAGGTATGGCGGGCCAATCGAGTTCGCGCCACGGATTCACCGCAGCCGAACCGTACAGCACGTCGGCCATCACGCGGCCCATATGGACCGACATCTGCACACCGTGACCGCTATAGCCCATCGAATAGAACAGGCCTTCATGCTGGCCGGCGCGCGGCAGCCGGTCAGCCGTGATATCGACCAGACCGCCCCAGCAATAATCGAGGCGTACGCTGGCGAGTTCGGGAAAGTAGGCCGCCATGCCCGCGCGCAAAATCTCGCCGCTCTTGCTATCGGACTTCGGGCTCGACATCGCGAACCGCGCCCGTCCGCCGAACAGCAAACGGTTGTCCGGCGTCACGCGAAAATAGTTGCCGATATGCCGCGTCGTCACATACGCGCGGCGTGCCGGGAACAGACGATCGAGCTGGGCTGTGGGCAAGGGCTCCGTCACGACGATAAAGCTGCCGACCGGCGCAATTCGGCGACGGAACCACTGGAACGGTCCCAATTGCGACGCGCCGGTCGCGACCAGCACGCGATCCGCGCGGATCGTGCCGCGTGCCGATGTGATCGCGTATCGCTCGCCGTCGAGTTGCTTCATCTGCGTGACAGCGGCGTGTTCGAAAATCCGTGCGCCGTTGCGCACCGCCGCCTGCGCGAGTCCGACGCCGAACTTGCCCATATGCATCTGCGCGCCGTTACGCTGCACCAGGCCGCCGAAGAAACCGTCCGAACCGATTTCGTCGCGAATCCGTTCCGGCGTGATCAGCTCGATGTTCTGATCGACCTCGCGACGCAACACCTCGTAGGTCTCTTTGAGGCCCGCGAAATGCTGCGGCTTCGCGGCGAGCTTGAGCTTGCCGCTGCGCACGAAATCGCAGTCGATGCCGTGCGTGCTGACGATCGAATCGACGGTCGCCACCGCGCTTTCATACGCACGATAGAACGCCTTCGCCTGCGGCGCGCCGATCTTCGCCGCCAGCGACGCGTAGTCGTGCGCAAGACCGGTGTTGCATTGACCACCATTGCGACCGGACGCTTCGCCGGCAATCTGCCCGGCTTCGAGCACGATCACCCGGACGCCGCGCGACGCCAGTTCGAGCGCCGCCGACAAGCCCGTAAAACCACCACCGATCACGACCACGTCGGCGCGCCCCTCCACCGGCCCTTCGCAGCCTTCGCGAAAGGCCGGACGCGTGTCCAGCCAGTACGATTCGAGCTTCATCAGATCCTTTTCAGCGAGATTCACGTGTTGCGCGAGGCGCACGGCGCGGTTCGAAGCCGTTTAAAGACCCACGACACCGGCGAGACCGCCGATATCCTTGATCTCGGTGTACCCGTAATACGGCGTGGACGGTTCGTGACCACGCGCGACGAACACCTTGTTTTTGATGCCGATGTCGTTCGCGGACATCAGGTCATAACGCAGGCTCGACGATACATGCAGAATGTCTTCCGGGCCGCAGCCGAGGTTGTCCAGCATGTATTCGAACGCTTGCAGACGCGGCTTGTACGCCTGCGCCATCTGCGCGGTGAAGACCTTGTGAAACGGCGCGCCAAGCTTGTCGACGTTGCTCTGAATCTGATCGTTCGACGCATTCGACAGGACCACCAGCGGGATTTCCTTCGCGACCTTCGACAGCCCTTCCGGCACATCCGCATGCGGACCCCAGGTCGGCACGGCGTCATAGAACTTCTGTGCCTCGGCATCGTTGTATTCGATGTTCCAGCGCTTGAGCGTGCGGCGCACCGCGTTCTTGACGACGTCCTGATACGGCTTCCATGCGCCGAGCACTTCGTCCAGGCGATAGGCGGCGAAGTCCTTGACGAACTGCTCCAACTGCCCGGCCGGGACGCGGTCCGAGAACAGTTCGCGCGCCATGTCGCCCATACGGAAGCGCGTCAGCGTGCCATAGCAGTCGAAGGTGATGTATTTGGGCTTGAAGCGGGTCATGTCTTTATCCTGTGATCAGCGAAGGGTGAGCCGGGGCCGGGTCGGAAACGGGCGCGACCACGCGCAGTGCTCGCGCCATTGCAAGCGGGTGTCGCGGCGCATCGTCGAGACGATGCGCCAGCAGAACGCCGTGGTATTTCGCGCTCTCGCGGCGTCGTCTGCTGAGACAAATTAAAGCACCGCAAAAAAGCCCCGTTGCCTTGTATTGGCGGCCCCGAGGCACAGAATCCACCGTTTTTGGCGGCTTGCGCAGCACAACATGCGGCGTGTTTTCGACGCGGCTTCGCCGGTCTCGAAACGCACACGGCCGCGTCTGCGAGGACGCGGCCGTGAGGGCGGGGCGGCTGTGGCGGCCGCTTCGACGATCGGTCGCGCGCTATGCGCCGTCGCTGATATCGATCAGCACGCTCTTGAAACGCAGATTCGCTTCATAGGCCTGGCGACCGAGATCCTTGCCGATGCCCGAGCTTTTATAGCCGCCGGTAGGGATCACAAAATCGGCGGTGCGGCCGTAGCGGTTGATCCACACGGTGCCGGCTTCGATACCGCGCATCATCCGTAACGCGCGGCTCAGGTCCGACGTATGGACGCCCGCCGCCAGTCCGTACTTCTCATGGGATGCGAGCGCGAGTGCTTCATCCTCATCATCGAACGTCTGCACGGTCAGCACCGGCCCGAAGATTTCTTCGCGCACGGCTTCCGAATCCGCCGTCACGCCGGTCAGTATGGTCGGGGCGTAGAACGCGCCGTCGCCGTTCAGCGCAATGCGTGCGCCGCCCGTCGCCGCCTGTGCGCCGCTCTGCAGTGTGCGCTTGACGATGCCGTCGATCCGCTGCAACTGCGGCAACGAAATGATCGGCGGCAGCGTCGTGCCTGCTGCCCAGGTCGCGCCCGGTTTCAGCGCGGCGAAGGCCGTCGAGACACCATCGATCAGGCGCGCCGCCGCGCTGCGCTCGACAATCAGCCGCGATCCGGCCACGCACACTTGTCCCGCGTTGCCCGCAATCCCCGCCGCCACGCGCCGCGCAACACGGTCGAGATCCGGCGCGTCGGCGAACACGAGTTGCGGGCTCTTGCCGCCCAGTTCGAGCGTGACCGGCTTGGTGCCAGTCTGCGCGCACGCGCTCATGATTGCCGCGCCGGTCTGACTGGAACCGGTGAACGTGACTTTCGAGATCTTCGGATGGCGGCACAGCGCGTCGCCAGTCGTGCGTCCGTCGCCTTGCACGACGTTGAAAATGCCCGGCGGAATGCCCGCCTCGACCGCGAGTTCGGCCAGCCGCAACACGGAAAACGGCGTCAATTCCGAAGGCTTCAGCACCACGGCATTACCCGCCGCCAACGCCGGCGCAACCTTCCACGATGCCATCACCAGTGGAAAATTCCATGGTGCGATCGCAGCGATCACGCCATACGGCTCAGCGACAGTCATGCCCAGATGATCGGGCCGGGTCGCGGCAACTTCACCGCCGATCCGATCCGCGTACTCGCTGTAGAAACGGATGCCTTCCGCCGTGAACGGCACATCCCAGCGCGCGGCATCGGCGATCGGGCGGGTCGAACCGAGCGCTTCGAGCGGCGCGAGCGTCTCGACGTCGGCTTCGATCAGCTCCGCCCAGCGACGCATCACACGCGCCCGCTCGCGCGGCGCACGACGCGCCCAGTCGCCAGTCTTGAACGCGCGCCACGCGTCTTCCACCGCATGATCCACGAGCGTTGCATCCGCTACCGGCAGCGCCGCGTAAGCCATGCCGTCGGACGGCCGCGCGACGTCGATGACGCCCGCGCCCTCCAGATACTGTCCGCCGATGAAATGCGCACTGCGCACAGTGACGCGAGAAGGATCGAAGTTGTTCATCCTGGTCGTTTCCAAGGTCAATCTGATGACAAGGGCGGCGCCCTGCGAACGCGATCGCGCCGCAGAGGGCCCCCGCTTTAAACGCGGACCACAAGGGTTAAGCCGCCGCAGTCAGTTGCGGATAGTTCGCGACAAGCTCCGCGAACAACACGTGGACGATAGCCGGGCTGCCGTCCGCGCAAGCTTGTGGCTGCGCTGCGATCCGCGCATCCAGCGCCTCGAAAATGCGATGCTTGATGAAGTAGCGCCACTGCACCGGGACACCGGCCAGCAGCGATGTCAGCGCGGCGTAGCGTTCACGGGTCCACTTCGCTTCGAACGCATCGCGGTGCGGGCCAAACGAGAATGCGGGCGCCGCCTGTCCTGCGAGCCGCGCGCGAGTTTCGTCGCGCAGCCGCGCGGTTTGCGCGGCGTCGAGTGCCAGTTGCTCGCCGGTCAGCACGACGCCGTACACGTCACGCGCTTCGTCGAGCGTGACATAGCCGCGCAACACGTCTTCGCGGACCTTCGCCGCCTCGCGATCGACAGGAAGGCCGTAGCCGCCCGCACCTGCCCCGACCAGCCGGATCACGTCGCCCGGCACGCAGACCACCAGGTCGTTGTTATCCAGTTCCTCGGCGTTCGGCATGCCGGGGTTGCGCGTGAAACGCGCGTTCGCGCCCGCATGACCGCCGCGCACGCCCCACGACGCGAAGCGCGTCCGGTCCCGGTTGCGCGCCGTGACCAGCGTGTTCGGCGAGAACACCTTGAACTCCATCACGAGACCTTGTCCGCCGCGATACTGTCCGGCCCCGCCCGATCCCGGCGCGACGCCGTAGCGCGTAATGCGAATCGGCACTTCGGCCTCGTTGATTTCGACCGGCGTGTTGCGCAGGAATGCGTTGTTCGCGCCGGAGCCGTCTTCGCCGTCGTCCGACGGGCTGCCCCCCGCACCGCCGCCGATCGGTCCGATCGAGGCCATCACCGTCGCCCCCTGCGGGTTCATCGTCTTGACGCTGAGAATCGACAGGCCGCCTGCCGGACACGCGGCGAGACGATCCGGCACCGCTTGCGCGAACGCGCCGAAGGTCAGCAGATGCAGTAGCTTGCAAGTCAGACTGCGCATGCCGACCGCCGCCGGCTTCACCGCATTGACGACCGTCCCTTCGGGCAAGATGCAACGCGCGACGCGCAACATGCCTGTGTTTAGCAGGATGTCCGGGTTAAGCGTGTACAGCACGTACACGAGGCCGACCAGCGCCAGCGCATGCCGCTCGCGTCCGCCGGTCGGCATGTTCAGCGACGATTGCAATTGCGGATCGCTGCCGGTGTAATCCATCTCGACCGACCCGTCCCGGATGCGCGCCGTCAGCGCGACACGCATCGGCTTGCCGCGCACCGAGTCTTCGTCCGCATACTCCGCGAAGAAATAATCGCCATCCGGAATGCTGCGCAACACCGTGCGAGCCTGTTCTTCCGAGTAGTCGAGCAACGCGCCCATGCCGGCCTTGAAGCCGTCGATGCCGAAGCGTTCGATGATTTCCAGCACGCGGCGCTCGCCGGTATGCAGCGACGCCAGTTGCGCGCGAAAGTCGCCGAGATTCTGATCGGGTACGCGGACGTTGGCCGCCATGATCTTCAGGATCGATTCGTCGACGACGCCCGCCCGCACGATCTTGCACGGCGGGAAACGGATGCCTTCCTGTTCGATCTCGGTCAGCGTGCGGGACAGCGACGCGGGTACCGCCCCGCCCATATCGGTATTGTGAATATGGCCGCCGACGAAACACACGATCTCGCCACCATGGAACACCGGTTTCCAGATCACGATATCGGGCGTATGCGTTGCGACGAAGCCGCTGTACGCGTCGTTCGTCATGCACACATCGCCGGGCTCGTAGTCGTCGATCATCGCGATCACCGGGCTGTAATCGAGCCCGACATACCAGGTCGCGCCCAGCGTCTTCGGCGACGCGAAGGTGAGCCCTTCGGGCGTCATGATCGCGCACGAGAAGTCCTCGGTTTCCTTGACGAACGTCGAGTGCGCGGTACGCACCAGCGTGTACGCCATACTCTCGGCCGCAGCCACGCAATAGTTCGCGAAAATCTGCAGCACTGCCCTGTCGAATTGCATTGCGATGCTCCGTACGAAATCAGTTGACGTTCGTGAACACGAGGTTGCCGTAGGCATCGACGCGGCCGCGATAATCCGGCAGCACGCTGGTCGTGCAATCGTCCTGCGCGATCACCGCGGGGCCGTCGAGTTGCTGGCCCGCTTTCAGGTCTTTGCGGTGATACAGGCCGGCATCGTGGAACGCGCCGTCCATGAACACTCGAATCGTGCCGGCAGGCGTCGGCGCTTGCGTGCCGCTTTCGATCGGCTGCAGGACGGGCTTCGGCGTGGCCGCGGTGATGACAAGACGTAGTGCGACGACCTGCATTCTTGCGGAAACGTCGCGGTGTCCATACAGCCGCTCATGCTCGCGATGGAACGCTTCCTCGAGCGGCGCGAGATCGTTGCCGGTAAGCCAGGGCATCTGCAACGGCGTATCGATTTCGAACGACTGGCCCTTGTAGCGCATCTCCGCGGAAATCGCGACCGTCGCGTTCGACGCATCGCCGATCTGGCCAGTCATCCACTCGCGCGCCGCGTCGTCGAGACCGCGCACATCGTCGCCGAGCTTCGCCAGCGACGCCGCGTCGAGGTCGTAGTAGGTGGTTTTGACGAAGTCGTTACGCGTATCCGCAATCAACCCGCCGAGCGCGCTCAATACGCCCGGCGCCATCGGCACGAGGATGTTGTCCATGCCGATCGCGCGCGCAAAGTAGCAAGCGAGCATCGGACCCGCGCCGCCGAACGGTAGCAGCGAAAACGCGCGCGGGTCGATCCCGAAACGCGACACGATGCGGCTCACGCCCGCATACATGCCCGACACCGCCACGTTGACGATCGCTTCGGCGGTCTTGTACACGTCCGAGCCGAGCCGGTGCGCAAGAACTTCCACCGCCCGATGCGCGGCGTCGTGATCGACCTTCACCGAGTTATAACCGAGGCTCGCATTGCCGATCACGCCGAGCACGACGAAGGCATCGGTGATCGTTGCGCGCGTGCCGCCGCGTCCGTAGCAGACCGGGCCGGGGTTGGATCCGGCGCTTTCGGGACCGACTTTCAGCACGCCGAAGTCGTCGACCCATGCGATCGAACCGCCGCCATCGCCGATCGACGACACCGACACCGACGGAATATGAATCTGGAAATCGCCGATATATTCACCGCTCGCGTATTGCGGCTCGCCATCGACGATCAGCGCGACATCGGCGGTCGTGCCGCCGATGTCGAGACTCATGCACTGCTTCAACCCGCTTTGCCGCGCGACATACGCCGCACCGATCACGCCCGACGCCGTACCCGACAGAATCATCTGCACGCAGTTGGTCTTGCCGGCTTCCGCGCTCATCACGCCGCCGTTCGATTTGGTGACCTTCATGTCCGCGGTGATGCCGGTTTCGACCAACGCGCGTTGCAGTGACGTCAGATAGTGCGACACCTTCGGTTGCACATATCCGCCGATCACCGCCGTCGACGTGCGTTCGTATTCGCGGATGATCGGCCACACGTCGCTCGAACACGACACGAAAAAGCCCGGCATTTCGGCTTCGATGATCGCTTTCACCGCGTGCTCGTGCTCCGGGTTGCGATATGCGTGCAGCAGCGAGACGACCACCCCTTCGCATCCCGCGCGGCGCAGCTGGTCGCAGGCGTCGAGCACGCTCGCCTTGTCGAGGGGTGTTTCGACACTGCCCTGCGCCGTCAACCGTTCGACGACGCCGAACACGCGTTCGCGCGGCACCAGCGGCGCGGGCCGCTTCGACAGCAGGTTGTACATGTCCGGGCCTTTGAGCCGCGCGATATCGAGCACGTCCTCGAAGTTGCGCGTCGTGATCAGCCCGAGCCGCAGGCCCTTGCGCTGCACGACCGCGTTGACGCCGACGGTCGTGCCGTGCGTGAAATAAGCGACGTCCTTCGGCGCGATGCCGTAACGCTCGGCAAGCTGTTCCATGCCGCGCAGCACTTCGCTGCCCGGACTATCGGGCCGCGAAAACACCTTCAGCGTTTTCAGCTCGCCTGTCGCGTCGTTCAGTACGGCAAAATCGGCAAACGATCCGCCGATATCCACCCCGATTCTCATGCCCATGAAAAGTCCCTTGACGTTGGTCCCGAAAGCCTGGACGAGCGCTTTCCGCCGGACGACCGGAAGCACACCCCGGGGCCATGCCTCGGGGTCCGTGTTTTGCAAATCGAAATTTCGAAAAGGCGTTCGCTAGGCGCGCTCGACCTGCGCGAATGCGAATGCCTCGTGCGGTGTCTGAAAGCTCAGCAAGTCGGCCTCGCTGCGATGGCACAACACCTGCGCGCCGTTTTCCAACGTGCGAATCGACGGCGCCGCGTGGTTGCACAGGCCGTCGACCCGCATCGCGCAGCGGTCGAGAAACGTGCACAACTCGGGGTTGTCGGCGGACGGTCCGATCGGCGCGAGCGGCTGATGACAGCGCTCGCTCGCTTCGTCGAGCCAACCGGCGCGCAGCTCGGGCGCGGACGACACCAGCAGGTGCGAATAAGGATGGAACGGCGGCGCGCACAACGCTTCGCGGTTGCCAGTCTCCACGCGATGGCCCGCGTACAGCACGACGATGTCGTCGCTGATTGCGCGGACCTTCGCGATATCGTGCGTAATGAACACATACGACACGCCGAGCTTGCGTTGAAGATCGCGCAGCAGATCGAGAATCGCCGCGCCGACCACGGTATCCAACGCCGACGTGACTTCGTCGCAGAGAATCAGATCGGGCTCGGCCGCGAGCGCGCGCGCGAGATTGACGCGCTGCTTCTGCCCGCCGGACAACTCGGACGTCGAACGCGACGCGACCGACGCGGGCAGCTTCACCAGTTCCAGCAGTTCGGCCACGCGCGCCTTCGCTTTTGCGCCTTTGATGCCGTGATAGAACGCGAGTGGACGGGCCAGCGTGCGTTCGACCGTATGCACCGGGTTCAGCGCGGTATCGGCGTTCTGGAACACGATCTGGATGCGCCGGAACTGCTCCTTGGTGCGCTTGTCCAGATTGCCGGCGAGCGGCTCGCCGTCGAGCAGCAGACTGCCGCCCGACGACGGCACCAGACCGGCGATCACCTTCGCGAGCGTGGTCTTGCCCGACCCGGACTCGCCGATCACGCCCACCGTCTGAGCGCGCCCAATCCGCAAATCGACGTCGTTCAGGATCACTTTCGCGGGCCAGCCCTTCGCGTCCTTGCGGCCATAACCGGCCACCACGCGACGCACTTCGAGCAGCGGCGTGTCCGACTCGCGCCGCGCCTGCGGCGATTGCCCGGAGATCGGCGCGGCTTCATCGGCACGGCATGCGGCGCTGTCCGGCGTTACCGCGGCGATGAGGCTTTGGGTATAAGGATGCGCCGGTGCATGCAGGATCTGTTCGGTTACGCCGGCCTCGCGGATCTGGCCGTCGCTCAATACGAGAATCCGGTCCGCCATCTGTGCGACGACCGCGAGATCGTGCGACACGTAGACGGCCGTCATGCCGAATTCCTTGATCACGCGCCTGAAGGCCTGCAAGACATCGATCTGCGTCGTGACGTCGAGCGCGGTGGTCGGCTCATCGAGAATCACCAGTTCGGGGTCGGTGATCAGCGCCATCGCCGCCATCAGACGCTGCAACTGACCGCCCGACACCTGATGCGGATAGCGCTTGCCGATCTTTTCCGGCTCCGGCAACGCCAGCGCGCGAAACAGTTCGACCGCCTTTGCCTGCGCGGCGGCCTTTGACAGCGTGCCGTGAATCAGCGCGCTTTCGATCACCTGATCGAGAATCGCACGCGCCGGGTTGAAGGCCGCCGCCGCGCTCTGCGCGATATACGCGACCTTGCGTCCGCGCAAGCCCTCAAGCCCTTTCGCCGACAGCGACCGCACATCGGTCCCGCCGACGTGGATCATGCCGCCGGAAATCCGGCAACCGCTGCGCGCATGTCCCATCAGCGAAAGCGCGATGGTCGTCTTGCCCGAGCCGGATTCGCCGATCAGCGCCAGCACCTCGCCGCGCGCCACGTCGAAATCGATGCCGTGCACGATGATCGTATCCGGTTCGCCCGGACGGCTGCCGACCACGCGCAGGCCACGCACTTCGACCAGATTGTCTGCATTGGTGCTCATTCAATGATCTCCAGCGATGCGTGCCGCGACTTTACGGCGGCCGCGGTGCGGCAGTCCGTCGATCAGCAGGTTCACGCCGACCGTCAGGATGGCGATGGCCAGCGCGGGCATGATGACGACCGGCGCGCCGTCGCCGAGACCGGCGATGTTCTCGCGGACCAGCGAGCCGAGATCGGCATACGGCGGTTGCACGCCTAGACCGAGGAAGCTGAGCCCGCTCAGCAGCAACACGACGAACGTGAAGCGCAAGCCGGTATCGGTCAGCATAGGATGCAGCATGTTCGGCAGCATTTCGACGCACGCGATATACAGTGCGCTTTCGCCGCGCGCCCGCGACACCTGCACGTATTCGAGCTGGCTGATGTTGACCGCCAGCGAGCGCGCGATCCGGTACGAGCCGGGCATATAGCTGATCGCCGCAACCAGCACGAGCAGCGTCAGCGAAGAACCGAACGCCGCGACGACCATCAGCGCGAACATCTTCGACGGGATCGACGTGAGCGCATCGAGCAGGCGGCTCATCGTTTCATCGACGACGCGGCCCGCCACCGCGGCCAGCAGTCCGAGCGTGGTGCCGGTGATAGCCGCAAGCAAGGCCGCGGCCAGCGACAGCAGCACGGTCAGCCGCGTGCCGTAGACGATCCGGCTCAGCATGTCGCGGCCCAGGTAGTCGGAGCCGAACGGCAGCTTCGCGCTGAATGGGGCGAACACGTCCGGCGTCAGGATCGTGCCGACCTGATGCGGCGCGAGCCACGGTGCGAAAGCGGCGACGAACAGCGCGAGACAGACCATGCAGAAGCCGATCCAGCCGCCTTTGGACAGACCCATGCGCGCCGCCAGTGAACGGCGTCTGCGTTGCGGCGCACCCGACGGCGCCGTCGGCGTGCCGCCGGACGGTTGCGAAGGCTGCGAGGGTTCGGGCTGCTGAGGCCGATCCGCGCCGGGCGGCGACGCGTGGCTGCGCGTGACCAGATCGTAATGGTTCATGAGCGGCTCCTACTGCGGATGCGGTGAAAACGGGCGGTTGACGTTCATGTGCGCAATCTCGGGTTCGAGAGGATCGCGCAGAGATCGGCCAGAAAGACGAGCACCAGATAGCCGAGGCAAAACAGCAGTGTGCAAGCCTGGACCAGCGGAAAATCACGGTTCGCTACGGCGTCGACCATCAGACGGGCAAGTCCCGGGTAGTTGAAAATCGTCTCGACGACGATCACGCCGCCCAGCAGATACGACAGACTCAACGCGATGGCATTCGCAATCGGGCCGATCGCGTTCGGCAAGGCGTGACGCAATACGACGCGCGCCGGGCTCGCGCCCTTGAGCACCGCCATTTCGACATACGACGAACCGAGCTGCTCGATCACCGCGGCGCGCGTCATCCGCGCCATCTGTGCAATCACGACGGCGCACAAGGTCAGCACCGGCATCGCATAGGCCCGCAGGAACTGGTTGAAATTATCAATCTCGCCGCTATACGACAGCGCGGACAGCCAGTGCAGCTTGACGGCCAGCACCAGCACGGCAACCGTCGCGATCAGGAATTCGGGCGTGGCAACCAGCGACAGCGTGCCCAGACTAACGATCCGGTCGATCAGCGTATCGCGCCTGACTGCCGCCAGAATGCCGCACGACACCGCGATCGGCACCGACACGGCGGTCGTGATCGCGGCGAGCGTCAGCGAATTCGGCAGACGGCCCTCGATCAGTTCCGTCACCGGCATGTTGTTCGACAGCGACAGGCCGAAGTTGCCATGCACCAGACCGACGAGCCAGTTCAGGTAGCGCAGGTAAGGCGGTTGATCGAGACCGAACTGCTGACGCAAGGCGGCCACCGTTTCGGGCGTTGCCGACTGGCCGAGCGCAGCCTGCGCGGCGTCGCCGGGCAGCAGATTGGTGATCAGGAAAATGATGATCGACACGATCAGCAGCGTGAGCGCGGTGACCGCAACGCGCCGGCCTATCAGTGCGGCTATGTTCTGGTTCATCGTCCAGATCTCCTCAGGGTGACATCGCGCAAACCGGCGCGTGGGGACGCGTGCCGGTTTGCGCGTACTGCTTCAACGCGCGATCGTCACGCGTTCCACCAGACATGTTCGGCGAAGGAGAAGCCCATCATCGCACCGGTCGGGATCGAGCCGAGTCCTTGCAGACGCTGGTCGTTCGCATCGAGCAGGCTGATGAACGCCGGAATGCCGATACCGCCCTGCTCGGCGACGATGACCTGCATGTCGCCGTACATCTGCTTGCGCTTCGCGTCGTCGGTTTCCGAGCGGGCCGCCAGCAGCAACTGGTCGAACTTCGGGTTCTTCCAGCCCGACTCGTTCCACGCGGCGTCCGACTTGAAGAACTGCGTGAACAGCACGTCGGCGCTCGAGCGCGGATTCACGCTGCCGAATCCGAGCGGATGCTTCATCCAGTGGTTCGACCAGTAACCGTCGGCCGGCACGCGATTGACCGTGATGTTCAGGCCGACTTTCGCGCCCGTCTGCTGCATCAGTTCCGCCATTTCCACCGAGCCGTTCGCGTCGGGCGTCGCGTAGATCGGCGGCAGCGGCGCGCCGATCGCACCGGCTTTCTGAAAGTAGAACTTCGCCTTGTCCAGATCGACCTTGCGCTGCGGCAGCGCTGCATTGAAGTAACGATGGCCCGGCGGAATCGGCTGGTCGTTGCCAATCACCGCGTAGCCGCGAAACACCGCCGTGCGGATCTGATCGCGGTCGAACAGATATTTCATCCCGTTCACGAAATCCGGGTTGCCGGTCATCGTATTGTCGCGGCGCATGATGAGGTCCGAATACAGACCCGACTTGGTTTCGTTGACCGCGTAACCCGGCGTCGATGCGATGCGCTGCGTCGAACGAGGGTCCACCGAGTTGATCAGATGCACGTCACCCGACAGCAGTGCGTTCACGCGTGCGGCGTTATCACTGATGCTGATCAGTTCGATCTGGTCGAGATACGGCAGACCCGGCTTCCAGAATTGTCGTTTCGCACGCCGACCGTGCTGACGCCCGGTTTGAACGACTTCACCTTGTACGGGCCGGTGCCGGTGCCCGCGTTGAAATCGGTCGTGCCGTCCTGGACGATCACGAATTGCGGCGTCGCGAGAATCACCGGCAGATCGGCGTTGGCCGAGGCGAGCGTTAGCGTCACTTCGTTCGGGCCAGTGGCCTTTACGTCGGCGAACTGGTCGGCCAGCGACTTCACTTTCGAGGCCGTCGCCGGGTTCTTGTGGCGCATCAGCGAGTACACGACGTCGGCCGGCGCGAGCGCCTTGCCGTCGTGAAAGACGACGCCCTTGCGCAACTTGATGACCCAGGTTTTCGCGTCGGACGTATCGAGTGCTTCCGCGAGGTTCATCTGCGGCGTCAGGCTTGCATCGAGCTGCGTCAGACCGCTGTAGAACATGAAGAAGCGGATATAGTCGCTGCCCGCCGAACCCTTTGCCGGGTCCATCGTATCGGCGGTCGAACCGACGTCGTAGGCCACCCGGATCTTGCCGCCTTTCTTCGGCACGGGCGCGGCGAATGCGGACCTCGCACCCGCCAGTAGTCCGCCTGCGCCGGTCGCCAGCATGCTGCCCGCAGCCATTACCCGCATCATGTCGCGGCGGCTGAAACCACCTTGTTTGACTTCGTCGTCGTTCATGCGAACTGCTCCTAACAATGAGAAGGTTGGATTCTGCTTAGCCGGCTTGAGAAGATTTAAGCACCCCAAAAAACTACCGGTTGTCGCGATCGGAGCGTCGCGACCATTCGAATCGGCCGTTTTGGGTGGTCTGCGCAGCACGATTTGCCGTGCCCCCCGTGCGACTGGCGCCGCGCCTCCGGCTGCGCCGGGCGGCTGCCTTGCACTAGCGGCGGCGGACAACGCGGCCACTGACAGAAATCGTAAAGTCTCATGCGTGATATATGCCGCCGACAAAAATGCCGATTCAGCACAATCGACGCGTTCCGGCCCGATTGACGGTGTGTTTTGTAGCGAGTTGCGTCGAACGGGATTCTGGTGAGGCAAGATAAAAGGATCGTCCTATTAACGACGCAGCCGAAATGCGACAGTCGCAGGCAAGTGTGATGTCTTTCAAGGAGTGAGCCGTGTCAGGATCCGCAGAACAAGAAACGCTTATCTATCGACGCTTTACCCCTGACGACATCGCGGCCGCGCATGGCCTGTCGACGGCGGTCAGCTGGCCGCATCGTGCCGAAGACTGGCGCTTTGCCGCCGATGCGGGAAGCGGGTTTGCCGCCGAAGAGGCCGGCGTCGTGATCGGCACGGCGCTGTTCTGGAAGTTCGGCGCGGACCGCGCGACGCTCGGCATGGTGATCGTGTCGCCGGAACATCAGGGGCGTGGGATCGGCCGCAAGCTGATGATGCTGGTGCTCGCGGAGACAGGCAACCGGGTGACCTTTCTGCACGCGACCGTGGCAGGTCAGCCGCTGTACGAAAAGCTCGGTTTCCGCGCGTGCGGCGCGCTCGAACAGCATCAGGGCGCGGTGTTCCAACCGCCGCTCGTGTCGTTGCCCGCGGGTGAACGCCTGCGTCCGCTGGGCGTCAACGATACGCCGCAACTGGTCGAACTCGCGTCGCGCGCATGCGGGCTGGATCGCAGCGCCGTGCTGCCCGCACTGCTGCAGGCCGCCGACGGCATCGCGCTGGACCGCGACGGCGAACTGCTCGGTTTTGCGTTGTTCCGCCGATTCGGCCGCGGTTATGCAATCGGTCCGGTGGTGGCCGCGGATGCCCCCGATTGCAGCCGTGCGAAGGCGCTGATCCGGCATTGGCTCGCGCTCAACGAGGGCGCGTTCGTGCGGATCGACGTGCCGGCCGGTAGCGGTCTGACCGACTGGCTGATCGGCCTGGGCCTGCCGCGCGTCGACCAGGTCGTGAAGATGGTCCGCAATGCGGAGCCTTCGCGGATCGAAGGGCCGCCCGATACGCTGTTCCGCCAGTTCGGCATCATCAATCAGGCGATGCTTTGACGCCGACACACTGCCGTGACCTTTCTCTATAAGGCCGATCCGGTCCGCGGCGCGCAATGGGCTGAACGCTTCGCGCTGCGTGCGCCGGACCTACGGTTCCGGGTTTGGCCCGATCTCGGCGACCCGGCCGAGGTCCGCTATCTCGCCGCGTGGTCGCCCGGCGATCTTGCCGAAACACTGCCGAATCTCGAAGTGGTGTTCTCGGTTGGCGCGGGCGTCGATCAGTTCGACCTGACACGCGTGCCGCCGCATCTGCCGGTCGTGCGGATGATCGAGCCGGGCATCGTCGAGGGCATGGTCGAATACGTGACCGAGGCCGTGCTGGCCGTGCATCGCGATCTGTTCGACTACGCGTTGCAGCAGCAGGCGCTCGTGTGGCAAGCGTTGCCGGTGAGAGCGGCGTCGGCGCGCCGGGTCGGCGTGCTGGGCCTTGGCATGCTCGGCGCGGCGGTGCTCGAACGGCTGAAGCTGTTCGGCTTCGCGTGTGCGGGCTGGAGTCGTTCGCCGCACCAGATAGAGGGCGTCGACTGTTACGCGGGCGACGCGTCGCTCGACGCATTCCTCGCCCGCAGCGATGTGCTCGTCTGTCTGTTGCCCCTGACCGATGCAACCCGTGGGCTACTGTCGCGCCGGGTGTTCGACGCGTTGCCCGACGGCGCATCGCTGATTCATACGGGACGGGGCCCGCAACTGAACACCGTCGATCTGCTCGACGCACTGCGCCGCGGACGTCTACGCAATGCGGTGCTCGACGTCACCGATCCCGAGCCGCTGCCTGCCGATCATCCGTTATGGACGCAGCCGCGCGTGCGCATCACGCCGCATATCGCCAGCGCCACGCGTCCCGACGGCGCCGTCGATGCGGTTCTCGACAACCTGCGCCGTCATCGCAATGGGGAAGCGATGCTCGGCGAGATCGACCGGGAGCGCGGCTATTGAGCGCGTGATGCGCTCGTACGCACCGCTGTTAAGCGGGCGCGGCAGAATATGCTGCACATTGGGTGCAAAACGCGTCAGCTGCGCTCTTTGAGCTTTTTTTTGGCGGCACGGCGGGTAGCGGGCAATCGTTAGTATGGACCGGTCAACAGTCACTTCCGCTCCAACCCGCGACGAGAACCCAACATGCCGAACCAATCGCTTATCGAAGCCGACCGCAAACACCTGATCCATCCGGTCATCAACTACCGCGCGCATGAAGCACGCGGCGTCACCGTGCTCGAATCGGGCCACGGCGCGTATCTGCGCGACCGCGATGGCAACGAACTGCTCGACGCATTCTCTGGCCTGTGGTGCGTGAACGTCGGTTATGGCCAGGACAGCATCGTCAAGGTCGCAGCCGAACAGATGGCGCGCCTGCCTTACGCGACCGGCTATTTCCACTTCGGCTCCGAGCCTGCGATCGAACTGGCCGAGAAGCTGGTGTCGTATGCCCCGGCGTCGCTGCAACATGTGTACTTCACGCTCGGCGGCTCCGATGCGGTCGATTCCGCGATCCGCTTCATCACGCATTACTACAACGCGACCGGCCGGCCGTCGAAGAAGCACATGATCGCGCTGGAACGCGGCTATCACGGCTCGTCCTCGATCGGAGCGGGGCTGACGGCGTTGCCGGCGTTTCATCGCAACTTCGACCTGCCGCTGCCGAGCCAGCATCATTTACCATCACCTTATCTGTATCGCCAGCCGGCGGGTATCGACGCGAAGGCGCTGATCGCGAAGTCGGTCGCGGCGCTCGAAGCGAAAGTCGTTGAACTCGGCGCGGACAACGTCGCGGCGTTCTTCTGCGAACCCATCCAGGGTTCAGGCGGTGTCGTGGTCCCGCCGGGCGGCTGGCTGAAGGCGATGCGCGACGCGTGCCGCCGCCTCGACATCCTCTTCCTCGCCGATGAAGTGATCACCGGGTTCGGTCGCACCGGCCCGCTGTTCGCATGCGAGGCCGAGCAGGTCGAACCGGATCTGATGACGGTCGCGAAGGGTTTGACCGCCGGCTACGCGCCAATGGGCGCCGTGCTCATGTCGGACGCGATTTATCAGGGGATTGCCGGCCAAGCAAACGACACGGCCATCGTCGGTCACGGCCATACGTATTCCGCGCATCCGGTTAGCGCGGCGATCGGCCTCGAAGTGCTGCGGCTTTATCACGAAGGCGGACTGCTCGCGAACGGCCAGGCGCAGGCACCGCGCTTCGCTGCCGGTCTCGATGCGCTGCTCGATCATCCGCTGGTGGGCGATTCCCGGCATCGCGGCCTGCTCGGCGCGCTCGAACTCGTATCGGACAAGGAAAGCAAGCAGGGCTTCGATCCGTCGCTGAAGCTGTCGGACAGGATCGCCGCGGCGGCATATCGCAATCAGCTGGTGTTCCGTGCATTCGGCGACAACATCCTCGGTTTCGCTCCCGCGCTGTGCTATACGGAAGCCGAATTCGACCTGCTGTTCACGCGCTTGAAACGCACGCTCGACGAAGTCATGAACGAGTCGGAGGTCCGCGCCGCGCTCAAGGGCTCGTCGCATGCGGGATCGCCCGGAACAAGGCGCGCGGCGGCATAACGGCGTGATAACATCGGCATGCTTTTTTAAAGCATAACCCTTCGATCGTCAGACCGAACCAAGACATGAGTAGCGACTGCAAGCTGGACCGGATTGACCTGCGCATTCTTTCGCAACTGCAGAAGAAGGGCCGCATTACGAATGTCGAACTTGCCGATGCCGTGGGGCTGTCACCCAGCCCCTGCCTGATCCGTGTGAAGCGCCTGGAGAAAGCCGGCTATATCGTCGGCTATGGCGCACAGATCCAGCTTGAAAAGCTCGGCGATGTACAAGTCGTGTTCACCGAAGTCACGCTTGCCGATCATCGCCGTGAAGACTTCATCAAGTTCGTCGCGGCGGTTCGCGACGTGGACGAAATTGTCGAGTGCCATCTCGCGAGCGGCGGCTACGACTATCTGCTCAAATTCGTGACGCGCAGCGTGAGCCACTACCAGAGCATCATCGAACGGCTGCTCGAACGCGACATCGGCATTGAAAAGTATTTCAGCTACGTGATCATCAAGACGCCGTTCATCAAGACGCACTACCCGCTCGAAACGTTGTTTTCGCAGAACCACAATTGAGCGATTGACGCGGGGCCAAGGGCGGCTGTTCGAGCTTGTCTGCTTGAGGTTGCCGGCTTGAGGTCGATCACTTGGGGTTGACCACCTGGCTCCATGCCAACCGCGTCTTTCTTTCGTTCCGCTTTATCTCCCTTTCGCCAATGTCACGCGACGCCCGCAAAGCGTCGTGCATTGCGTGCGCGCGCTCTTTTCGGAACGCGTGCCGCGTCCGCGCGTCAAATGCAGATTTTTATGCTGTGCACGCCCGCATAGAATAAAGCTCATCGTTTTTCGCTAGCGCATTGGTGCGCGCCTATCAGGAGAGACCCGGTATGACCCGCAGTTATCGCATTGCCGTGATTCCCGGCGACGGCATCGGCGTCGAAGTGATGCCCGAAGGCTTGCGCGCACTCGAAGCCGTGAGCCAACGTTTCGGTATCAAGTTCGACTTCAAACATATCGAGTGGGCGAGTTGCGACTACTACGCACAGCATGGCCAGATGATGCCGGACGACTGGAAAGCGCAACTGCAAGACTGCGACGCGATCCTGTTCGGCGCGGTCGGCTGGCCCGACAAAGTCCCGGACCATATCTCGCTGTGGGGTTCGCTGCTGAAGTTCCGGCGCGAGTTCGACCAGTACATCAACCTGCGTCCCGCGCGTCTCTTCGAAGGCGTGCCGTCGCCGCTGGCCGGCCGCAAGGCCGGCGATATCGACTTCATGATCGTGCGCGAAAACACCGAAGGCGAGTATTCGTCGGTGGGCGGCACCATGTTCGAAGGCACCGCGCGCGAAGTCGTGATGCAGCAATCCATCTTCACGCGGCACGGCACCGAACGCGTGCTGAAGTTCGCGTTCGATCTCGCGCAGCGTCGCGCGAAGAAGATCACGGTTGCGACCGAGAGCAACGGTATCTCGATCAGCATGCCGTGGTGGGATGCCCGCGCCGCCGAAATGGCCGCGCGCTATCCGGACATCAAGTGGGACAAACAGCACATCGACATCCTGTGTGCGCGCTTCGTGCTGAACCCGGACCGCTTCGATGTGGTGGTTGCATCCAACCTGTTCGGCGACATTCTTTCGGACCTCGGCCCCGCATGCACCGGCACGATCGGCATTGCGCCGTCGGGCAATCTGAATCCCGATCGCACGTTTCCTTCGCTGTTCGAACCGGTTCACGGCTCCGCACCGGATATCGCGGGCAAGAACATCGCCAATCCGGTTGCGATGGTATGGTCGGCGGCGATGATGCTCGATTTCCTCGGCAACGGCGAAGGCATCGAACGCGAAGCACACGACGCCATGCTCCAAGCGATCCAGCATGTGCTGAAGGAAGGCCCGCGCACCGGCGACCTCGGCGGCAAAGCGAACACGACGGAAGTCGGCAAGGCACTCGCTGCACGGATCGCCGGAACCGAAGCGCGCTAGTCTCGCGAGGCGCGCACAACTCATCTGCGACGCACGTACCAGGCACACGCAGTCACCAACCAACGACGAAACCGCCATGTCACTTGAACAGCAAGCGCGTCCGCTGATCCGCGCGGACAACTTTATCGACGGACGCTGGGTTGCCGCGCAAAGCGGCAAGCGCTTCGTCGTCACCGATCCCGCGACCGGCGAGTGCATCGCCGAAGTCGCCGACAGCGGCCCGCAAGACGCACGCGCCGCCACCGACGCCGCCGCCCGCGCGCTGCCGCAATGGCGCGCCCGGCTGCCCACCGAACGCGCGGCGGTGCTGCATCGCTGGCACGCGCTCATTCTCGCGAATCAGGATGCGCTCGCCGCGCTGATCTCGCTCGAACAGGGCAAGCCGCTCGCGGAAGGACGCGGCGAAGTCGCGTATGGCGCGTCCTATGTCGCGTGGTTCGCGGACGAAGCCACGCGCATCTACGGCGACCTGATCCCGCAGCGGCAGCGCGGCAAGAAGATGAGCGCGGTGAAGGAGCCGATCGGTATCGTCGCCGCGATCACGCCGTGGAATTTTCCGCTTGCGATGATCGCGCGCAAGATCGCGCCTGCACTCGCGGCAGGCTGCACGGTGGTCGGCAAACCGGCTGAAGACACGCCGCTGACCGCGCTCGCGCTGGTCCAGCTTGCGCACGAAGCGGGTGTCCCGGCGGGCGTGCTGAACCTGATCGCGTCGTCGCGCGAATCGGCGGTGGAAGCGGTCGCCGACTGGCTCGGCGATAGTCGCGTACGCAAGATCACGTTTACCGGCTCGACGCCGGTCGGCAAGTATCTGGCACGCGAATCGGCGGGAACGCTCAAGAAGCTGTCACTGGAGCTGGGCGGCAATGCGCCTTTCATCGTCTTTGACGATGCGGATCTCGACGCGGCGGTCGAGGGTCTGCTTGCAGCGAAATTGCGCAACGGCGGACAGACCTGCGTGTGTCCGAACCGTGTGTATGTCCAGGACCGCATTTACGATCGCTTCGCCGCGCGTTTGCGTGATCGGGTCGCCGCATTGCGCGTCGGACCGGCGACGGACGACGCGTCGCAAATCGGTCCGATGATCAATCTGCGGGCGGTCGACAAGATCGCGCGTCACGTCGAGGATGCGCTCGCCAACGGCGCGACCCTGCTGACAGGCGGTCGCCGTCTGACCGAACTCGGACCGAACTACTATGCGCCGACCGTGCTGGGCGACGCGTCGTCAAAGATGGCGCTGTGCGGCGAGGAAACCTTCGGGCCGGTCGTGCCGCTGTTCCGTTTCGACACCGAACAGCAAGCCGTCGATGCGGCGAACGACACGCCATTCGGTCTTGCCGCATATTTCTACAGCGAGAATCCGCGCCGCATCGAACGCGTATCGCGAGCGCTGGAAGCCGGGATTGTTGGCATCAACGAAGGTGCGCTGTCGTCCGAAGCCGCGCCGTTCGGCGGCGTGAAGGAATCGGGCTACGGCCGCGAAGGCTCGAAATACGGCCTCGACGACTATCTGTCGATCAAATACCTGTGTCAGGGAGGATTGGAATGAGCAACGAAGCGAACCATGCGAACCACGCGTATCCGATCGAAATCGAATTCCCCGACATTTCCGCGCATGCCGAAGGCAACACCGGCATTGCCTACGTGCACACGTTCGACTCGGGCACGCCCGGCCCGCATGTCATGATCAATGCGCTGACACACGGCAACGAAGTGTGTGGCGCAATCGTCGTGGATGCGCTGTTGCGCGCCGGGTTACGGCCACGGCGCGGCAAGCTGACGCTGTCGTTCGCCAACGTCGATGCGTACGCGCGTTTCGATCCGGAACACCCCGACGCCGCGCGCTTCGTCGATCAGGACTTCAATCGCGTGTGGACCGCAAGCGTGCTCGACGACCTGTCGCGCACATCGAGCGAACTCGAACGCGCGCGTCAGATGCGTCCGGTGATCGACACCGTCGATGCATTGCTCGACCTGCATTCGATGCACGAGAAAAGCGCGCCGCTGATCGTCGCCGGTCCGCTCGACAAAGGGATCGCGCTAGCGGTCCAACTCGGCACGCCCGCCACCGTGATCTGCGACGAAGGCCATCCGGAAGGACGCCGGATGCGCGACTACGAAGACTTCGGTCGCGACACGAGCCCGAAAAACGCCCTGCTGATCGAATGCGGCCAACATTGGGAAAAGAGCGCGGTGACGGTTGCGCGCGACACGACTGCGCGCTTTTTGCTGCTGGCCGGTGTGGTCGACGAAAACGATCTGCCTGATGGCTGGCTCGCGCCGTTGCCATCGTCGCTCCATGTGGTGCGCGTGACCGAACCGGTCGTCGCAAAGAGCATGGATTTCCGCTTTGCGGGTCCGTACAGCGGGCTCGAAATCTTCGATAAGGCGGGAACGGTGATCGGCTGGTCGGACGGCCAACCGGTTGTCACGCCTTACGACGATTGCATGCTCGTGATGCCTTCGCTGCGTCAACTACGTCCCGGCGTGACCGTCGTGCGGCTCGGCAAGATCGAGCAGCGCATCGAGCGCGCGTGAGCTCAGCGTATTTCCAGTCTACCCATTCAACGTCCAGGGCAGCATCTCGTGAAAGTTCAGCAGATCAAACAGGCCGTACGGCTTCAACCGCTCGAAGACTGGGGAACCGCCGCTCTGCCGGGCACCGAACCGGCTCGGGTCTCAGGGCGTCAATACGTGATTCCGGGCGCGGAGGCGGTCGATGCAGGCGTGTTCGAATGCTCGCCGGGGACGTACCGCCGCTCGGTCAAACAGGCCGAAGTGATGCATTTTCTGACGGGTGCGGGATCGTTCACGCCGGACGGCGAAGACACGATTCACTTTACCGGCGGCGATACGTTGTTCTTCGAAGCGAACACTGAAGGATTGTGGGAGGTGAATGAAACGATGCGGAAAATCTACGTGATTTTCTAGCCGACGCCGGCCTCGCGTGCACTGCAACGGGGCGTCGCCTTCAAGTCATTGAGGTTGCTAGTCTTCCTGAATGGGGGCGCCCACCGGGTTATGCAGGCATGGAGTCGAGGAAAACGTAGAGCGCAGCAATCTTCTCATCGCGAACGATGATTACATCCACGCCCGTATACTCCGGGGCCGCGCCCCGCGGGCCGGACCCCCACGCCAGGCGGCCAGCGTCGTGCAGGGCCTGAGCCTCTCCGTGCGGCACATAGGCGAAATGCGGGTGCGTCGCGCGAAGTTCCCCAGCGAAGGTGTCGAGCGCATCGTGCCCGACGAATACACCCGGAGGCGCGTAGAGCACGCAGTCCTCGGTATAGAGTTCCTCGATTGCCGCGCGACGACGCGTTGCGTCGCCCTCGCCAAAGACCTCCTGAAGGTTGCGACAGAGCAGTTCGTTGATACGGTCGGTCATAACAATTCTCCTTGCTGATTGACTACTCACTGAGCCAGGTCACGTCGCGTGAATATAGAAAGAATGCGTTTTTTCATCGCACTACTGAGCGAGTGCCAGCGCGATGGGGACTTTGACACTGTTGGGCGGGGCGAACGCTCGGAATTGAGCAGCCGGTATCGAATCGCCGGCTGATCTGGGGCCTTTCGTCAAATCTGAGCTTGTCCACCATCGACGAAGATTTCCGTGCCGGCGATGAAGCTCGAATCGGAGGAAGCGAGAAAGGCGGCGGCGCCCGCGACTTCGTCAGGATCGCCGACGCGCCCGAGCGGGATGGTCGAGGCCATGTAGTCGAGCATGCTCTGCTGCTGCGCGCTATCGGGGCCGGCCAGATCGACAAGGCCTGGCGTCTTGATCGGACCCGGGCTAATGACGTTCACGCGGATGCCGCGCGACTTCAGGTCCAGCGTCCAGCTCCGGGCGAGGTTGCGCACCGCGGCCTTGGATGCGCTATAGACACTGAACGCCGGCGTGCCCTTGATGCTGACGTTGGACCCAGTGAGTATCACCGAGGCGCCGTCGACGAGAAGCGGCAACGCCTTCTGCACCGTAAAGAGCACGCCCTTCACATTGCGACCGAACGTGTCGTCATACTGCTCTTCGGTGATTGACCCCAAGGGCAACATAGAGCCACCGCCCGCATTGACGAACAGTACATCGATGCGGCCTGCCTCGGTCTTTACGCGCTCATAGAGCCGGTTGAGGTCGTCAAGATTGGCGGAGTCCGCCTGCACGCCGGTCGCGCTCGGCCCGATCGCTGCAGCAGCGGCATCGAGTTCCGTCGAACGGCGGCCGGTCACAAAGACCCTCGCACCCTCGGCCACAAAACGCCTCGCGGTGGCAAGGCCGATACCCGTTGTGCCGCCGGTGACGACGGCTATCTTTCCTTCCAGTTTACGTACCATGATTTATCTCCTGTGTGACGAGACAAATCTATGGCAGCGTGCTAATTTTCGAAAGAGAAATGACTGAAAACCATCGTTGCAGGATTGTCGATGTCAAAGTTACCTGACTTTGAAGGATTCGCGATGTTCGCGAAGGTCGCCGAAGAAGGTTCGTTCGCTGCTGCTGCGGCGACAATGGGCGTCTCCGTTGCCACGGTGTCTCGGGCCGTCACCCGCCTCGAGGAGCGACTGGGAGGGCGGCTTTTTAACCGCACCTCCCGACGGCTTGCGCTCACGGACTATGGCCATATGCTCGCCGAGCGCGCGTCGAAAATCTACGCCGACGCCGAAGAAGCTGAGGACATCGCGCGCGAGACGTCAAGCCGACCGCGTGGTCTGGTCAAGCTCGCTGCGCCACTGTCCTTTGGCGCGCGCTGGGTTGCCCCACTGCTGCCGGAGTTCTTCCGCACCTATCCGGATATTGCCGTGGAACTGCATCTCACGGACGCCCATGCGGATCTGATCGGTGATGGCTTTGACGCCGCCCTCCGTATCGCCATCATGGAAGATTCGACACTCGCTGCACGTCTCATCGCACCCGTGCGCCGGTTTATCGTGGCTTCTCCGGCCTATCTGTCCCGTTATGGTCGCCCGCAGCACCCCCATGATCTTGGCGCGCACCAGTGCCTTACCTTCGCCAACAGAAGCAAGCGGGACGTTTGGCGATTTACCCACAAAAGCGGTGAGGAGTGCACGATTACGCCGACCGGGGCGTTGCGCGCGACAAACGTGGAAGGGTTACTGCCCACGCTCCTCGCGGGACTTGCCATTACCGAGCTGCCCGAGTTCGTTGCGACACAGTATTTCGCCGACAAACAGCTTGAACCGCTGTTGACCGATTGGCGCTTGCCGGAAGGCGGCCTGTATTTCGTCACACCCACTGTTCGCGCACGGCCAGCAAAGGTTAGCGCGTTGGCCGATTTCGTCATCTCCAAACTCACCCCGGCTGAATGGAGCGCCGAGACGATGATGGGCTGGAAGTCACCCAGTCACCATAGCCGGTGAATGCGGTCCTTTCCAAAGGGCCTGTCACATTATTCCTCTCGCCTTTTGTTTGCGATCGTCAGCGTTTCGCGGAATCGTCCCCAGGCGAGTCCTTATGGACGACCTCGACGTCGACGGTCCGGCCGTCGTCGCCGAACGCGCGCGCCTGTTTGCGCAGTGCGCGCGTCTTCCACCAAAGATAGCCGCCGACGATCGTGCCCACCGCGAACAGCACAGCGAGCAGCACCACCGACAGCATCGCGGCCGCCACGAATACGATCGCGCCCAGGACGACGGCCAGCCATCGGCCGAACCATCCCGAGCCGCCCATCCTGATCCCTTTGTCGAATGCCACGCGCCGCGGCGGCGGTCTGTCGTTCTGCATCGCTTGTCTCCCGGCCGGTCCGGCGAATGCGGGCAGGCGGTCTTCAGTTGTGCGTCGCCTCAATGTGAACCACTGACGTCGTCGGCGCAAGCAGTCAATCGGCGGGCGTTCAAACCCGGGAAGTGCCCGCGTATACCCCATTGCAACTATTTTTTTCCCGTGAAACACTGGCCGTCATCTGCTGTGTCGGACATGAATCCGATATATCGGACAGCCAGGCGTTAGCGCGCGATCGCGTCGATTTCATCGATCGGAGAGTGCCGCGAAGGTCTTCTTGACGCCGCTTGTGTACACGCATGGACTTCTCACGAGATCGGGACGAAAAATGAGATTTGTCAGGGAAAGCGCAAAGTTCACCTGTTTATTCGCAGTGGCCGGTCTGTTGATCCTCGCCGGTTGCACAAAGGTTGCCCCGCCGGAGCAGGGTGCCGCAGTTGATTCGACGCTGAAGCAGGTCCTGCAACGCGGCACGCTGCGCGTAGGCGACTGCTTGACCTTCGCGCCGTTCGGCTTCTACAACAAGGACGGCCAACCCGACGGCTACGACGTCGACCTGGCGAAAGAACTCGCGAAGCAGATGGGCGTCAAGCTCGAAGTCGTGAATACGACGAGCGCCAACCGGATTCCGAACCTGCAAACCAGCAAGGTCGACGTCGTCTTCTGCAACTTCACCCGCAACCTCGAGCGAGCGAAGGAAATCGCGTTCACGAATCCCTATGTGGTCGCGAGTGAGGCACTGCTGGTCAAGAAGAGCAGCGGCATCAAGTCCATCAACGACATGTCGGATCGCACGATTGCAACGGTCAAGGGCTCGACCAACGGCGATGAGGTGCGCTCGCTGAACATGAAGGTCAAGATCCAGGAATTCGACAGCTCGCAGGCTGCGATCCTCGCCGTCAAGCAGGGACAGGCCGATGCGATGATCGAGGACAACAACTTTCTCGCCTATCAGGCATCGCTCGATCCCGATCTGACCGTCACCAACGAAGCGCTGGTTCCGCTCGAATACAACGCGTTCGGCGTGAAGGCAGGCGATGAGGTCTGGCTCAACTACCTGAACCTGTTCCTGTTCCAGGTCAACGCATCGAAGCAGAACGCGCAGCTCTACAAGAAGTGGTTCGGCGCCGAGCCGCGCTTCCCGCTGAACCCGCAGTACTGAATCCCCGCTGGCGCCGCGCGGGTCGATCGACGGAGGAACCATGAGTTATGAATGGGTGACCCTTGCGGGTTATTGGAACGATTTCGTTCGCGCGTCGTGGCTGACGCTCCAGGTCACGCTGCTGGCCTTCGTCCTCGCGATGCTGCTTGGCTTGCTGACCGCACTCGCGAGCTCGTCGCGCGTCGGGCTGCTGCGGGCGATCGCAAGGGTGTATGTCGAAGCGATCCGCAATACGCCGGTACTGTTGCAGATCTTCATCGTGTTCTTCGGGTTGCCATCGCTTGGCATCACGCTCAATGCCTATACAGCCGGTGTCATTGCGTTAGGGGTGAACGTCGGCGCGTATCTGGCCGAAGTGTTTCGAGCCGGTATCCAGTCCGTGCCGCGCGGGCAGCTTGAGGCGGCGTCGATCCTTGGACTGGAACGTTCGCAGATCTTCATCGAGGTGGTTCTGCCGCAGGCTGCGCGAGCCGTCTATCCGGCGATCGTCAACAACCTGATCCAGCTGTTGCTCGGCACGTCGCTCCTGTCGGCGATCGCGCTGCCGGAATTGAGCGGAACCGCGACGGTGATCAACGCGCGCACGCTGCTTTATATCCAGACGTTTTCGATCACGCTGATTGCCTATCTGTTCCTGAGCAATCTGCTGTCGTGGCTGGCGGGTCAGATCGGCGTGCGTGTTTTTCATCCGCCGCTCGTCATGAAGAAACGCACGCGCCGGCTGTTCCTTCTCGCGCGTCAGGCCGATCGTACTTAAGCGCTCAAACGGGAGATCGAATATGTCGAGCGAATTGTTAATGACCAGCCTGGCGATCCTGTTCCAGGGATTACTGGCGACACTGCTTCTGTCTGCGGCGTCGATCGTCGGCGGAACGCTTATCGGACTGCTGGCAGCCGTATTGCGTTCATTCGGTCCATGGGGCACGCCGCGCATCGCCAGGCTCTATACCGAACTATTTCGTGGCACACCGGTGCTGATCACACTGATGTTCATCTATTTCGGCGTGTCGTACTTCGGCTACGCGATAGATGTTTTCGCAGCGGGTGTCGTGGGCTTGAGCGTGTATCAAGGCGCCTACATCGCCGAAGTATTCCGCTCCGGCATCGAAGCCGTACCGAAGGGCCAGTGGGAGGTGTCGCAGATCCTCGGGCTCAGCAAGACCCAGGCGTTCTTTTCTGTGATCCTGCCGCAGACCGGAAAGATCGTGATGCCGCCGCTCATCGGCCAATATTTGTCGCTGATCAAGGATACGTCGATCGTCAGCATGATCGGTATGTCGGAATTGATGCATGGTGGCCAGGCCATCGTCGACCGGGTCGGCAAACCGGTGGAGATTTATGGACTCGTTGCCGTGATTTATTTCATCGTGTGCTTTCCACTGTCGCAGTGGGTGCGCCACCATGACCGAAGAAGGAGCCTGTTGTCATGACCACTGTCACTACGTCAAAGCCCATCATCAATCTCACCGGTGTCAGCAAGTCGTTCGGCGCTACACAGGTGCTGAAGGCGATCAACCTCGATGTGCGGCCCGGCGAAGTGCTCGTGCTGATCGGCGCATCGGGCTCGGGCAAGAGCACGGTGCTGCGCATCATGAGCGGTCTGGAAACGGCCGACACGGGCGAAGTCTGGGTCAACGAAGTGCCGCTGCACGATGCGCGCCGGGCTAAGGAAATCCGCGGTCATGTCGGCATGGTGTTCCAGCAGTTCAACCTGTTTCCGCACAAGAGCGCGCTGGGCAATGTGACGCTCGCGCTGATCAAGGCACGCAAGATGAGCGCCGCGGACGCGAAGAAACGTGCGATGGACGCGCTTGACCGCGTGGGCCTTGCCGATAGAGCCGAGCACTACCCCAGCCAGCTCTCCGGCGGGCAACAGCAGCGTGTCGCGATCGCGAGAGCGTTGGCCGTCGAGCCGGGCATCATGTTCTTCGACGAAGCCACGTCCGCCCTCGACCCGGAGCTCGTCGGGGAGGTGACCGAAGTCATGCGCGGACTGGCGCGCGACGGGATGACCATGGTCGTTGTCACACACGAAATGGGCTTCGCGCGGAAGACCGCCGACCGCGTCGTGTTCATGGATAAGGGTGTGATTGCGGAACAGGGCGCGCCTGAGCAGATCTTCGTGAACCCGCAGAATGAACGTACGCGTCAGTTCCTGCATCGCGTGCTCGATCATTGAGCATCCCAGCAAGGCGTCGCGCCTCTATGGGCCGCGCAATGGCCAAGCGTCGTCCTTTACGCGCTAAACTCGCGTCACCCAAAAATAGATCGCGATCCCTATCGCCGACGGAGTTCAAGGAATGTCCGCACCAGAATCATCGAGGGCCAGGGGAGTTGACCGCGTCATCGGCATTCTCAAGCAGTTGCATATCGCGCGGCGTCCGATGGCGATGCGCGAACTGATTGAAGCGACCGGCGCGCCGCGCTCGAGTATTTACGAACTGGTCACCATGCTCACTGAAGCCGGATGGCTCGAGACAACGGCGGACGGGAGCGTGTTTTTCGGCCGCGAGATGCATTACTACGGCTCCGACTACGCCGTCCATAACGATCTGATCAGCCGCGCCCACCAGGCGATCCTCGCGCTCGTCCGGACGCACGACGAAACCGCGCAGTTGTGCATGCTCGAAGGCAACAAGTACACCGTGGTTCTGTCGGAGAACAGCTCGCGACCATTCAATATCAGTTCCGACATCGGCGTGAAGGTGCCGATTCCATGGACCGCTTCGGGCCGTCTGCTGCTCGCCCATATGCGGGCGGAGGAAATTCGCAGCTTGATCCCGGACGAAGACTTTATCCTCGACAACGGCAGACACATTGATTTCCGGGACTTTCTGTCAGATGTCGAGCGGGCCGCTGAGCAGGGATACTGTTGCACCGAAGGTCTATCCCACACTTTTCGACTCTGCATGGCGGCGCCTATCCGTGACCGCGCGGGTCTCCCCGTCGCGGCGCTCTGCTTCATGACCAGCCGGGACACGAATCCGGACAAGCGCGCGATGATGCTGGAAGACCTGATCAGGTCGTCGAAGGCGTTGTCGCAACCTTATGTCCGCGTGATCGCCTGAACCGAGTCAACGCGTTCAGAGTGGGTGACGCATGAAGTGAGTGGGTTGCCGATCACCGTCTGGTCCAGATCGCGAATCTGGACCGGACATTGCCTCCCGCATTGGCCACCGGACCCAGACTACCGGTATGGCAATCACCGCAGATCCAGTTCGCAGGCCTTTCGGCAGGGTCCTGACCTCCGCTGCTTCCAGCCAGTCGTAGAACTTGACGGTATTGCCTCGCACGTATGCATGTGTGAGCGGGACGTCCTGGCATTTCGGAGGAGCCCCGCGTGCATGGATCACGGTCGAGCCCTCTCGCCTCGCACCGGCCTCATTGCCGCTCATCATCATCAGGATCGATGCCGATCATCCGCAGGGTGTCGACGATCAAATCAATCTCCGCCCGCGCTCTTTCCAGCGACCCTGCTTCGAATGATGCCGGGTCTTCGCGCCCCTGAGCTTTGCGGATCGCGTCGACCATCGCGCAAAAAGCGAAGGCTTCCAGTTCGGGCGGGAAAGCTTCGTCGGGGAAGCGGTCGTGTTGGTCAGTCATCAGTGGGTAACGGCGCGGCGCGACCAATCTTTACGGTCCGGCGCCCCGGCCTACTGGAGGACCGGCCCTAAAAAACTCCGACGCCCCCACTCCGCCGCCGAAACGTCTCCCCCCAACTCGCTCAGTTCGATGGCCAGGGAAAACCTTGATGTCCTCGGATGCTGAATCCGTTGACCAACTTTCGTTTCGAAACTAAACTCCTTCGAAACGAAAGTCATCACTTGAAGAGCGGAGACATGCTGGCGAGCAAGAGTTCACTGAAGCGACGGCTGCAGATTGTCGAGATGGTTCGCAAGCGCGGCGAAGTGTCGGTTGAAGAACTGAGCCAGGCGTTCGACGTCTCCAGCGTGACGATCCGCAGCGATCTGACGTATCTCGAAGAACAGCGCTATCTGGTGCGCTCGTTCGGCAAGGCGCGCTACCTCGCGCAGCGTCCCGACGAAAGCGTATTGACGCCGCTGTCGGATGTCGCAGCCCGCAAGGCCGGCGAAATGTCGGTCGCGCGGCTCGCGGCCGAGTCGGTGGGCGACTACGCGTCGGTGATGCTCGGCGCAGGCGCGATCGTCCACAAGCTGCTGCCGCTTCTGTCGGATCGCACCAACCTCGCGTTGCTCCTCAACGACATCGCGATGGCGCAAACGGCGCAGCGCTTCATCCATTGCGAACTGCAACTGACCGGCGGCCATCTCGACCAGAACAACACCGTGCTGACCGGCCCGGATGCCGAACGCTCGGTCAAGGCGCGCTCGCTCGATCTATGCATTCTCGAAGCCTCCGGACTCGACGCCGACGGCAACCTGTTGTGCGCCGACCCGGCCCTCGCGCGCGTGTTCCGGGCCGCGACCGTCGCCGCGACCCGCAGCGTCGTGGTCGCGTGGCAACCGCGTTTGTCCGAACGCGACGGCCATGTGTTCTGCAATCTCGCCGACCTCGACGTCGTCGTGATCGACGACGGCATCGACCCGCCGACGATGGACCTGTTTCCCGCCAAGCAACTGGACTTATACCGACGAGAAAACGGAATTCTCGAATTCCGTCAAGCCACGCATTGATCCAATCAAAGGAAGAGACACCATGACCAAGCGCACCTCATTCATGGCGATGCTGTCGACGATCGCCACCGCGACGCTGATCGCCGCATCGCCCGCCGCCCACGCCGCCGACGTGAAAATCGGCGTATCTCTGCTGACGCAGCAGCATCCGTTTTACGTCGCGCTGGCCGACGCGATGAAGCAGGAAGCGGCGAAGGATCACGCGCAACTCGATATTTCGATTGCGAACCAGGATCTGAGCAAGCAGATCGCCGACGTGCAGGACTTCGTGACGCGCAAGGTCGACGTCATCGTGCTGTCGCCGGTGGACTCGAAGGGCGTGAAGGCGGCCGTGCTCACGGCCCAGCACGCCGGCATTCCGGTGATCACCGTCGACATTCAGGCGCAAGGCGTCGAAGTCGCGTCGCACATCGCCACCGACAACTATGCGGGCGGCCAGAGCGCGGGGCAGTTGATGTGCAAGGTGCTCGGCGGCAAGGGCAAGGTCGGCATCATCGACTACCCGACGATCCAGTCGGTGATCGATCGCGTGAACGGCTTCAAGAAGGCACTGGGCGCCTGTCCGGGTGTTCAGGTCGTCGCCGTGCAGCCGGGCATCACGCGGGCCGACGCATTGAGCGCCGCGCAAAACATGTTGCAGGCGCATCCCGACCTCGACGGCATTTTCGGTTTCGGCGACGATGCGGCGATGGCCGCGGCCGTAGCCGGTAAATCGGCGGGCAATCACATCAAGGTGATCGGCTTCGACGGGATGCCCGAAGCACGCGCGGCCGTGGACAAGAACCCGAACTTCGTCGGCGTGATCCGTCAGTATCCGGAGAAGATGGGCGCGCTTGCGGTCGATACCGCCGTCAAGGTCGCGGGCAAGCAGGCGGTCGCGAAAACGATTCCCGTGACGCCGGGTGTCTATCTGCATGAAAACGCGCAACAAGCCGCAAAATGAACGCGCGCGCCGATGCACGCCGGCCCGGGCCGGTTCAGCCAGCGCCATCGAGCGGCGCATCGGGCGCAAGCCCGGTGGCCGGCCACGACGGCGCGAGCGCGCTGGCGCCGCTCTTCGAATTGCGCGGCATCGCCAAGTCGTTCGGGCCGGTCGAGGCGATCAAGGAGGTCTCGCTCAAGCTGCGGCGCGGCCGCGTGCATACCTTGCTCGGCGAGAACGGCGCGGGCAAATCCACGCTGATGAAAATCCTCGCGGGCGTGTACCAGCCCACGCGCGGCGAACTGCTGCTCAACGGTGCGCCGGTCGTGTTCAGCCGACCCGCCGACGCGCAGCACGCCGGCGTGTCGATCATCTATCAGGAACTCAGCCTCGCCGCGAATCTGAGCGTGGCGGAGAACATCTTCGCGGGGCACGAGCCCCGGCATTTCGGCGTCGTCGATTTCCGGCAGTTGAGGCGCCGCACGCGCGAACTGCTCGATGAACTCGGCATTCCGATCGACCCGGCCGCGCCGGTGGCGCGACTGTCGATGGCCGAGCGGCAACTGGTCGAAATCGCCAAGGCATTGAGCCGCGACGCCGACCTCGTGATCATGGACGAACCGACGTCGTCGCTCTCCGACCGCGACGCCGACCTGCTGTTCGACATCGTGATGAAACTGAAGGCGCGGGGCAAGGCGATTGTCTACATCTCGCACCGGATGGACGAAATCATGCGCATCTCCGACGACATCTCGGTGATGCGCGACGGCCGCTACATCACCACCGAAAACAAGACCGACACAACCATCGGCGCGCTGATCGCATTGATGGTCGGCCGCGAAATGAGCGACGTCTATCCGCGTCGCGCCGCGCCGTACGTACGGGGTGAAAAGGCCCTGCTCGAAGTTCGCAACCTGACGCTCGACGCCCGGTTCCACGACATCTCGTTCGACGTGCATCCAGGCGAGATAGTCGGCTTCTTTGGGTTGATCGGCGCGGGGCGTTCCGACGTGATGAACGCGCTGTTCGGCATCGGCCGTACGCAAGGCGAGATCGTGATGAACGGCAAACCCCTGACGTTGCGTTCGCCCGAAGATGCGATCTCCGCCGGCATCGCCTTCGTCACCGAAGATCGCAAGCACCAGGGCCTCGTGCTGATGCACTCGATCGCGCAAAACGTGACGATGGCCAGCTTCGAGCGCAAAGGCTCGCGCTTCGGCATTCTGCGAAGCCGCTTCGAAGACGACCAGACCGCCAGCGCGATGACGCGGATGAACATCAAGGCGCACGGCCCCTATCAACGCGTGGGCGATCTGAGCGGCGGCAATCAGCAGAAAGTCGTGTTCTCCAAATGGCTCGCGCTGAAGCCGAAACTGCTGATCCTCGACGAGCCGACCCGTGGTGTCGATGTCGGCGCGAAATTCGAAATCTATCGCGTGATTCGCGAACTCGCCGCGGCGGGCACCGCCATCGTGCTGGTGTCGTCCGAATTGCCCGAGGCGCTCGCGATGAGCGACCGCCTCGCGGTGATGCGCGAGAAACGGATCGTCAAACAGTTCGACACGGCCGGGCTCACGCCTGAAACCGTGATGTCGTATGCAACGGGAGCCATGCAGTCATGAAATCCACCTCTCTTCACGCGGATCAGCAAACCGGCCAGGACGGCGGCCAGCGCGGCACGCCGGCCGGCCGGGGAACAGTGTCGCGGCTCGTGCGGCACTATGGCGGGATCGTCTGCGGGCTGATTGCGCTGTGCGTGCTGTTCGCGCTGCTGTCGTCAAATTTTCTGGCGCTGAACAACCTGCTGAACATCGTGATGCAAGTGTCGATCATCGCGATCCTCGGCTTCGGCATGACCTACGTGCTGCTGCTCGGCGATATCGACCTGTCGGTCGGCGCGGTGATGGCGCTGGTCGGCGGGATCGCCGCATACGCGATGCAGCACGGCCTGCATCCGGCGTTCGCGGTGCTCGCCGCGATGCTCGCGGGACTCGTGCTCGGCTGGATCAACGGCGCGCTCTCGGCGATGCTGACGATCCCGTCGTTCATCGTGACCGTCGCGACGATGGGCGTGTTTCGCGGCTTCGCGTATATCACCTCGAACGGCTTGCCGATTTCCGTCGACGACGACCGCTTCGCCGCGCTCGGCAACGGCACGCTGCTCGGCATCGCGTTTCCGATCTGGGTGCTCGCGGCGCTTCTGCTGATCAACCATTTCGTGCTGTCGCGCACCGTGTTCGGCCGCAAGGCGTATCTCGCCGGCGGCAATCGGGAGGCCGCGCTGTATTCGGGCATCAACGTCAACCGCCTGCGGATCGGCATTTTCATGATTTCCGGGCTGATGGCGAGCATCGGCGGCGTGCTGATGACCTCGCGCCTCTATTCCGCGCAACCGAACGCCGGGATGGGCTACGAGCTCGACGCGATCGCCGCGGCCGTGCTTGGCGGCACCAGCCTGAGCGGCGGCTACGGCACCATCATGGGCACCCTGATCGGCGCGTTGATCATTGGCGTGATCAACAACGGCATGAACCTGCTGAGCGTCCCCTATTTCTACCAACTCATCGTGAAGGGCGTCGTGATTCTCGTCGCCGTCTGCATCGATGTTCAAACGAAGAAACGCCATGCGTGATCTGGAAAAACCTTCCGCCAGAACCGGCGGCGCCATCCTGACGATGGGCGAGATTCTCGTCGAGATCATGGCAACCGAGCGCGGCCAGTCGTTCCGCCAGCCCGGCACGCTGATCGGCCCGTATGCGAGCGGTGCGCCCGCCATCTTCATCGACCAGGTCGCACACATGGGCAGCCGCTGCGCGATGATCGGCTGCGTCGGCGACGACGATTTCGGCACGCTGAACGTCGAACGCCTGCGCCATGATGGCGTGGACGTGTCCGGCATCGCGGTGATCAAGGGTGCGACGACCGGCAGCGCGTTCGTCACGTATCGCCAGGACGGCGAGCGCGACTTCATCTTCAACATCACGAACAGCGCGTCGGCACGCTTTTCGGTTGCGAATATCCGCGACGAACAGCTGAAGGACTGCAGTCATTTCCATGTGATGGGCTCGTCGCTGTTCTCGTTCCGGATCATCGAAGCCATGAAGAAGATGATCGAAACGGTCAAGGGACAGGGCGGCACGGTCAGCTTCGATCCGAACATCCGCAAAGAGATGCTGCGCATTCCCGAGATGCGCGAGGCGCTCGATTTCATCCTCGACTACACCGACGTTTTCCTGCCAAGCGGCCACGAAGTGACCCTGCTGGCGAGCGCGAGTTCGGAGCGTGCGGCGATCGACGAACTACTCGAACGCGGGGTGCGGGAAGTCATCGTCAAACGCGGCAAGGACGGCTGCAGCTATTACGACGGCGCGCGCGAGATTCACCTGCCCGCATTCGTGGTCGACGAGGTCGATCCGACCGGCGCGGGCGACTGCTTCGGCGCGACGTATATCGCGTGCTGGTCGCAGGCAATGAGCGTCGAACAATCATTGCGCTACGCCTGCGCGAGCGGCGCGCGCGCGGTCACCGTGCGCGGTCCGATGGAAGGCACCGCCACGCTCGCCGAACTCGATGAATTCATCGCGAACACGGAGATTCACCATGTCTGATATCGTCGCGCGTCTGTCGAACGGTCATCCGGCCGCGGCGTCGCTCAGGGGAATCTATTCGATCTGTTCGGCGCACCCGTGGGTGCTGGCCGCCGCGATGGAACAGGCCCGCGAAGACGGCACGCCGCTGTTGATCGAATCGACGTCGAACCAGGTCGATCAGTTCGGCGGCTACACCGGCATGAAGCCGGCGGACTTCGTCCGCTTCGTCCAGTCGATCGCCGACGACGTCGGCTTCGCTCGCGAGCACCTGATTCTCGGCGGCGACCATCTCGGACCGAACGCGTGGCGCAGCCTGCCCGCGGAAGAAGCGATGACGCGCGCCGAGGCGTTGATCGACGCGTACGTGTCCGCTGGTTACACGAAGATTCACCTCGACACCAGCATGGCGTGCGGCGGCGATCCCGAGCGGCTGTCCGACAGCGTGGTGGCTGAGCGCGCCGCGCGTTTGTGCGCGGTTGCCGAAGCCGCTGCGGCGCGCCTCGCCATCGGCAAAGCGCCGGTCTACGTGGTCGGCACCGAAGTGCCGGTGCCGGGCGGCGCGAGCGAAACGCTCAATACCGTCGACGTGACGAGCCGCGAGGCGGCGCTCGAAACCGTCGCGGTGCATCGGGAAGCGTGGCGCGCGCGCAAGCTCGACGACGCGTGGCAGCGCGTGATTGCTCTGGTCGTGCAACCGGGCGTCGAGTTCGATCATACGAAAGTGATCGACTACCGCCCGGAGCTCGCGACGGGTCTGTCGCACGCGCTGAAGGACATGCCCGGGATGGTGTTCGAAGCGCACTCGACCGACTACCAGAAGCCCGAAGCGCTCGATGCATTAGTGCGCGACGGCTTCGCGATCCTCAAAGTCGGACCGGGCGTCACTTTCGCCTTGCGCGAAGCGCTGTACGCCCTCGCCGATATCGAAGCCGCGCTGCTGCCAGACCTGCTGCCTGACAGCGACCGCTCGGCGCTGCGCAACGTGGTTGAGGCGGTGATGCTGCGTCGTCCGGGCAACTGGGAGAAGTACTATCATGGCGACGCACGCACGATGCGCCTGCTGCGCACTTATAGCTACAGCGATCGCGTGCGTTATTACTGGGCCGATCCCGAGATCGATGCGGCCGCGCGCAAGCTCTTGAGCAACCTGGCGAACGTGACGATTCCCGAAAACCTGCTCGGTCAGTTTTTGCCGACGCAGTATTGGGAAGTGCGACGCGGCGCGATCGACGGATCTCCTGAAAGCATCGTGCGCAGCAAGGTGCGCGATGTGATCCGGTCTTATGCGAAAGCCTGCGGCGCAGAATGCGCATCAAGTGATGCGTGACG
>NZ_JAQQEU010000032.1:0-89372 GCF_046026895.1 Paraburkholderia sediminicola
GTAACGCCGCCGCCACTTGAACAACATGTTCGCGTTGATGCCATGTTCCCGGGCGAGTTTCGAAACAGAAACGCCTGGTTCACCTGCAGCCGCGGCCAGGCGACGTCGAAACTCTGGGCTATGGTTCGGGCTGCCTTTACGTGTTCCCGACGGTGGCTTCTCTTCTGATCCCAAAATGGTTCCCACTACTCAAAATCTGATCTTTACCCACATCTTTGGCGGGTTGACTTGTAAACTGCGACGCGTGATGTTAACTTCCGCCCATACGACATTTGTGGGCGATGTTCAACATTGTCTGATGCGAGCGATCCCGATGACTGGGCAAGTGTTGAGTTCGGCGCGGCGCAACTGGGTGACGCTCGCCTAACTCAGCGCTTGATCGCACTTGCAGGTAGATTGTCGGGCGCTCCACAATGTTCTTTTCCCCAGTCGCTTAAAGGCGCGGACCTTAAAGCTGCGTACCGGTTTTTTGATAATCCGAAGGTAGATCCCGACGGCGTGCTCGGTTCGCATATTGGTCGAACGCTCGAACGCATGCGGGAGGCGTCGGTCGTGTTGGCTGTACAGGACACGACCGAATTCAATCTTACGCATCTGCATGCGACGGAAGGTCTAGGCCATTGCGCAGGCCATAATCTTCGCGGTTTTATGATGCATAGCATGCTGGCGGTAACCCCAGAAGGGTTGCCGTTGGGTGTGTTGGGCATGAAGACCTGGACGCGTACACCCGAGGAGCGCGGTAAGGGCGAGTTGGGCAGGCGGCGCACGATCCGGGAGAAGGAAAGCGCGAAATGGCTTGAAGGACTGGAACACCTGAGCGCGCTCAAAGCGCATTGTCCGCAGACGCATTGCATTGGCGTATGCGATCGTGAGGGAGACATTTACGACGTATTCAGGGCCGATCGCCCTGCTGGCGTCGACTGGCTAGTTCGTGCGAGCTGGAATCGCAGGGTGGCGCATCCGCAGAAGTATCTGTGGGAGACGATCGTCGCAGCGCCGGTGCTGGGCTTCACTGAATTGAAGACTCCAGGTTCGGGTAGCACGGTCGCACGCACCGCACGCCTAACGTTGCGATGCGCGCCGGTGAGCTTGCGCCCACCGCGCTATCGACGCCCCAGAAGATTACCCAACGTTGAGGTGTTCGCGATTCACGCCCTAGAAGCGGATGTTGCCGAAGGTCATGAACCCCTTGAATGGATGCTACTCACTTCGGTGCCCACGAATACTCGCGAAGAAGCACTGGAACGCCTGGAATGGTATGAGCGGCGTTGGACGATCGAGTCGTGGCATCGCATACTCAAGAGCGGTTGTCGCGTCGAGGCACGGCAATTCGGCAATCTCGATCGATTCGTGCGTGCCACCGCCTTATTTGCCGTAATCAGTTGGCGCATCTTGTACGCGACGTTGCTGGCCCGAATAGACGGCGATCTGCCATGCGATGTGCTGCTTCAACCACTTGAATGGCGCGCGTTGTATTGCCGCGTACACAACACGACGACGTTGCCTGCTCGGCTTCCAACGCTGACGCAGGTCGTGCTGTGGATCGCAAAACTCGGCGGTTACCTCGCGCGCAAGCATGATCGTCCACCTGGGCCAACCGTTATGTGGCGCGGCTTTCTCGCTCTGCACGAGATTACGGAGATGTACCGCATCTTCAGGCAGAACGAATGACCTTATTTGTGGGTAAAGACGAGACTCAAAATGGTGGGAACCACTTTGGCGTCTCCGATTGCACAGATCAAGATGGCCGCGCCGCGACGCTTACCTTCCTCCCACAGGCAACTCGACATCACCGGAATTCGCTTGCCCGACCTCAGCCAGCAGCGCCTCATCGCGTGCAATCACGTTCGGCAGGTGTGTACGCAAGAATTCGACCCACGTCCTTGTCTTTGCATCGATGAACTTGCGGGATGGATACAGCGCATAAACATTCATCTTTTGCAGCGTATGTTCCGGCAACACTCGCACTAACGTGCCATCACGCAACCCCGAAATAGCCGCATAAAGCGGCACCATCCCGATACCCATTCCTTCGCGAATCGCCACGATCAGCGACTCCGCGATGTTCACGTGCACTGGGCCGTTCACTTCCATCATCTCGCTGCCGTGCGGGCCGTCGAGCACCCATTCGTGCGGTGGAAATGCCGGCGTGTGCAGGATCAGACATTCGTGATTCGCTAGATCAGCCGGCTTTTGAGGCGCGCCGTGCGCGCGCACATAAGCCGGCGAAGCGCACAAAATGCTGAAGGTCGTCCCGAGCGGCAGCGACACGAGATCCGAATCCGGCAAAGTCGAGGCGCCGATCACGGCGACATCGGCGCTGCCTTCGAACAGATCCGGCATGCGCTGCGACAATGTCAATTCGACGGTCACCTCCGGATAAAGCGCGCGATAGCGCTTGATGGCCGGCAACACATAATGCTGTCCGATGCTCGCGAAGCTATGCATGCGCAAGGCACCCGTCGGCCGCTCGTGCGCGCAACTGGCTTCCTCTTCCGCGGTGTCGACATCCGCGAGAATCTGCTGGGAGCGCTTCAGATAGCGCTCGCCCGCAGTGGTGAGCGCGAGTCGTCGCGTCGAGCGGTTCAGCAGGCGCGTACGCAGATGGGCTTCGAGTTCCGAGACCGCGCGCGACATCGCGCCGGTCGTCGAATTGAGCGACTGCGCGGCGGCGGTGAAACTACCCGCTTCGACCACGCGCACGAACACTCGCATATTTTGTAACGTATCCATCGATCCTTCTATTTCACGGCAGAAGCCGTATTGTCCGCCTGTGTCGCAGGCGCATTGTTGTCCGTTCTGGAAGGGACGTTCCGCACCTATCCCCTTAATGCCTCCATAGCATGCTCCTACAATCGGCGCCTTGCCTGCCGGTGTGTGCGGTGTTCGCCGGCGCTTCTTTCAGCGACCAACCGGGACGCATTGCTTTCAGATGAAACGCCAACATGCGATCAAACCGACGGCGGACCTCTTCCGCCCGTGCAGCGTGCTGTGGCAAACATTCAATCGCAAGGCGTTCATTCCCGCCGTACGCGACTGGTCGACCAGCGACGGTTTGATCTGGCTGCATCTGCTGAAAACCGTCACGGCGGGTCTGCTGGCGCTGGGCATGGCGATGCTGTTCGATCTGCCGCAACCGCGCATCGCGATGACGACGGTGTTCGTGCTGATGCAACCGTTCAGCGGGATGGTGCTCGCAAAGAGTTTCTATCGGATTCTCGGCACAGCGGTTGGGACGGTCGCCGCGCTCGCGCTCGGCGCGCTGTTCGTTCAGCAGCCCGAGTTGTATATGCTCGGCATGATCGGCTGGGTGAGCGCCTGTATTGCTGCGGCAGTCCGGTATCGGCATTTCAGGTGGTACGGCTTCGTGCTGGCGGGCTACACCGCCGCCCTGATTGGCATTCCGAATGTCACGGCGCCGCACGATCTGTTTCTGGCGGCGCTTACGCGCGCGGCGGAAGTGGCGGTCGGCATCGTGTGTTCAAGCGCGGTGAGTGCGCTGATCGTGCCGCAGCGCTCGAGTCTTGCGCTGCGGCGCGCGCTGCGAAATCGATTCGCAAATTTTACAGCGTTCGCTGCCGACGTGCTGGATCGCGGTATCGAGCGTGGCCAATTCGAGCGGCGCTTTGCGGACCTCGTCGACGAGATCGTCGGTTTCGAGGCGACGCGTACCTTCGCCGCCTTCGAAGACCCGGCGATGCGTTCGCGCAGCCAGCATCTCGGCCGTCTGAACGGCGAGTTCATGGATGCCTGCGCGCGGCTACACGCATTGCACCAGTTGCTCAAGCGGTTGCGCGCGAGCGGCGCGGCACCGGTGATCGCGGCGATCACACCGTACTTCCATGAACTGGCCGCACTGCTTGCACCGCGCTGCGCGCCGGCCGCGGACGCTGCGGATGCCGCGCAACTGGGCGGCCTTCGTCTCTTCCAGGCGAATCTGCCACGGCGCGTGCGCGAAACGAGACGGCCACTCGAGCCGGCAGCCGCCGAATCGCTGGCGGACTTCGACACGGCGGCGGAGTTGCTATACCGCTTCGTCGACGAGTGGATCCGCTATTCGGAGATCTACGCATCGTTGGCTCGGCGCAAGCCAGAGAGCCAGCCGCAGCGGCGCAATCCGAGCCGCTACGTGAGCCACACGAACAGCTTCGTCGTCGGGTTTACGTTCGTGCGCTCCGCGGTGGCGATGGCAATTGCGGGTTCATTCTGGATCGCGACCGACTGGCCGAGCGGCGGCCTCGCGATGATCGGCGCGGCGCTGGCATGCGCGTTGACGTCGACCGCGCCGAACGCGACGAAGATGGCCGGGCAGATGGCGGTCGGCGCGGTGCTCGCGACCATGACCGGCTATCTGTTCACGTGCTACGTGTATCCGAACATCGACGGCTTCCCATTGCTTTGCACCATGCTCGCACCCGTGCTTGCGCTCGGCGCATTCATCGCGACACGCAAGGATGCAGCCGGGTACGGCATCGGTTTTTCGGTGTTTTTCTGCCTGCTCGCGGGACCGGACAACGTCGTCGCCTATGCACCGGATCTGCTCGTCAATAACGGCATCGCGCTCACGGCGTCGATGCTGCTGGCGGCGCTCGTCTTCGCGGTGGTCTTTCCAGCCGACATGCCGTGGCTCATCGAACGAATCATGAGCGACTTGCGCGCGCAAGCCGTGTTCGCGTGCAAGGGCGAATTGCCGGGACTCAATCAGCGTTTCCAGTCGAGCACGCACGACCTGACCTCGCAACTGCGCATGCTCCTGACGCGGCGTTCGCGGCGTCGGCGCGACGCGTTGCGCTGGATGCTCGCCACGCTCGAAGTCGGCCACGCGGTGATCGATCTGCGCAATGAAGCGGCGCGCGCCGCTTATGCGGACGCGCTTTTTCCACGCTGGAGCGGTGCTATCGAGCGCACTCGCGCCGACCTCGCGCTGCTCTTCGAGCGGCCCGATACGCGAGCGCTCGAACGAGCACTCGTCTCCGTGCGCTCGGCTACGTGGATCGCGCAGGACATGCTGCAAAAGGTGCATGCCGATCGCGACAGACGGCACGACATGCAGCGCATCCTGGGGTGCCTGCACTTCATTCGCACCGCGTTGCTCGACAAGGACGCGCCGTTCAACGCGCGTTAGGCGATCCGCGCCGACTCCCTCCATTCCCAGCGATCCTTCCACCAATTGGAAAGATCACTTCCGGCCAGCCCCGTTTATCTGCGTGAGTGGCAATCCTATAGTTTCACCACTGCCACGCAGTTACCGTAAGCCCTGGAGAATGAAATGAAAGTATTGAAGATTGCCCTGATTGCCTGCTCTCTGTCCGCTGTTATCGCTCATGCGCAAACAGCACCTGCCGCACCGGAGCAACAAGTTGCCCAGGCGAATGCGCAGCAGCGCGCCGACGACGTCGCCGCGCACGGCCGCGTCGCAGCGCCGAAGGCCAAAGCAGAAGAGTGCGTCGGCCCGGTGAGCTTCTGCAATATCTATTTCGGCAGCTAAGTAGCGCCACGAGCAACACCTGAAGTACGGGTAGCACCTGCCGCGACCCCTGCGCAAACGGCGCAACACGAGGCCGCGACGCCGTCCCCATCGAGAAGCCGGGGCGACGCCGCGGCGGGTGCGACATTCTGGCTACTGAGCGAAGCACACCGCAGACGTGCGCACCGGTAGTCCGCACCTGGGGATTATGGAGAGAGTCAGTTTCATGTACGAAGACCGGATTCGTTGTACCGCACTGCGCGGAACAATCACCTCAGCCGCCGAAGCGGCGCTTCTGATTCAGGACGGCATGCGCGTGGGCGCGAGCGGCTTTACGCGCGCGGGCGACGCCAAGGCCGTCCCGGTGGCGCTGGCGGAGCGCGCGCGCGCCGACGGCAAGCCGCTGCGTATCACGTTGATGACGGGCGCATCGCTGGGTCATGACGTGGACCGCACGCTCACCGAGGCGAACGTGCTCGCGCGCCGTCTGCCGTTCCAGGTCGACAAGACCTTGCGCGACGCGATCAATCGCGGCGAGGTCATGTTCGTCGATCAGCATCTGTCCGAAACCGTCGAGATGCTGCGCGCGAACCAGCTCGGCAAACTCGACGTCGCCATCATCGAAGCCGTCGCGATCACCGAGACCGGCGGCATCGTGCCGACCACCTCGGTCGGCAATTCGGCCAGCTTCGCGATCCTCGCCGACAAGGTGATCGTCGAAATCAATCTTGCGCAGCCGCTCGCGCTCGAAGGGCTGCACGACATCTGGATTCCGGGCCGCAGACCGAACCGCGAGCCGCTGCCCATCGTTCGTGCGCAGGACCGCGTGGGCACACCGGCCATCGAGATTCCGCTCGAGAAGATCGCGGCGATCGTCATCACCAATATGGCCGATAGTTCGTCGACGGTGCTCCCGGCGGATCAGGAAACCCAGTTGATCGCCGGCCATCTGATCGAATTTTTCCGGCACGAAGTGTCGCGCGCACGCATGCCCCGGCAATTGCCGCCCTTGCAGGCGGGCATCGGCACGATCGCGAACGCCGTGCTCGCGGGCTTCGTCGATTCGCCTTTCGACGCGTTCGAAATTTACTCAGAAGTACTGCAGGATTCGACCTTCGATCTGATGGACGCCGGCAAGGTGACCTTCGCGTCGGGTGCATCGATCACGTTGTCGGCCGCGCGCCAGGCGCAGGTGTTCAGCGAACTGGCGCGCTATCGCGACCGCCTCGTGCTGCGTCCGCAAGAAGTCAGCAACCATCCTGAAGTGATTCGCCGGCTTGGTCTGATCGCGCTGAATACCGCGCTCGAACTGGATATCTACGGCAACGTGAATTCGACGCACGTGGGCGGCACGCACATGATGAACGGCATCGGCGGCTCGGGCGACTTCGCGCGCAACGCGTCGTGCGCGATCTTTGCCACGAAGTCGATGGCGAAGGGCGGCCGCATTTCGAGCATCGTGCCGATGGTGCCGCACTGCGATCACAACGAACACGACGTGGACGTGGTCGTGACGGAGCAGGGTCTTGCCGATCTGCGCGGCCTGGCGCCGCGCGAACGCGCGATGTTGATCATTGAAAACTGCGCACACCCGCTGTATCGCGATCTGCTGCGTGACTACTATCGGGACGCTTTGGGAGGGGGAGGGCAGACGCCGCATCGGTTGGACCAGGCCTTCGCCTGGCATATGCGGTTGCATGATACCGGCTCGATGTTGCCGGCGACCCGGACGGGTCTTTGAAACAGCGAAGCGTCAGATGGCGTTCCCCCCTGACGCTTCTTCGGACATCAGATGCGGTGCTCAACTGCCTCGTCGGATGAGGCGGATAAGAAACAATAGAATGACCGCGCCGATCACAGCGGTGATGATCGAGCCGATCCAGCCGCCGCCCAGCGAGATATGCAGCACGCCGGCAAGCCAGCCGCCGATGAACGCGCCGACGATCCCGACAATGATGTCGACGATAAGGCCGAAGCCGCCACCCTTGACCAGCACACCTGCGAGCCAGCCCGCGATCGCGCCGATGATGAGCCATGCAATGATGCCGTGTTCCATATTCGGTACTCCATGGTTAAGTGAAAAAAATCACGGTGCTAGAGCTTAGTCGAAGGTGACGGGACCGTCCATGTTCAGGACGCGGAATTAACAATCTCTGATCTAGTGCAGATGAAGTGTAGACGATGCGCGCTGACAAGGGGAGCCTGCACGCGACGCGGCACTCCGGCGTCGGCTCCGCTTCTCTGGCCGTCCTGCTCACGCTGGAGACACTCTTTTCCATGCTCAGCCGGCATGCCGTCTGTTCGAGCTTCGACTGGTCTTTCGGATGCCGCTTGAGCGTCGCCGTCACGCGGATGCGTCCGGTATCGTGCTCGACGTCTTCGCTCGTCAAACTTTGAAACGACAGTGGCGTCGAGTACATCGAATTGGAAATCGCGGTGCGAATGTGGATCTCGTCGGCCTCGCGGCAGACGATCGTCAGCATGTACTCGCGCACCAGGTCGGCGTTTGAAACCGGTGCGGCGTTGATCGTGCGGCTCACTTGGCGCAGCACCGTGTTGGTCAGCAACACGACCGCGGTGCCGGCGAGCGCCGGCCCGTAGTGACCCGCGCCGCACAACACGTCTACCGCCGCCGAGCACCACAGCGTCGCCGCAGTGTTGATCCCCTGAATGGAACCCTTGTCGCGCATGATGACGCCGCCACCGAGAAAGCCGACGCCGGACACCACATACGCGGCGATTTGCGAGATGCCGGCCGTGCCGGTGCCGTCAGCACGCCAAGCGTGACGAACAGCCACGCGCCGCTCGCGACCAGCGTGATGGTGCGTAGGCCGGCACTGCGCTGACGCATCTGCCGCTCGAGGCCGATGGCGACGCCACAGGCAAAGGCGGCAAGGAGCCGCCAGACGAATTCGAATGTCATCGTTCAGAAAGGTTGGCGCGCATGTTCGGTTGAATGGAGTTGGCGAATTCCAGGCAGCTAGGCAAACTCAAGTCAAGCCAGGGTCGCGGGACGGATCGAATGCTTCGTCGCATGCTTGAGGACGTTTCGACCGATCTTTACGGAACAATCCGCGCGTAAATACGGACTCCGAATATTGACGCTTATCGTCCTGGAAAACACACTGTCGGGATACTCCGGAGCGTGTCGTGCTGCTGCGGTGCTCAATTCACATGCGCATTTTGCGCTTTGCTTGTGACGGCTTTGCTCGCGTGTTGGTACGTGTACTGCACAGTCGTCTTTGCGCGTCGAGCCACGCGCCATTCATCAGCACGACATCGTTGCTTTTCCGCCGTCCAGCCTATTTGAGGAATGTATGAAAGTGAAAGCTTCCGGCATCGTTGCCGGCGCGTTGCTGGCGTTTGCGCCGCTTGTATCGTCCGCGGCGCTTCTGCCCGCACCGTTCGAAGGCAGCCGCACGATGCAGGCGGAAGGCGTCGTGAAATCAATCGACCAGGCGAAGCACTCGTTGACCGTGCTCGACGCGCATGGCGGCGAAGGCGCCTTCACCGTCACGGACGCGCGCAACCTCGCGCAGATCTCATTGGGTAGCAGGGTCCATATCCGGATGATCCGCAACGCGGTGATCCGGGTCACGCATGCCGCGGACGATCAAGGCAAGCTCGCGCAAGCCGCCCCGCGCGACACCGCGCAAACGTTGACCGCCGAGGTGACGGCAATCGATCGCGCGACCGGCGTATTGGCGCTGAAGGGCGCGGACGGCTCGGCGTTCCATATCCAGAGCCGTGAACCGGCGGCGGTCGCCAATGTCACGCCGGGCATGCGGGTGTCGGTGACGTTTGCGCCGCAAGTCAGCGTGGCCGTCGCGCCGGCGCAGTAATCAATCTGCTAAGCGTCAAGCTAGTCCGGCTCGCCGGGTACGAGGCGCAAGCGCGTGATTTCCGACGGCGCGCCCAGCCGCTTCGGCGGGCCCCAATAGCCGGTGCCTCGGCTCGTGTACACCCACAGTCCGTCCAGGCGTGCGAGACCCGCCGTGAACGGCTGCTGAAGGCGCACGAAGAAATTCCACGGGAAGAACTGGCCGCCGTGCGTGTGGCCCGACAACTGCAGCGTGAAGCCCGCCGCCGCGGCTGCTTCGGCGGAACGTGGCTGGTGCGCGAGCAGCACCTTGATCAACACGTCGCCTGGCGCGCCCGCGAGCGCCGCAACCGGATCGCTGCGATGCGACGGGTCGTGATGGCCTGCCGAATAATCGGTCACGCCGGCGATGACCGCGCGCGCGCCGTCGTGATCCACGACCACGTGTTCGTTAAGCAGCACGTTCAGGCCCAGGCGCCGGAACTCGTCGATCCACGCATTCGCGCCGGCGTAGTACTCGTGGTTGCCGGTTACGAGAAAAGCGCCGTGACGGGCGCTGAGCCGCGACAGCGGTTGCGTGTGCCGGGTCAACTGCGGCACGCTGCCGTCCACCACGTCACCGGTGACGGCGATCAGATCAGGCTTGAGCCGGTTCACCGCGTCGACGATCGCATCGACGTAGCGGGCCTTGATGGTCGGCCCCACGTGAATGTCGCTGATCTGAACGATCGTGAAGCCGTCGAGTTCGGCCGGCAAGTCGTCGATCGGCACATCGATCGTTACCACCTTCGCGCGGCGACGCGCATTGAACAGACCCACCAGCGTCGACAGCAGCGCGAGCAACGGCACCGCGGCCGCCGAGCCCGTGCGCCAATGGGCGATTGCGATGGCGTTCGGCCAGATCGCATCGACGGTCAGCAGCGAGGCGAGCACCAGGTCGCGCGCGAAGGTGAGCACCAGCAGCGACGAGAAGAAGCCCAACGCCAGCAGGCCGACCCAAGCAAGCCGGTCGCCGAGCGGTTGTCGCTTGATACTGCGCGCCATCATGCCGAGCGGAATCAGAAAGATCGACAGCACGAGCCACGCGCCGCTCACCCAGCGGCCGGTGGCGTCGACCGGCATATCCGGAATCAGACGCAAGCCAACGTAGATATGCAGCAGGATGCCAATCAGAATGAAACGAACAAAAAATGATGAGCGGCGCATAAGAGGATCAGGGCGGGAAGGGGCCGGCACGAACTGAGGAGCGTCGGCGATGGCTCGTGGGCAGCAGCGCTGCTCGCGACCGGGCGAACCATTCTACCGGCATGTGCCGGCGCTTGCCGGTGGCGCCAGATTTGCGGATTACGCACCGCGCATTCTGCCCCGGAAAGCGCGAACACAATCGTGCATTGCAGCAATTCCCCGCGCCCGCGAGACCTGTGAAAGCGTGCTATGACAATCTAATTAAATGGGCTTTGAATTGTGTCCGCGCGTGGACTATTCTCAAAAGGAACCGGCTCGTTTCAAGGTCGCCGCGAGGGCCGCAGCGGTTCGACAATGACGGGTTTGGTCGCCGGAAAAGGCGATGGGGGAGGCACATCATGAAGCTGCTCAGACCGGGCCATCAATTGCGCCACGCGCATCATGAGCATCACGCGCACCACGTCGGGCGCGAGGGCAGCCATGTGATGTTGCCGCTCGTCGGTATTTCGTTGATGGCCCTCGGCCTGTATTTCGGCGTGCGCAACATCGACTTCTCCGAACTGGGCAAGAGCGCACTATTCGGCGTGGTGATGCTGTGCGTCGCGCTGGGCATCGCGGGACTGTTCGGCGTCGTCGGCGCATGGCTGCGCTCGAATGGCGACGAGGCCGACGAGGGCTTTTGCTTCGTCGGCGCGTTGATCGGCACGGTTGTGTTTTACGTGGCGATCCTCACCTGAGCGCAGCGGCCGCCAATGCACCCAGCCGCACCCAGCGGCGCCGGGGCATCAGACAATCCGCGCGGCTTCGTCGAACGAGAAACGTGGATTGCGCGGGAACAGTTTCGACGGATCACCATAGCCGAGATTGATCAGGAAATTCGACTTCACGGTGGTGCCGGCAAAGAACGCTTCGTCCACTTTGGCGGCGTCGAAGCCTGACATCGGACCGGTGTCCAGACCGAGCGCGCGGGCGGCAAGCAGCAGATAGCCGCCTTGCAGCGTGGAGTTGCGAAATGCCGTGTCCGCGATCGCGCGGTCGTTGCCGGCGAACCAGCTGCGCGCGTCCGCATGTGGAAAGAGTCGCGGCAGATGCTCGTAAAACGCCATATCCATCGCGACGATCACCGTGACCGGCGCAGCCATCGTCTTCTCCAGATTGCCCGCCGACAACGCCGGACGCAGCTTTTCCTTGCCTTGCGGCGTTTTGACGAACACGAAGCGGCCAGGGCTCGAATTGGCCGAGGTCGGTCCGAGCAAGGCCAATTCGGTGAGTTGCCTGAGTATGGCGTCGTCGACCGGCTTGGGCTGCCAGCTGTGATGGGTGCGCGCTTCGCGAAAAAGTTGATCGAGTGCCTGATCGGAAAGAGTCATGACGGCAGTCCGTTACGAAAAAGTGAGAAATTTTAACAACAGCGTGGAATGACAGCGCAACCCACATGAGCGAGCGCATGCGTCGTTGCCGCCATAATAGCCACCACGGTTCTCACCGCGCATGGTTTGTCCGCGCGATCGCATTCAGCATCCAGGTAATTCGCATGATGGATCTTTTCGACGACCTGCCGGCGCCCGACGTCGACTGGTATCCCGACTGGCTGCCGCCCGCCGACGCGGCGCGCGCTTTGACGCAGCTGATCGGCGAAGTGGCCTGGCGGCAGGACACGATGGGCACGCCCGCCGGCCGCGTCGCGCTGCCACGGCTGACCGCGTGGCAGGGCGAGCCGGACGCGGTGTACGTCTACTCGGGCATTCGCAACGTACCGCAACCTTGGACGCCGGTCGTCGCCGAACTGAGGACGGCCGTGGAGGCCGTCTGTGGCGCGCGCTTTAACAGCGTGCTGCTCAACCGCTACCGCAGCGGTGCGGACAGCATGGGCTGGCACGCGGACCGCGAGCCCGAACTCGGCGCGCAGCCGGTTATCGCATCGGTCAGCCTGGGCGTCGCGCGGACGTTCGATTTGCGGCACAACAAGACCGGCGTCGTGCGGTCTTTCTCGTTGAAGGGAGGCAGCTTGCTGGTGATGAAGGGCGACACCCAGGCACAGTGGCGGCACCGGGTTCCGAAAGAGCCGCGCGTGATGGGCGAGCGGGTCAATCTGACCTTTCGCTGGGTGACGCCGCGCGCGGCGGGCCGTTAATTTTTCCGTTTTTTTTCGCTCGCTGGCGTCCCCTCCAGCGCCGATCTCGCCGGCTATACCACAATTGGTATTGCCTCCGCGAATCATATGATTGGACGGTTAACGCTCCAGACAGTACGCTACATCACGATCCGCGCACCGTGAGGGCCGAAGGGCTGGGCAGGTTCGCTGGGTCGCCTGTACAACAACGATCAGGAGACAGTCATGGCGAATACACGACGTGCCGCATGTCGTGCGTTGGGCGCACTCGCACTTTCCGCGGGCATCGGCGCGCTGACGCTGGCTACGCCGGGCGCTTACGCGCAGGACAAACAGATTACCCTCGGTTTTGCGCAGGTCGGCGCGGAAAGCGCATGGCGCACCGCCAACACCGAGTCGGTCAAGTCCGCCGCAGCGGACGCGAAGATCAAGCTCAAATTCTCCGACGCCCAGCAGAAGCAGGAAAACCAGATCAAGGCGATCCGTTCGTACATCGCGCAAAAGGTGGACGTGATCGCATTTTCGCCGGTCGTTGAATCCGGCTGGGAACCGGTGCTTCGCGAAGCCAAAGCCGCGAAAATTCCGGTGATCCTCACCGACCGCAACATCGACGCCAAAGACACCTCGCTTTATGTGACGATGATCGGCTCCGACTTCCTCGAGGAAGGACGGCGCGGCGGCCACTGGCTCGCAGATCACTACAAGGACGATAAAGGCCCGATCAACATCGCCGAACTGCAGGGCACGGTCGGCTCGGCGCCCGCCAACGACCGGCACTCCGGTCTGATCGAAGTGATCAAGAGCGATCCCAAGTTCAAGATCATCGCGTCGCAAAGCGGCGACTTCACGCTGGCCGGCGGCAAGCAGGTGATGGAAGCGTTCATCAAGACCTACGGCAACAAGATCAACGTCGTTTATGCGCATAACGACGACATGGCGCTCGGCGCGATCCAGGCGATGGAAGAGGCCGGCATGCATCCGGGCAAAGACGTCGTTGTCGTGTCGTTCGACGCGACCAAGGGCGGCTTCCAGGCGATGGCCGCGGGCAAGATGAATGTCGACGTGGAGTGCAGCCCGCTGCTGGGGCCGCAGTTGATGTCGGCGGTGAAGGACGTGGTGGCCGGCAAGCCGCTGCCCAAACGCATCCTCACGGAAGAGACCGTCTTCCCGATGAGCGTTGCGGCGCAAACTCTGCCGACGCGCAAGTACTGAAGCGCAGACCAGGCTTTCCTCACGACATGCGCCGCCGCATAGGCGGCGCGGAGGAGATGCACGAGTACGGATAGATCGAACAGGTTTCTCCAGTGGTGCCTGGCCGCCCGGGCTGCTTCGGCAGCGGGCGGTCTCTTTTCAACAGGATGCCGCTGGAACCTGCCGAACCCACGCATAGCCGATCGAGCGAGGTCCATGACTCATCCCGCTTCCGAACCGAACCCGCCGGCTATTGGCGCGCACGGCGCCATCCTCGACGGCGCTGACGGCGCCGCCCGCGCGCCTGAACCCATTCTGGCCACGGCCGGCGTCAGCAAGACATTCCCCGGTGTGAAGGCCCTGCAGCGGGTCGATTTCCGCCTGTTTCCCGGCGAGGTTCATACGCTGATGGGGCAGAACGGTGCCGGCAAATCCACCTTGATCAACGTGCTGACCGGCGTCATCGCGCCCGATGCGGGCACGATCCGCCTCGGCGGTGAAGTGGTCGCGTTTGCGTCGCCGCAGGAAGCCGAAGCGGCCGGCGTTCGCACGCTCTACCAGGAAGTGAACCTGTGTCCGAACCTGTCGGTGGCGGAAAACATTTTCGCGGGCCGGCAGCCGAAGCGCTTCGGCGCGATCGACTGGCCTGACATCAAACGGCGCGCGCAGGCCGCGCTGGCGCGCCTCGACGTGACGCTCGACGTCACGCGCTCGCTCGACGCGTATCCGATCGCCGTGCAGCAGATGGTGGCGATCGCGCGAGCATTGTCGGTCGATGCGCGCGTGCTGATTCTCGACGAGCCGACTTCGAGTCTCGACGACAGCGAAGTCGCGCAGCTTTTCAAAATCCTTCGGCATCTTAAGCAATCGGGTATCGCGATTCTGTTCGTCACGCATTTCATCGAACAGACCTACGCGATCTCCGACCGCATCACGGTGATGCGCAACGGCGAGCGCGAAGGCGAATACCTGGCGCGCGATCTGTCCGCCGATCAGCTGGTCTCGAAGATGGTGGGTCACGAGCGCATGAGCGCGCGCTTGCGCGAAGCCGCGCACGAAGCCCATTCCGCGCACACCTCCGATGACGGCGCGCAAGATCCGCAGCACGACCAGGCGGCGCAGCCGTTCGCCGAACTTCGCGGCGTCGGACGGCGCGGCACGCTGCAGCCGATCGATCTCGACGTGCAACCCGGCCAGATTCTCGGCCTCGCCGGCCTGCTCGGCTCGGGCCGTACGGAAACCGCGCGCCTGCTGTTCGGCGCGGAGCGCGCGGACAGCGGCACGATTCTCGTGCAGGGCCGGCCCGTGCGGCTGCGCTCGCCGCGCGACGCGGTGCGCCACGGCATCGGCTATTGCGCGGAAGACCGCAAGAAAGAGGGCATCGTCGCCGAGCTGTCGATCCGCGAAAACATTCTGCTGGCACTGCAGGCGCGGCGCGGCTGGTGGCGCAAGATCAACCGGCAGCGCGCGCGTGAACTGGCCGATCTATGGATCGAGCGGCTCGGCATCAAGGCTGCGGACGCCGAGCAGCCGATCGGCCTGCTATCCGGCGGCAACCAGCAGAAAGCGCTGCTCGCGCGCTGGCTCGCCACCGACCCGAAGCTACTGATCCTCGACGAACCGACGCGCGGCATCGACGTCGCCGCCAAGTTCGACATCATGGACCGGCTGCTGGCACTGTGCGCGAACGGCCTGAGCATCCTGTTCATTTCGTCGGAGATCAGCGAAGTGCTGCGCGTGAGCCACCGCGTCGCGGTGCTGCGCGACCGGCGCAAGATCGCCGAGGTCGCCGGCAAGGCGTCGAACGAAGACAACATCTATCGACTCATCGCGGGGAGCGGCGAATGAAGCTATCGAACTGGTTCGCGCGAGACGGCGTCGAGCGTCCGTTGATCTGGCCGTGCATCACGCTCGCGTTGCTGTGCGGTCTGAACCTGTGGGTGAATCCGCATTTCCTGTCGCTGCGGATGCTCGACGGCCATCTGTTCGGCGCGCCGATCGATGTGCTGAATCGCGCCGCGCCGCTGGTGCTCGTCGCGATCGGCATGACGCTGGTGATCGCGACGCGCGGCATCGACATTTCGGTCGGCGCGGTGGTGGCGATCGCGGGCGCCGCCGCGGCCACGATCCTCGCGACGCAGCCCGTGCCGAGCGCGGGGCTGGTCGCGCAGGCACTGCTGGCGGCGTTGATCGTCGGCGTGCTGAGCGGCATGTGGAACGGCTTGCTAGTGTCCTTCGTCGGCATGCAGCCGATCATCGCCACGTTGATTCTGATGGTGGCGGGCCGCGGCATCGCGCAGCTGCTGACGGCCGGGCAGATCATTCCGATCGGCGCGTCTGGCTATCTGTTCGTCGGCGGCGGCTATTGGCTGGGCGTGCCGTGTTCGGTGTGGATCGCGACGATCGCCGTGCTCGCCACCGCCGCGCTCGTCGAAGGCACGGCGCTCGGACTCTTCATTCGCGCGATCGGCGTCAATCCGGTCGCGACGCGCCTGGTCGGCTTGCGCTCCAAGGCGCTCGTGTTCGCGGTGTACAGCTTCTCGGGCTTGACCGCGTCGATGGCGGGCATCCTGATCAGCTCGAACGTGCGCAGCGCCGACGGCAACAATGCCGGCCTGCTGCTCGAACTCGACGCGATTCTCGCGGTGACGCTCGGCGGCACGTCGCTGCTCGGCGGGCGCTTCAGTTTCGCGGGGACGGTGCTGGGCGCGCTGATCATCCAGACGCTGACCTACACCACCTATTCGATCGGCGTGCCGCCTGAGGCGACGCTGGTGGTCAAGGCGGCGGTGGTGCTCGCGGTCAGCGTGATCCAGTCGCCGGCGGCGCGCGCACTCGCGATGTCGTTCGGCGCGTCGATCTTCAGGCAGCGCGGGGTGGCACGATGAGACGACTTCTCGAAGCGCTCGCCCATCTCGTCGATCCGCGCACGCTGCCGATCGCCGTCACGATCCTGTTGTTCTTCGCGCTGTTCGGTTTCGGCTCGGTGATGTACACCGGTTTCTTCTCGTGGCAGGTGCTGCTGGACCTGCTGGTCGACAACGCGTTCCTGCTGATCGTCGCGATCGGCATGACGTTCGTGATCGTGTCCGGCGGCATCGATCTGTCGGTGGGGTCGGTCGTCGCGCTGACGACCATCGTCGAGGCGGTGCTATCCGAGCACATGCATCTGTCGGTGTGGCTGATCATCCCGATCGTGCTGGTGATGGGCACCGTGTTCGGGGCGGTGCAGGGCGCGCTGATTCACTTCTTCCGCCTGCAGGCGTTCATCGTGACGCTGGCCGGCATGTTCTTCGCGCGCGGCCTGTGCTTTCTGATCACCACGCAGTCGATCACGATCACCGATCCGACGTTCCAGAAGATCTCGGCGTTTCGTCTGGACATCGGTATCGGCTCGGTCACGGCGAACGTGCTGATCGCGCTCGTGACGCTGCTGGGCGCGATTTATGTCGCGCATTTCACGCGCTTCGGCCGCAACGTGTACGCGGTCGGCGGCAATCCGCGTTCGGCGTTGCTGATGGGGCTGCCGGTCGCGCACACGCGGATCGGCGTGTATGCGCTGAGCGGCTTTTGCTCCGCGCTCGGCGGCGCGGTGTTCACGTTCTACGTGTTGTCGGGCTACGGTCTGCAAGGGCAGGGCATGGAACTCGATGCGATCGCGGCCACCGTGATCGGCGGCACGCTGCTGACGGGCGGCGTCGGCTACGTGATCGGCTCGCTGTTCGGCGTCGGCATTCTCGGCACGATCCAGGCGCTGATCACGTTCGATGGCACGCTCAGTTCGTGGTGGACCCGCATCGTGATCGGCGCGCTGCTGTGCGCGTTCTGCCTGCTGCAACGGCTGATCGAGCGGCACGCGAAGTCGGTGGGACGTCCCGGTGGCTCCGGCGCGCTGACGACGCCGGGGCATGGGCACGGGCACGCGCATGGTGAAACGTCGGCGACGGCGTCGGATTCGCAGGTGCTTGGGCGGGCGCCGGAGCAGGCGTGAGGTGGGGCGTGGTTGCGTTGCTGCTTGCGCTGCGGCGGCTCTGGCGGTGAGCTGCCTTCCTTGAGCATGGCGCGGTTTCAGCGCGGGTGTGGATCGCCGATCCGCGTCGCGCTGAGTGAGCGCCGATGGCTTACGGTTGGCAGCCCCACGCGCAGCGCGAGCGATCAGCATGCGAAGGCGTTGAAACGGCAGTTGATCTGGACGCGGCGTGCTGGCGAAGCGGCCGCGATTCGCAGCGACGCCTCGCGCTCCGTTCAATCCATCGCAAGCCGCTTACGAGCCGTCGCCACGAGTCTTTCGAACGAAAAGCTGCTGGCCGCGAGCGCGGTAGTGTCTGGAAAGTTATCGCGCGCGATGTCGCTCAACACCTGTCCCGGCGGCGCTTCGATCAGCACGCGGGCGCCCATTTCCTGTATCGCCGTGAGCGCATCGAACCAGCGCACGGTGTAGCGCATGTTGGTGGCGAGATCGTCGCGGATCGCGTCGGCCTTATACAACGGCCGGCCGCCGCGATTGCCGATATAGGTGCTGCGCGGCGCATGAAAAGGCACTTCGCTCGCATAGGCGAGGAGTTCATCGGTGGCCTGCGCGAGCAGTTCGCAATGCGACGGCACGTTCACCGCGAGCCGGGTGGCCTTGCGCGCGCCCGCCGCCAGCGCGCGGACGATGAACGCGTCCAGCGCATCGTTCGCGCCCGCCATCACGATCTGGCGCGGCGCATTTACATTGCCGATATAGACGCGCTGCCGATCCTCATCCGCATGCCGCGCGGCGAGTGCTTCCAGTTGATACTCGGTCAAACCTGAAATCGCCGCGAGGCCATATCCGGAAGGGTATGCCGCTTCCATCAGCTCGGCGCGCCGCCGCACCATCTTCAACGCGTCGGCGAACTGCACCGCGCCGCAGCTCACCGCCGCCGCATACGCGCCGACCGACAACCCCGCGCTGATCTCAGGCGCGAGCTGTTCATCGGCGAGCGCGCGCGCAAGCGCCACACCCGCTATCGTCAGGCCGAGCTGCACGGCGACGGTCGAGCGGAGCGCTTCCGGCGTGTCCAGCGTCAGCACATCGACGCCGAGCACCTGGGAGGCTTCTTCGAGCGTGTCGCGCACCGCGCGATTGGGCGGCAGATTGTGCAAAAAGCCATCGGTCTGCGCCCCTTGACCTGGAAACAGCAGCGCGAGCATCAGACGACACCGCTACGCGTTACCCGAGCGGCGGCCCAAGGCTCGGCGATCAATTGCGGGCCGCGCGCGCCGCGGACCATCACGCGCGCTTTGCCCGCCGCCCACTCTGCCAGCGCGACACCGCCCACGGGCGTTTCGAGTTGCGCGTCGATACGCATGCCGGCATGTGTCGCGAGCGCTTGCAGTTGATCGAACAATGCGTGGGCGAGATCGTGCGCGAGCGGTTCGGGCGTACGGATCAGCAGATCGAGATCGCTCGACGCGGTCACCGTTGCCACTCGTGTTGCCAGTTCAAAACCGGCGCTGCCCGTCGGTCCCCAATCAAAACCGGCGAGCGGGCCGGCAGCGTCGCTCCGCAAACAGGCGAGGGCCGCGAACGGTGGCAGCGCAGCGCGTCCGGCCGGCGGCGCGGTTTGCCTCAACGCTTCTGGCGGCACGGCGCTTTCGATATCGTCAGCCTGTGCCCATGCGCCATACCGCTGCGCCCGCCCGACACCGCGCACACCGATCGCGACGAAGCCCTCGGCGGCGAGTGCGCGTCTGACGACCGCATAGGGCGCGCGCTCGAATGCCGCGCGGACCCACGCCGGTTCGTCGTCGAATGCGGGCAGGCGCCGCAAGCGCAGCAGGTCGTGCGGCCGCCAGCGCGCGTCGCATGCCAGCGCATGCGCGCCGGCAAATGGTGGCGCTGCGCACACCCGCATCACACGGCATCCCATTGTTCGGCGAGACGCCGGCGCACTTCGATCGACGCCGCGCGATTCGTGCGCGCCGCCACCGATTCCAGCCGATGCGCGAGCGTGCGCTCGCCGTCGCGCGCGCTGCGAATCTGCTCAGCCAGCACCTCGCGCACGTGCTCGATTTGCGACGCGTCCGGCGCATCCGCATCGACGCCTTCGATCAAGCGGTCGAGCAGCCCGAGCTTCGCGAACGACGCCATCGAATACGACATCGGCACGATGGTTTCGCCGAGCGCGTCGAGTTCTTCGACCGTGCGGCGCGTGACGCGCGCGGCGGCTTCCTTGCCCATCGCGTGCACCAGCGTGCCGGGCGCGTCGAGCGCGACGATGCGGTTGGCCTGATAGCCGTGCGCGAGGAACGCGCCCGACATCGCCGGTCCGACGATCAGCGCGATCACCGGATGGCCGGCCTCGCGCGCGCACGCATACGCGTCGACGGCGGCCGCGCACGCGAGATGGATGCCGAGCATTTCCTCGCGATAGCCGTACGCCTGGCTCTTCACATCGACGATCGCGACGATCGGCCGGCGCGCGCCGGCCGCCGCATCCTGTTCGATCGCCTCGCGCACGGCGCGCGCGAGCTGCCAGCCCTGTTCGAGGCCGACCACGTTATCGGTCGCGCGCGGGAAGCGGTTGGCGGGGTCGGGCACGACCGCGATGAAGCGCGCGGTCTCGCCGCCGAGCGACGCATCGCCGCTCCACACGGGCGGCTTGCCCGACGGTTCACCGGCCAGCGCGTGGAACCAGCGCGCGCCGCGGCTCGAAAAGGTGTCGCTCATGCCTGCTCCCTGCCGGTGGCGTCGTGAAGTTCGGGGTTGTACACGTCACGCATGCTCTGCGGCGTGACGCTGGCGGGATCGATCAGCGCGAGCCGCTTCAGAAACACCTCGACCTGTTCGCTGCGATGCGCGGCCGGCACCCCTTGCGCGAACGCCGCATGCACGGCGGCGCGCACCGCGTCGGCGGCGTCGTCGACCAGCCGATCGGCGAGCGCGGTCGCCGTGCGCTGCTCGCCGCCGATCAGTTGCCATACGCGGCGGCGGTCGCTCGCATCGAGTTCGTCGATGCCGGCTTCCTGCTCGATCACCTCGGGGCCGTTCATGCCGAGCCGGCCCTGCTTCGTCACGATCAGATACGAACACAGCGCGGCCGCGAGCGACATGCCGCCGAAGCAGCCGACCATGCCGGCGATCACGCCGACCACCGGCACATGCCGGCGCAATGCGACGATCGCCGCCTGAATCTCCGCGATCACCGCGAGGCCCAAGTTGGCCTCCTGCAATCGCACGCCGCCGGTTTCGAACAGCACGACCGGGCGCACGAGCTTGCCGCGTTCGCAGTCGCGCAACGCCATATCGAGCGCCGCGGCGATCTTGCTGCCCGACACTTCGCCGATGCTGCCGCCCTGGAACGCGGACTCGATCGCCGCGATCACCGCGGGCTCGCCACCGATGGTGCCGCGCGCGATCACGCAGCCGTCGTCGGCCTGGCAGACGACGCCTTGCAGCGCGAGCCACGGCGACTCGATCTTGTCGAACGGGCCGAGCAGTTCGCGAAAGCTGCCCGCGTCCAGCAACGAGCGGGCGCGCTCGCGCGCCGGCAGTTCGATGAAACTGTCGCGCAATAGCGGCGCGGAATGAGCGCTTGCAAGCGGGTTCATGCGTCGTCTCCCGTTTCGGCGGCTTCGACCGCTTCCGCGAGCCGTAGCGCGACTACGCCGGGTGTCGCGCCGAAGTCGTTGATTTCGATTTGCGCGGCGCCGTCGTAGCGGGTGAAGAAGCGGTCGAGGACGCTCTTCCAGATGTGGCTATAGCCGTCGACACTGGTGCGCACGACCACGTGCGCGGCGAGCGCGCCGGGGCTGCCGGTGGGCGACAGCAGCACTTCCAGATCGCCCGAGCCGACCACGCCGACATGCGCGCGGGTCGTGACGGCGCGTTGCGCCGGATAGTCGAAGGTCAGATGTTCCATGGGTCTGGGCTCCGGCCGGCGTCGTGAGGCGCCAGCATGTCGAGAAAGAGGGTGGCGGCGAGCAGGTCGGCCGCGCCGCCAGGCGATGCGTTGAGCGACAGCAGTTCGTGTTCGAGCGCGGCCAGCGCGGCGCGGCCCGCCGGCATCGAACTGCCGCCGGCGTCCAGCACGCGTCGCGCGCCGTGTTGCCCGGCGCGCAAACCGGGCAGGCCCGCGCGATGCAGCAGGCAGGTGTCGTCGAGCGAGGCCATGATGGCCAGCAGTGTGTCGACGCGCGCGGCGTTTTCGCCGGTTCCCCGGGCGCGCGCCGCGCGCAGCGCGGGCAGGCCCACGTCGATCACATGCGGGAAGCCGTCCTGCGCTTCGCGGCGCGCGCCGCCCACCTGATAGCGCTGGCGTGCGCGTTCGCCGTGACTGTCCGAGGGCGCGGCGAAACGGTCCGGGAAGCACGCGATGTGCGCGGCGCGTGTGCAGATTCGCGCTGCGCTTGGATGTCTGGCATGGCCGGACGCAACCGCAGGCGCCAGCGCGGATGCAGCGGCGCGCGCCTCGACAGCCACCCCCGCCACCAGCAGGCCCACGATCCAGATCGCACCGCGATGCGCGTTGCTGCCGCCGGTAGCGCGCAACATGTCCTGCTCGCCGGCGAGGCCGATCTGCGCGAGTTCGGTGCGCAGCAGCGCGGACGGTTCGCCACGGCGCCGCGCGGCGCGCGCGAGCGCCGCGAAGGTCGGTTCGAGCGAATGCGCCGAACGCAGCATCGTCGCGAGATCGAGGTCGCGATGCGCGCCGCTGCCGCGCCGGTCGACCAGCGCGGGCTTGGGCGTGAGCTGTGCTTCGTCGATCAGCGCAGTGACCGCGTAACGCGCCAGATGCGCATCGTCGGGTGAGACGGGTGCCAGCGTGGCGTGCGAATCCGCAGGCGCGGCCAGCGTCGCATTCGCTCGTCCTTCCGCGCGCCTGGACAAGGCAGCGGGCGCCATCGTCACCAGCTCCTGAAGCGCGCAGGCGGCGCGTATAAACCGCCCGACCACGTCACCAGATCGTCGATGCTGCGGGCGGCCAGCAGCGAACGCTTGGCTTCGCCGCGCCGGATGCCGAGGTCTTCGGGATACGCGACGATGCCGCGCCGGCGCAATTCGGCGGTCTTCTCCGGCTTCGCGCGCAAGCCGATCGGCGTCACGCCGGCCACGGCGGCCACCGCCGCGCGCCGCTCGTCGATGCCTTCGGCCTTGTGCAGATGCGCGATGCCTTCCTCGGTGACGACGTGGCTGACGTCGTCGCCATAGATCATCACCGGCGCGACCGGCATGCCGTTTCTCGCACCGACCGCGACGGCGTCGAGTTCATCGACGAAGGTCGGTTCGCCGCCTTTCTTGTAAGTCTCGGCCAGTTGCACGACCAGCTTCTGGCCGCGCGACACCGGCCCCTGGTCCTTCAACAGCTTGAGCCAGGCTTCGCTCGAATGACGCCGGCCGCGCGGATCGTGGCCCATGTTCGGCGCACCGCCGAAGCCGGCGAGACGCCCGCGCGTGACGGTCGACGAATTCGCGTCGGCGTCGATCTGCAAGGTCGAGCCGATGAACAGATCGACGCCGTATTGGCCGGCCAGCTGGCACAGCACGCGGTTGGAGCGCAGGCTGCCGTCGCTGCCGGTGAAGAACACGTCGGGGCGCGCCTCGATATACGCCTCCATGCCGACCTCACTGCCGAAGCAATGGATGCTGTCGACCCAGCCCGATTCGATCGCGGGAATCATCGTGGGATGCGGATTGAGCGTCCAGTTGCAGCAGATCTTGCCCTTCAGCCCGAGCGACTCGCCGTAAGTGGGGAGCAGCAACTCGATCGCCGCGGTGTCGAAGCCGATGCCGTGATTCAGCGAGGCGACGCCATACGGTTCGTAGATGCCGCGAATCACCATCATCGCGGTGAGCACCTGGAGGTCGCCGATGTGGCGCGGATCGCGTGTGAAGAGCGGCTCGACGGCGAACGGCCGGTCCGCCTGCACGACCACGTCCACCCACGAGCCGGGAATGTCGACACGCGGCAGTTCGTCGACGATTTCGTTGACTTGCACGATCACGACGCCATGCCGGAACGCGGCGGCTTCGGCGATGGTCGGCGTGTCCTCGGTATTCGGGCCGGTGTACAGATTGCCGTGCCGGTCGGCCTTTTCCGCGCAAAGCAGCGCGACCTGCGGCGTCAGGTCCACGAACATGCGCGCGTACAGCTCGACGTACGTATAAATCGCGCCGATTTCGAGCTGGCCGTCTTCGAGCAGTTGCGCGACCCGCAAGCTCTGCGGCCCGGCAAACGAGAAATCCACCTTGTGCGCGATGCCGCGCTCGAACAGCGTCAGATGCTCAGGACGGCTAATGCTCGAAATCAGCAGATGCACGTCGTGGATCTTTTGCGGATCGACCTTGGCGAGCGAGCGGGACAGAAAGTCGGCCTGCTTCTGGTTGTCGCCTTCGAGCGCGACGCGGTCGCCGGGCTGGATCAGCGTTTCGAGCGCATCGACGATGCGGTGGGTCGGCAGGACGCCGTCTTCGAGCCAGGGTGCAATGGCGGCCAGGCGGCGGTTCTTCTCGTCGCGGCGCGTGGTCCAGCGACGGGCGGCGGGTGGTGACGCAGCGGTTTCGGCGGATCGGATCATCGGCTCAGTCAACTCCGGTGGTGGCGCGCGGGCGTTTGCCGCGCGGCCTCGGTTGATGCGCGAGCGCGGCTTCCGCCTGCGCGCGTTCGGTCAGAAAACGATGCAGCAGTTCGCCGGTGCCGAGCAGATGCGCGACCACCAGCGATTGCGCCGCCGCGACATCGCGGCGTTGCACGGCGTCGAGCAGCGCGGCGTGTTCATTGTCGGACTCACCCTTGTACACGGGCAAGCCGAACTTCAGGCGCAGATACCGTTCGCCCCGCCGATGCAGCACGCCGATCATGTCCGCCAGTTGCGCGCGCCCGGCGGGCGCGTACAGGCTCATGTGAAACGCGGCATTGCGCGCGACGTAGAGCGACGGGTCCGGCTCGCGCTCGGCGGCCTCGCACAGACTCGTCGCTTCGCGCAGCGTCGCGGTGGTGTGGTTTGGAATCGCGAGGCTGATGGCGAGGCTTTCCAGCGCGGAACGGATCTCGTAGATCTCGCGCGCTTCGTCCGCCGACAAAGGCGCGACCGTGACGCCCTTGTGCACCGCGGCGCGCACCCAGCCTTCGCTTTCCAGCTGGCGCAGCGCTTCGCGCACGGGAATTGCACTGACAGAAAAGTGCCGCGCAATCGCGTCCTGCCGCAGCGGCGCGCCCGGCGCCAGGGTGCCGTCGACAATCGCCGTGCGCAGCGCCTCCGCGATCACGCGCGGGGTGCTCTCACGCGGCGCTGCAGCGGGCAAAAACGGGCTGCGCGCGGGCGTGACCAGGGGAAAACCATCTGTTGCGTCGCTCATAGCATCAAATATTATATATAAAAAGACGCGTTTGGCACGAGGACAAACCCGGAAGAATTTTCCACCGGGCCTGCCGCGCGGCCTGCTTTCGTTATACGACGAGGGGCCGCGAAGCACTGCCTCAATCAGCGCGCCATCTCGTCGTTCCTGTTACGTATGCCAACCGTAGGACCGGAGGAGCATGATGAATACACTGACCGACCGCACGCCGGTCGCGCGGCGCCGCACGCCGCTCAATCGTTCGCAGATCGTAGGATTCTGGGGGGCATGGGCGGGCTGGACGCTCGACGGCATGGACTCGTTCATCTACGCGCTGGTGCTGACGCCGGCCCTGACCGAGTTGCTGCCGCGCTCGGGTTTCGCGGCCACGCCGGCGAACGTCGGGCTGGCCGGGTCGATCCTGTTCGCGCTGTTCCTGGTCGGCTGGGGACTGTCGTTCATCTGGGGGCCGCTCGCCGACCGCTTCGGCAGAACCAAGGTGCTGGCCGGCACCATCTTCACGTTCGCGATTTTCACGGGGCTCGCCGCGACCTCGACGAATGTGTGGGAACTCGGCATCTATCGCTTCATCGCGGGCGTCGGCATCGGCGGCGAGTGGGCGCTGGCCGGCACTTACGTGGCCGAAGCGTGGCCGGAGGATCGCCGCAAGATGGGCGCGGGCTATCTGCAAACGGGCTACTACGCCGGCTTCTTTCTGGCCGCGGCGCTCAATTACACGATCGGCGTGCACTTCGGCTGGCGCGCAATGTTCCTCACCGGCGCGGTGCCGGTGGTGGTGGCAATTCTGATCCTGCTGCGCGTGAAGGAGCCGGAGAAGTGGCAAAAAGCTGAAGCAAGCACCGTGCGCACCCGTCCGTTGCGCGAAATCCTTGGGCCGGCCTATCGGCGCAGAACCTGGGTCGCGTGCATCCTGTTGACGATTGCGATCATCGGCCTGTGGGCCGGCGCGGTGTACGAGCCGTCCGCGGTGATTCAACTGGCGACCCGCGCCGGTCTCGCGAAAGGCGATTCGATCAGAATGGCGTCGCTGGCGACGGGGCTGCTGTCCATCGGGACGATTCTCGGCTGCCTCGCGTTGCCGCCGATCGCCGAGCGCATCGGCCGCAAGAAGACGCTGGCGATTTATTTCGTCGGCATGGCGGTGTCGATCCTCGGCAGTTTCGGCTGGGCGCTCTATCTGCCGAACGGGCTCGCGCCGTTCATCGCGTGGCTGTTCGTGCTGGGCTTCTTCGGCGGCAATTTCGCGCTGTTCAGCTTGTGGCTGCCGGAGCAGTTCGAAACCCGCGTGCGGGCCACGGCGTTTGCGTTCTGCACGTCGTTCGGGCGGTTCGTCGGCGCCGGCGTCAACTTTCTGCTCGGCGCGGCGGTGCTGCACATGCATACGCTCGGCGTGCCGGTTGCGTTGACCGCGCTCGCGTTCGTGATCGGGCTGTTCGTGATTCCGTTCGCTCCGGAGACGAAAGGGGAAGTGCTGCCCCAGTGAGGTCGCCGTTCGGCCGAGTGGCGCGAGCGGCTGCGAGCGGGCATGCTTTCCCTCGGTTGGACGACGCTTTTCTCCGCCAGTTTTGGGTTTGCCGATCTGTACAGTTCTATGTACAATGACTGCCGAACCCCGGAAGGATTTTTATGCTTCGGAAACCGCTGGTCTCGACCGGCGGTCGTGGCCGTGAGAGCTTTCCGTGCGGTGGGAATCGTCTCTAACTTCTTGACAGGAGCGGCTGGAGGGCAACCTCTCAGATCGGATAACGAATGAACGTCCTTACTTACAGCGAGGCGCGTGCCGGCTTTAAGCAAGCGATGGACGACGTCTGCCGGGATCACACGCCAATGCTTATCACGAGGCAAAGCGGCGAGAACGTGGTCATGGTGTCACTCGACGATTTCAACGCGATGCAGGAGACCTTGTATCTGTTGAGTTCGTCGAAGAACGCCCAGCGGCTTGCCCGATCCATCGCGCAATTGAACGCCGGCGGTGCGACTGTGCGCGAACTGCTGACCGATGAACCAACAGAAAAGCCGCAACGTGGAGGCCGCAAAGGCTGACAGCGTTTTTATGTTTACCGACGAAGCGTGGGACGACTATCTGTACTGGCAGGAGACCAATCCGAAGGTCTTGCGCAAGATCAACACGTTGCTGGAAGAGTGCCGGCGCGATCCGTACAGCGGCACGGGAAAGCCGGAGGCATTGGTCGGCAGCCTGAGCGGCTTATGGTCGCGCCGTATCACGCTTGCCGACCGGCTGGTCTACTTGCCGAGAGCGGGCAAAGTTTACGTGATCGCTTGCCGCTTTCATTACGACCGTTAGAAGAAGGCAGCCGCGAAGCTTGTTCCTGTTCGCCGCAGCGGTGCGAGCGGGCAGTGTCGGCGCCGTCGCAAGATGCGGCGGTCGACCGTGTCTCAATCGGCGTGCCGCCGTGCCCGCCCGCCGGCCCGCAGCCACGATATCAGCGGCCAGCCGAGATTGACGCCGAGGCTCGCCACCACGATCAGCGCCATCCCCGCGAGCTGCGGCAGCGACAGCGCCCGGCCATACACGAGGGCATCCACCACGATCGCCGTGAGCGGATAGACGAACAGCAGCACGGCGATCACCGGCGTGCTCAGTCTGGGCAGCGCGCCGTAGATCAATACATACGAGAGTCCTGTGTGCAGCACGCCCATGCCGACCAGCCAGAACCACTGCATCGGGCCGATATGCACGGCGCCAAGCGGCGCGATGAACGGCAGGCACACCACGCCGACCGCGCATTGCGTGAGCGTCAGCAGATGCGGCCGTAAATTGCCGAGCCCTTTCGCAATCAGGGTGACACTCGCGTAGAGCAGCGATCCCACCAGCGCTTCGCCGATGCCGATCAGGTAGCTCGCATGGCCCTGCAGATTCTCCGTCGCGGCGACGCCCGATGCGAGCACGAGACCGACGAAGGCGGTCGCGATCCAGCCAAGCCGGTCCGCGCCGAGGCGCTCGTTGAACAGCGCCGCGCCGATCAGCACGACCCAGAACGGCTGCACATGAAACACCACGGTCGCCACCGCAATGCTGGTGCGATGAATCGCGTCGAAGAATCCGACCCACTGGGTGACCATCAGCACGCCCGACACCAGCGCGAGCACGACGGTGCGACGCGTGAAATGCGCGCGCGTGAAGAAGCCCTTCCACGCGCAATACGCGGCGAGCGACAGAAAGCCGAACAGGCAGCGAAAGAACACGAGCGTCGGCGCGTCGAGCCGCGCTTCTTCGACGAAGACACCGATCGTGCCCATCAGAAGCCCGCCGCTCGCGAGCGTGATCGCACCTTGTTGACGAGGGGTGAGGGACATGCGAAACGGCTCCGTGACGTGGTCTGACCTGATGTCCCCCAATATTGCGCGGCTTGCGCGGCCCCCACAAACGAATTAAATTGAGCAATTCCATCAGCTGAATTGATAAATCATGCACCCGGAATTCGACGTCGATCTGTTGCGCAGCTTCGTCGCGGTGGTGGAAACGGGCAGCTTCACGAAGGCGGCGGCCACTGTGCATCGCTCGCAGGCGGCCGTCAGCATGCAGATCAAGCGGCTCGAAACCATGCTCGGCACCACGCTGTTCGCCCGCAACACGCGCAATCTGTCGCTCACGCGGCCCGGCAATACGCTGCTCGAATACGCGCGGCGAGTGCTGGCGCTGCATGAGGAGGCGTGGTCGGCCATCGTGCGGCCCGAGGTGACGGGGCGCGTCGTGCTCGGCGCGCCGGACGACTACGTGTCGTCGCTGCTGTCGCCGGTGTTGCGGCGCTTTTCGAATCTGTACCCGCACGTCGAGATCGAGATCGTCTGCGCGCAGAGCACGTCGCTCGCACCGATGCTGGCCGATAACAAGATCGATCTCGCGTTCGTCACGCGCGATCGCAAGTTGCGCGGCGAGTTCGCGCGCAGCGAACCGATGGTGTGGGCGGGGGCGTCGGTGGACACGCCGGTGCTGGCGGCCTCGCCGTTGCCGGTGGGGCTCTACGAGCCCGGCTGTGTCGCGCGGCAGCATACGCTCGCCGCCTTGGATGGCGCGCGGATTCGCTATCGGGCGGCGTTCAGCAGTGCCAGCCTGATGGGGCTGGTGGCGACTGTCGATGCGGGGCTGTCGGTGATCGCGCTCACGCGTTGCAGTGTGCCGGCGCGGCTCGCGATTCTCGGCGAAGCGCAAGGCTTGCCGAAGATCGCGCCGCTGGAGATCGTGGTGGCGCGCAGCGCCAAATCAGACCGCCCGACTTGCGATTATCTGGCCGCGCAGATGGTGCAGGATTTGTCGTTGCGCACGTCGTCGCGGGGAGCGGTGGAACCCTAACCCCGCAAATAAGCGGTCACCTTCCCATCCACCGCAACCCGCACCTGTTCCCCAGGCCGTGGACACAGGTAACCCGGCACCCGGGCGCGCACCATCGTCCGCGAGCCGGATTGCAATTGCAGTGCCACGCCGGCGTCCTGCCCTTGGAAGACCACTTCGGTGACGACGGCGTCATAAGCCGCGCCATCGGATGTCGTCTCACCGGCGCGCAGCAGGCGGATCTGTTCGGGCCGCACCATCACATCGACCGCGCCCTGGGTGATGGGCGCGGCCAGCGCCAGGTCGCCGAGTTCGCAACTCACGCGGTCCTGTCGGGCCATCCCCGGCAACAACACCGCCTCGCCGACGAACGACGCCAGTTCGCGTGTCACCGGCCGCTGGTACAGCGTCTCCGGCGTCGCTGTCTGGATCAGCCGGCCGTTCCACAACACCGCCACTTCATGCCCGAGCGACAACGCTTCGGACTGGTCGTGCGTGACCAGCACGGCCGTCGCGCCGGCGGCAGCCAACGCGCTGGACACCGCCTGCCGGGTTTCGAGCCGCAACGCGGCGTCGAGCGACGAGAACGGCTCGTCGAGCATCACCAGCGTCGGCGCCGGCGCCAGGGCGCGGGCCAGCGCGACACGCTGCTGCTGGCCGCCCGACAACTGCTGGGGCGCGCGATCGCCGAAGTCCGCCGGCAAGCCGACCAGCTCCAGCAGTTCGGCCACCCGATGCCGCGCGCGGCGCTGCGTGCGCGGCAAGCCGAACACGATGTTGTCGGCGACCGACAGATGCGGAAACAGCGCGCCTTCCTGCGGCACATAACCGATGCGCCGCTGTTCCGACGGCACGTGCAGATGGTCGGCGGCGATGCGGCGGCCGTCGATCTCGACGCTGCCGCCATCGGCGCGTTCGAACCCGCACAGCACACGCAGCAACGTGGTCTTGCCGCTACCCGACGGGCCGAGCAGCGCGAGCAGCGTGCCGCGCTCGACCGACAGGTCGATGCCGTGCAGCACCGGCTGGCCGTCGAACGATTTCCCCAGTCCGCGGATACGAAGTTCGCTCATGAAAATCCGATCATAAAAGCGCGTTGATTCAGCGGCGTCGCGAGCGTCGGCGGCGTTAGTGGCATCGCAAGCCGCTCAGCCGCGCTCGCCAAGCAGCGCCGACCTGCCGAGCAGCGCGAACAGCAGCCCCGACGCCAGCAGCGAAATGCCGGTGAGCAGCGCCGCGTACGGCGCGGCTGCGGCGAAGGCCATCGTCGACGTGTCGGCCCAGACCTGGGTGGCGAGCGTTTGCGTGTCCAGAGGCGAGAGCAGCAGCGTCGCGTTCAGTTCGGTGACGACCGAGATGAACACCATCGCCGCCGCTGCGCCAAGCCCGGGCCCCGCGAGCGGCAGCATCACGCGAACCAGGGTCTGCGGCCAGCTCAGGCCGAGCGCGCGCGCGGTCTCTTCGAGGCGCGGCTGCGCCTGCATGAAAGCGGCGCGCACGCTCACCAGCGCGACCGGCATGAACAGCATCGCGTACGCGACCACCAGCAGCGTCGCGCTTTGATAGAACGGTTGCAGCGCATGCACCGCGAGCGACACGATCGCCAGCGCGATCACCAGACCCGGCACGCCTTGCGCGAGAAACACCGTGCGTTCGAACAGCGTCGCGAAGCGGCCGGGGTAGCGCACCAGCAGGAACGCGAGCGGCACCACCAGCAAGGTGGTCAGCAGCGCGGCGGCGAAGCCGAAGCCGAGCGACGACAGCGTCGCATTGAGCAGCAGCTCGGGCGACACATCCGCCGGCGTGACGGCGGCCGCGCCCGGCTGCGTGAGCCAGTAGCCGATCATGCCGAGCGGCACGCCGAGCGTGGTGAGGGTGAGCAGCGCAAAGCCGGCGACCACCACCCAGCGCCACGCGCCGAGCTCGTAGCGCAACACCGCGCGCCGCGCGCCGCGATCGACGCGTTCATAACGCGCCGCGCCGCGCACGCGAAACTCGAAGGCCAGCACGATCAGGCAGATCACAATCAGCAGACAGGCAAGCAGCGAAGCGCCGCCGCCGTCGAAACCGGTGCGGAAGTCCGCATAGATCTGCGTGGTGAAGGTGCGAAAGCGCAGCAGCGTGAACGCGCCGAACTCCGACAGCACGCCGAGCGCAACCAGCAACATGCCGCCGAGCAAAGCCGGCCGCAATTGCGGCAGCACCACGCGCACGAAGCTGCTCCAGCGGTTGCAGCCGAGCGCGCGCGCGCTTTCTTCGAGCGCCGGGTCCATGCCGCGCAGCGCGGCGGCGACCGGCAAATAGACGAGCGGGAAATACGCGCAGCTCAACACCAGCAACGCGCCGTTGAAGTCCTGCAAATCCTCGCTGAGCGAGACCCACGCGTAGCTCGAAATGAAGGCGGGCATCGCGAGCGGCGCGGCGCTGAGCACGGCCCACGCACGACGTCCCGGCAAATGCGTGCGCTCGACGAACCATGCGGCGGCGGTGCCGATCACCGCGCATACGAGCGTCGTCGCCACCGTGATCATCAGCGTATTGACCAGCAGTTCGCCGACCAGCGGCCGGAACACCAGATCGAGCGCCTCGGCGGCGCCGAAGCTCGCGGCGCGCCAGAACGTAAACGCAATCGGTAGCAGCACCAGCAAAGCGCTGAGCGCGGCTGCCGCGAACAAACCGCGCGGCGCGCGCAAACGGGCGCGCGCCGGAGCGGTGGGGATAGCCGGGGGTCCGGCTGACAGGGCTTCGCTCATTTACAGCAGACCGGCCTGGCGCAGCAGCATGCCGGCCTGGCTATCGTCGCCCAGTTGCCGGATCGTCAGCGCCGGCGGGCTCAATTCGGCGAACGGCTTGAGGATCGGGTCCGGCGCCACGCCCGCGTGCAGCGGGTATTCGAACATCACGTGGCTATTCGCCATCAATTGTTGCGCGCGCTCGCTGACCAGATAGGCGAGAAACTTCTGTGCGCCGTCCGGGTTGTGCGCGGACTTCAGCACCGCCGCGCCCGACACGTTCACCAGCGCGCCAGCGTCGCCGTTGCCGAAGTGATGGATCGCGCTGCGGGTCTTCGCCTCGCCGAGTTCGGCATGCAGACGCGTCCAGTAGTAGTTGTTGATCAGGCCGGTGGCGACGCCGCCACGGTTCACCGCGGCCACCACGCCTTCGTCGTCGTCGAAAATCTGCGCGTTGGCTTTCAGGCCCTTGAGCCACTGCACGGTTTGCTGTTCGCCTTTCAGCGCGAGCACGGCGCTCACCAGCGGCAGGAAGTCGCCGTCGCTCGGCGCGATGCCGATCTTGCCTTTCCATTCCGGTTTGGCGAGATCGAACAGCGATTGCGGCAGTTGCGCGGGCTGCAGTTTGGCGGTGTTGTACGCAAGCACGTTTTCACGCGCGGTCACGGCGACCCACACACACGCCGCTCGGCGAATTGAAGCGCGCCGGCACGGCAGCGAGCGTGGCGCCGTCCACCTTGGCGAGCAGGCCCTTTTCTTCGAGCAGCATCAGCTCCGGCGAGTTTTCCGTGAAGTACACGTCGGCGGGCGAAGCGGCGCCTTCGGCGACGATCTGCGCGGCCATTGCCGGGCCTTCGCCGTTGCGGATCTTCACCGAAATGCCCGACTGCTTCTCGAAGTCTTTCGCGAGCACATTGACGACCTGCTCGTGTTGCGCGTTATACAGCGTGATCGACGCAGCGCGGGCCGCCGACGGCACCGTCGCGAAAGCAGCCAGCGTGAGCGCGGCCACGCTGCCCACAAGACGCAGGCGGGTGCCAAACCAGGAATAAGCCATGTTCCAGAAGTCCAGTTGTGGTGAGGTTTGGTTGATCCAGGTCGTCTGTGTCTTCCAGCGTCTGCCTTACGTCTCGAACAGCCCCGCGCCGATATACGAACCCGGCTTCGCCCCCGGCGGCACCGCGAAGATCGCGCTGCCGACGTGGGTCGTGAACTGGTTCATCATGTCGAACTTCGCGAGCCTGTCGTTGATCGGAATGAAGCCGGTGCGCGGGTCGCTCTGATGCGCGACGAAAATCAATCCCGCGTCGTACTCGGTTTCCTGGCGCCATGGCGGCCAGCGCTCGATGTAGAAGTTCGTGCCGTCGTTGTACGAGTACGAGCGGCGCAGAATCTGCGCGCCGTTGTTGCTCGCCCGATTCGACAGACGCACGTGCGAGTTCTCCGGAATCACCGGATTGCCGTCCTTGTCTTCTTCCTTCAGGTCCACTGCGTCGAACTCGTTCTTCTTGCCGATCGGCGCGCCGCTGTACTTGTGCCGCCCGACCACCTGTTCCTGGAAGCCGAGTTCCATGTTGTCCCAGTGTTCGAGCGTGATGCGGATGCGCCGCACGACGGTGTAGGTGCCGCCTTCCATCCACGGCGCGTCGGCGGAGCCGCCGGCCCACACGAACTCGTTCATCAATTGCGGCTTCGCGGTCGACGGGTTGTTGGTGCCGTCTTTGAAGCCCATCAGATTGCGCGGCGTCTGCCCGCGCGGACCCGACAGGAAACCGGCCTGGCCCCAGCGCATGGCCGCGCTGCCGTATGCGAGCCGCGTCAGTTGTCGGACCGCGTGAAACGCGACTTGCTGATCGTTCGCGCACGCCTGGATGAAGAGGTCGCCGCCGGTTTTCTCGGCAATCAGCTGATCGCCGTTAAAGCGCGGCAGATCGACGAGCGCGGCAGGGCGGCGCGCGGCGAGGCCGTAGCGGTCCTTGCCGTCCTTCGCGAACAGGCCCGGGCCGAAGCCGAACGTGATCGTCAGACCGTTGGGGCCGAGACCGAGCACGTCGCCGGAATCGGGCGCGGCCTTGTTGTCGCCGGCGTCGCCCGCCGGCAGCGCGGCGGCCGTGCCACCTTGCGTGAGACGCGCGGCCGCGTCGGTCCACGCGCGCAGCAAGGCGATCACGTCGTCGCGCTTATCGGTCGTCAGATCGAGCGCGGCGACGTAGGTGTGACTCTGCTGCGGCGTGACGATGCCGCCCTGATGCGCGCCGTAGAACGGCTCGACGGCCAGCTGCGGATCGGCGCTGTGGAGCTGGGCTTTGGCGAGCGCGGCCTGGGGCGCCGCGAGACCCGCGCCGAGGCTAGCGCCGGCGGCCACCGCGGCGCCGCCCGCCTTCAGAAAGCCGCGCCGTGAGGGCCGCGGCGGTTGATCGTTTGTCATGGTTACTTCGCCTTCATTGTCGCGTGGCAGCGGGCCTGCTCACTTCGCGAGCACCAGTGTGTTCACGTCGTCCTCTACGTAGTAGAAGCCGTCGCCTTCGGGCGTCATCGCGAGGCCGAACAGGTCGCCGTTGCCCGGCGGCGATTGCGCCTTGTCGGTGTCGATCCAGCGCGCGTAGATCTGCTTGCCGGTCGCCGGATCGATTTCGACGATCTGGCCGTTCAGCGCATTGGTCACCAGCAGGTGGCCGTTGGGCGCGGTGACCATCGCGAGCGGGCGATGCAGCAGGCCATCGGCGGTGAGCTGGCGGCCCACGCCGGCGCTGGTGTCGCGCGTCAACGGGTCGTCGATTTCGGTGATGCGGTTGCCGATCGCGTCGGACACGTACAGCAGCTTCTGATCGTTCGACAATGCGAGCCCGGTCGGCCCGACGAGGAACACACCCTTGTCCGCCTGCGCGCCGAAGCCGCTGCCCACCACGGTTTCCTTCTTCACGACGGGTGGCTTGCCGGCCGGCACGTCGAGGTCCAGCCGCAGCACGGTGGCCTGCTTGAACACCGGCGGCGTGCCTTGCGCACCGCCCACGCCGAAGCCCGCGTTGCTGACGAACAGCGTCGCGCTGGTGCCGTTGTCGACGACGCCCATGTTGCCCCAGGGGTCGTTGATGTTCGGGCTCGTGATTGTCGATGCGATCTTGCCTTGCGGATCGATCACGATCAGGCAGCCGGCGCCCTTGGTGCCGGTCGTGCCGTCGTTGCTCGGTGTGCTGCCGACGATCACGTAGCCCGACTTGAGCATCGTGATCGCGGTCGACAGGCCGATGCCGCCGGGGCATTCCTTCAGATCGCGCGGCACCGTGGCGAACACCGTCATCTGTTTGGTGTCCGGACGATAGTTGACGATCGTGCTGCCGGTGCCCTGCAGATTGGTCGAGTTATTGAAGTTGCCGACCAGCACGTCGCCCTGCTTGATGGTGCCCGCGCTGACCGGCGCGACCACGACCGCGTACGGGTTCTGGTCGCCGTTCTCGGGCACGGTGTTGCTCAGCGTGGTGTGGTGCTTGATGGTTTCGAGGAATCCTTGCGGCTCGGCAAATGCGCTGGCGGCCGCCGCGAATGCGGCGGCGCCGGCAGCGGCGGCGACGAGAGTCCGCGCGGCGCGCGGCGAAAATTTGCGCGTGGGTTGATTCACGATTGAGCCTGCGTGCCTGCGCACGAAACGGTGGTTGCGGTCATGATCGAAAGCATGGGATCGGGTCTGTCGATAGCGTATGGGTGGGCGCGAATTGCATCAGAACGTGACATTGGTCCGTACGCCGACCACGAAGGTATTGCGCAGCGGCTGCGTCGGGTCGTTCGGATTCTGGCCGGCGCCGGCATTGAACGTGTATTGCGCGTCGGCTTGCAGTTGCCACCACGGATTGACCTGATACTGGTAGGTCGCCTCGAGCGTGGTTTCGCTGGTGCGCACGCCGTACGGGCCGCCGGTGAAGGCGCGGAAATCCTGGTCGAGCCCGTTCACGTGGTTGCGGACCTTGATGTAGGTGAGCGCGAGGCCCACGCTGTCGTTGTCGCGGCCGGCGAACGGCGCTTTCAGCACGACGCCGAGGTTGGCCGCGATGCTCACCAGGTTGCGGTCGCCGGGGCCGCCCATCACGCGCGCGAACACGCCGAGGCTGCGCGGCTCGTCCGGGTCGGGACGCCAGACCATCTGATCGGCTACCGCGTAGATGCTGTAGTTGCCGTGATGATTCGCGGCGATGCCCGTCGAAGCCGGATTCGCCAGCGACAAGCCGTTGTTGTCGAAGCGCTGGTCCGCGAAGCTGTTGGAGTTGTACCAGACGCCGATCTTGTAGGTGCCCGGCAAACCGTTGCTGCCCGCGCCGACCATTTCACCCTCGGCCGGCTGGTTGATCGCGTACTGCAACTCGCCGATCCACAGCGCGCCGTTGTGCAGGTTGAAGTTGGTGCCGCTCATGTTGTCCGGGTTGTTGCCGAGCGGGTCGCCGGAAAACACGCCGGCCAGCGCCGTCAACGAAGGCGTGATCTGGCCTCGCACGCGCACGCCGAGACCCGCAAGCGGATAGGCGGGACCGCCGGACGGCATGTCGTACGAGGGCAGCGCGGGCCAGCCGAACATGGTGTTCAGGAACAGCGCCGAGTACGCGCTGGTGATGAATTCCTGGTCGATACTCTGCTGACCGATCTTCACATCGACGCGCTTGTTCAGGAACGACTGCTGATACCACAACTCCCACAGGCGGGTGGCGTCGTCGGCTTCGATGCCGCTTGCCGTATTCAGCGTGCCGAGTTTGTTGGCGCTCAGGTTGGCGCCGTGAATCTGCAAGGCGCTGACGTTGAACAGGCCGCCTGGCAAGCCGAACGCTTTTTGCGTATCCATCTGGACGGCGGCGGTCGTCAGCCCGTCGTAGTCCGCACCGCGCGCGAGGCCGCCGCGCAGATTCGCGAGTACTTCGCTGGTCTCGGTGAGCGAGAACGTCACACCGTACTTGCCGAGCCACGGGCGCAGGCCGCCCATGTCGCCGAGCATCTGCTCGCGATTCCAGAAACCGGTCCACTGGCTGGTCTGGGTCGCCTTGATGTTCAGGTCGGCTTCAGGGGCTTCGGGGGTGGCATCGGGATTGGGTTCGGCAATGGCCGCGCCGGCCGTCAACGATGCCCACGCGAACGCGGTGCAGAGGGCAGCGCGCCGCATCGAAGGCAAGCGCGTACGATGAGTTGCACTAGCGCGCGTCGCGCAGTCGCGAAGTGGATGCATCTGGGCGGTGGGGCCGTTGAGTTTGGCGAACTTCATCGAAATCCTTATTGGCGTTGTTTCGACTGATTTATGCATCGCGGGCCAGCATGCCAGCCATCCCGCGATTTTTGCCGTAACAGCCCGCGACGCCGCGCAGCAGATAACGAGAATCGTACTCATCCGTATTACGGCCGTCAATTTAAATGAGAACGATTCTCATCAATATTACTGGCCTGTAATTTCAATCGTTACGTCCTGCCGCTAAATGGCATGTAGATGTAATTCGGACCGAATGAAAATGTAATCTGATCGTATGGCTGTGGTCATCGAACGCGCGCGAAAGCCCAGTGTCGAAGCGCACGATCAACCCGGAAAGCCAAAGTAAGGAGAAGGACATGAAGACCCGCAATCTTTTGATTTCGATGCTGGCGAGCGGCGGCTTGCTGTTTGGCGGTGTTGCAAACGCACAACTGAATCTGAAGCAGTTCGGACTGGGCGGTGGCGGTGATAGCTCGGCGGGCGCCTCGCCGGCGTCGGAAGGGGGCATGTCGCAGTTGCTGCAGACCTATGTCGGCGCGAACCAGCAGGTGCTCAGCGGCCAGTCGAGCCTCGCGTCGGCGATGGGCATGAGCAGTGCCGCCGGCCAGGCGCAACAGGCCGCGAGCCTGCTGGGCGGCGGAACGCCGTCGGTGAGTCAATTGACGCAGGTGGGCAGTACGCAGCAGTCGCTCTCCGACAAACTGACCCAAGCGTTCGCGAGCCATGCGAGCGGCAGCGCGTCGGCGACGCCGGTGAACAAGCAGGCGTTCACGGACGGCCTGTCGTCGCTTGGGAAGGGCGTAAGCCAGTATTCGAGCCTGCAGTCGGGGCTCGGTAGCATCGGTCAGATGAGTCCGTCCTCGCTGTTGCAGTCCGGGCTGAATCCGCAGACGGCGCAGAGCGCGTCGTATATCGCGCAATCGGCGCCGGGGCAGTTGCAGTCGCTGATGTCGACGCTCAATTCGGCGGTGCAGTTCGCGTCGAGCCACGGCATTACCGTGCCGTCGATCGCGACGTCGGCATTGAAGGGCGTCCAGTAGCGCATGGCCGATGTCTCAGGCGCCGCTCCGGCGGCGCTCCGGCCACGAAAAAGACTGCCGGACGTCGAGTGCGCCGCCTCGGACCCCCGTCAAAACCGGCTATGATCGTGTCCCGAAAGCCGCCTGGCCGCGCGCCGCATGCACACGCGCAGGCCCGTAGGCGGCCAGCTCAACCCTGCCGGGATTCCGCCGATGTCACACACCGTCAATCTGGATCACTACTTCGCCCGCATAGGCTACCAGGGCCCGCGCGCGGCAACGCTCGAAGTGCTTCAGGAAATCCACCGGTTGCACCCCGCGGCGATCCCGTTCGAGAACCTCGCGCCGCTCACGCGTCGTGCGGTCAAGCTGGATCTCGAATCGGTCGAGTCCAAGCTCGTCACCGGGCGGCGCGGCGGTTACTGCTTCGAGCAGAACGCGTTGCTCGCCAACGTGCTGATGCAATTGGGCTTCAGGATCACGCCGCTGCTCGGGCGCGTGCTGTGGGGTCGCGAGTCCGACGCGATACCGCCGCGCACGCACATGGTGCTGCGCGTCGACATCGGCGCCGACGCGTGGATCGCCGACGTCGGCTTCGGCAGCGTGACCCTGACCGCGCCGCTGCGTTTGATCACGGGCCTCGCGCAGCCGACCCCGCACGGCACGTTCCGTCTCGCCGACGCGGCGCGCGAGGCGCTCTATCTCGAAGTGCTGGCTCACGACGAAAGCTGGGCGCGGGTCTATCGCTTCGACTTGCAGTCGGTCGAATGGATCGGCTATGAAACGTCGAACTGGTACACGTCGACATCGCCCGATTCGATTTTCGCGAGCAACCTGATCGTATGCCGTGTGTTGCCAACAACGCGTCTCACGTTGTTCAACGATCAATTGAACGAGCGCACGGCGAAAGGCGAGATCGTCGACGAACGGCAACTCGCCAGCGCCGACGAACTCGCCGCGTGTCTGCGCGACCGCTTCGGTCTGGATGCCGGCGAGATCGGCATCGACATCGCGGCGCTATTCGAGCGCGTGCGTACCCCGGCGCAGAGCGCATAACGGATTCCATGGCGGACCACGAGCATGATCGCGCGCCTCATTTCGCAAACTGTGCTCTGGCTGGCCGGCATGGGCGTGCTGCTGTTCGGCGCGGCCGGCACGCTGGCTTGGCCGGCGGCGTGGTGGTATCTGATCGAGGTGGGCGTGTTGAGCATATGGATCGGCGTGTGGCTCGCGCGCCATGATCCCGCTCTGCTCGCCGAGCGTCTCGCGCTGCCCATACAGGCGGAGCAGAGCCGCTGGGACCGTCTGTTCATGCTGGGCGTCGCGCTGCTGTGGTCGGGCTGGCTGGTCGTGATGGGCTTCGACGCGATGCGCTTTCGCTGGTCCGCGCCGTTGCCGGTCGCGCTGGTCAGCCTCGGTGCGCTGTGCGTGTTCCTGTGCATCTTCATGTGCCGCTTCGTGTTCAAGGCCAACACCTATGCGGCGCCGGTCGTGAAGATTCAGACGAGCCGCGGCCACAAGGTGATCGACAGCGGCCCTTATGCGCATATCCGCCATCCGATGTATTGCGCCGCGTTGCTGATGTTCGTCGGCACGCCCTTGCTGCTCGGTTCATGGTGGGGCCTCGCCCTGGTGCCGGTGATGGTGTTCGGCATGGGCTGGCGCGCGGTGCGCGAAGAGCGGCTGCTGGCCGCGCAACTCGACGGTTATACGGAGTACATGGCGCGGGTGCGCTTTCGCTTCGTGCCGCTCATCTGGTAGAGCGCATTTCTTCTTTGCGCGAACCTGTCTAGACAAAATGCGCTGTGCGACATTCACGCGGCGACATCTTCCTTTGACTTCCGGTCATTAAGAACTCCCCGCAGAGCCTTATTCGACGGTGCCATCTAGGGGCTTACCCGAGGATTCGGCGGATTTGCGCTGAATCCTCTTGCTCCTGCTTTTTGACTCGTGCAAGCTTGTCTATACAAATCAGGCGGCAGTTAGAAGAGCCAGCTCGGCGGTTTCCTCAATCAAAGGAGTTTCGACGTGAAAGTGAAGCGCAGAACGGCAGCACACGCATTGATGGGAGCCGTTCTCGGCGCCGCGACGATTTTTGCGGCATCGGTGCAGGCTAAAGACTGGAAGACCGTGACGATCGCGCTGGAAGGCGGCTACGCACCGTGGAATCTGACCTTGCCGGGCGGCAAGCTGGGCGGCTTCGAACCCGAACTGGCCGCCAATCTGTGCGAGCGTGCCAAGCTGCAATGCAACCTCGTCGCCCAGGACTGGGACGGCATGATTCCCGGCCTGCAAGCCGGTAAGTTCGATGTCCTGATGGATGCGGTCTCGATCACGCCGGAGCGTGAAAAGATCATCGCGTTCTCGCGGCCCTACGCCGCGACGCCCGCCACCTTCGCGGTGGCCGATGTGAAGGTGTTGCCGAAGGCCGTGCCCACGGCCGGCATCGTCAAGCTGTCGGGCGACCCGAAGGCCGATATGCCTGCCATCGACTCACTCCGCAAGCAGCTCAAGGGCAAGACCATCGGCATCCAGTCGGGCACGGTCTACACCAAATTCATCAACGACGGCTTCAAGGACGTCGCCAGCATCCGCGTCTACAAGACCTCGCCCGAACGCGATCTGGATCTGGCGAACGGCCGCATCGACGCGTCGTTCGACGACGTGACCTACTACGCGGCCAACCTCGACAAGAAAGAAAACTCGTCGATCACGATGGCCGGTCCGAAGATCGGCGGCCCGATCTGGGGACCGGGCGAAGGACTCGCATTCCGCAAGCAGGACCCCGAGCTGAAAGCGAAGTTCGACGCCGCGATCGGCGCCGCGCTGGCCGACGGCACCGTCAAAAAGCTTTCCGAAAAGTGGTTCAAGACCGACGTGACGCCTTGATGCGCACGCCGCTCGGAAGATGCGGCACGCGCGGCGACATCGCGTGTGCCGGCTGGTTCGATCCGCGGTCATGAACGAGGAGTAGGGGATGGCTCTGATACAAATGCTCGGCTTCGGGCCGGAAGGCTGGGGCGGCGTGCTGCTGCTCGCGGCGTTGATGACGGTCGTGCTCACGCTGGCGGCGCTCGCGGTGGGCGCCGTGTTCGGCGCGCTGGTGACGGCGGCCAAGCTGTCGCGCTTTCGCACGTTGCGCGTGATCGGCGATATCTACACCACCGTGTTTCGCGGCGTGCCTGAGCTGCTCGTGATCTATCTGTTCTATTTCGGCGGCTCGACGCTCGTGACCACCGTCGGCCAGTGGTTCGGCGCGGAAGGTTTCGTCGGCGTGCCGCCGTTCGTAATCGGCGCGCTCGCGGTCGGCATGATTTCGGGCTCTTATCAGGCCGAGGTGTATCGCGCGGCGGTGCTGGCGGTGTCGCGCGGCGAACTCGAAGCCGCGCGCTCGATCGGCATGCCCACGCTGACGATGGCGCGCCGCATTCTGATTCCGCAAGTCCTGCGCTTCGCGCTGCCCGGCATCGGCAACGTCTGGCAGCTGAGCCTGAAGGATTCGGCGCTGATCTCCGTCACGGGGCTCGCGGAACTGCTGCGCACGAGCCAGGTGGCGGCGGGCTCCACGCATCAGTACTTCACGTTCTTCGTGGTGGGCGGCGGGCTGTATCTGCTGATGACCAGCATCTCGAACCGGGTCTTCAACCGCGCCGAGGCGCGCGTGGGCCGGTCCTTCAAGCGCAACTTCGCGCGCAACTGACGGGAGCGGGCACCATGCATTTCGATTTCGACTTTCTGTTCGATACGCTCAAGCAACTGATCGCAGCCGTGCCGACCACGCTCGGGCTGTTCTTCTCGTCGCTGGTGCTCGGCGGTCTGCTCTCGCTCGTGATCGTCACGATGCGCATGTCGCCGCGCTGGCTGCCGAACCGCTTCGCACGCGCTTATATCCTCGTGTTTCGCGGCTCGCCGCTGCTGATCCAGATGTTCCTCGTCTATTACGGGATGGGCCAGTTCGGCGTGATTCGCGAGAGCTTCCTGTGGCCGGTGCTGCGCGAGCCGTACCTGTGCGCGGTGCTGTCGCTTGCGCTATGCACGGCGGGATATACCGCCGAAATCATTCGCGGCGGCCTGATGGCCGTGCCGGTCGGCCAGATCGAGGCGGGTTATTCGATCGGCCTGTCGGGATTCGCGCTGCTGCGCCGCGTGATCGGTCCGATCGCATTGCGCCAGTGTCTGCCCGCGTATTCGACGGAAGCGGTGCTGCTCGTCAAGTCGACCGCGCTCGCCAGCCTCGTCACAGTGTGGGAGGTGACCGGCGTCGCGCAGCAGATCATCCAGCAGACCTATCGCACGACTGAAGTATTCGTCTGCGCGGCGCTGATCTATCTGTTCCTGAACTTCGTGATCGTGCGCGCGCTCGGCCTGCTCGAAACGCGTCTGTCGCGCCATTTGGGTCCGGTCGCCATTCAGACCGCGCCGACCCGCCCGGTCTCCGCCACCACCTAAGCACGCCGCGCCGCGTCCTGAACGACCGGCCCTTCCGGATGAACCTGGAGAACTCCATGAACGCTACGGCACCCGTCGCACTGTCGGTCAAGAACATTCATAAATCGTTCGGCGATCATCACGTGCTCAAAGGCATTTCGCTCGATGCCCACGAGGGCGATGTGATCTCGATTCTCGGCGCGAGCGGCTCGGGCAAGAGCACGTTCCTGCGCTGCCTGAACCTGCTCGAAACGCCCGATGACGGCTCGGTCGCGCTCGCCGGCGAAGAGCTGAAGATGAAGCGCCGCGCGGACGGCAAGCTGCACCCGAGCGACCGCCGCCAGGTGGACCGCGTGCGCTCGCAACTCGGCATGGTGTTCCAGAACTTCAACCTCTGGTCGCATATGACGGTACTGGAAAATCTGATCGAAGGGCCGATGCGTGTGCAAAAGCGCAGCCGCGCCGAGTCGGTCGAAGAGGCCGAGGCGCTGCTCGCCAAAGTCGGCCTCGCGGAAAAACGCGGCCACTATCCGGCGCATCTGTCGGGCGGTCAGCAACAGCGTGTGGCGATTGCGCGCGCGTTGGCGATGCATCCGAAGGTCATGCTGTTCGACGAGCCGACCTCGGCGCTCGATCCCGAACTGGTGGGCGAAGTGCTGCGTGTGATGCGCTCGCTTGCCGAAGAGGGCCGCACGATGCTGGTGGTCACGCACGAGATGGGTTTCGCGCGTCATGTGTCGAACCGCGTGCTGTTCCTGTATCAGGGGCAGGTGGATGCGGACGGGACGCCCGACGAAGTGTTCGTCGATTGCAAGTCGGCGCGCTTCCGGCAGTTCGTGTCGAGTCATCAGGATCGCAGCACGCATTGATCAGTATCACCAGGTAATCGACCAGGTAAAACACCGTTATGACCGTGATCCGTTCCGAACGTCCTCTTGACTGGACTCAAATAGCAGCAGTCGCGGCTGGCGAGCCACTCGAACTTTGCAGCGGCACCCGCGCGCGTATCGCGGCGGCGCGTGAACTCGTCGAGCAGATCGTCGCGCGCGGGATTCGCGCGTATGGCGTGAATACCGGCGTGGGCGCGTTGTGCGACGTGATCGTGTCGCCGGGCGAACAGCGCACGCTGTCGCGCAACATCCTGATGAGCCACGCGGTCGGCGTCGGCGCTCCGCTCGGCGTCGCCGAGACGCGCGCGATCATGGCCGCGGCCGTCAATAATTTCGCGCATGGACATTCGGGCATCCGGCTCGAAGTCGCCGGGCAACTGGTTGCGCTGCTCAATGCCGATTGTCTGCCGGAGGTGCCCGCGTTCGGTTCGGTCGGTTATCTGAGCCATATGGCGCATATCGCGCTCGTTTGCATCGGCGAGGGGCATGTGCGTTATCGCGGCGAGCGCCTCAAGGGGCGCGACGCGTTGCGGATGCTGGGGCTCGAACCGCTGGTGCTCGAAGCCAAGGAAGGGCTGAGCCTGGTCAACGGCACGCCGTGCGTCACCGGCCTCGCGGCGTTGGCGATGGCGCGCGCCGCGCGACTGCTCGACTGGACCGACATGATCGCGGCGATGAGCTTCGAGAACTTGCGCGGCCAGCTCGCGGCGTTCGACGAAGACTCGCTCGCGTTGCGGATTTCCGCCGGCCTCAATCTGGTCGGCGAGCGGTTGCGCACGACACTCGCCGACAGCGGCATTCTCGCGGCGGTGATCGGCCAGCGCACCCAGGACCCGCTGAGCATGCGGACCATTCCACACGTGCACGGCGCCGCGCGCGATGTGCTGGCCGCGACCGCCGACGTGGTCAATCGCGAACTCGCGTCGATCACCGACAACCCGATCGTCGCCGGCACGCCGCAGGAGCCGCGCGTCTATTCGCAGGCGCATGCGGTGGGCGCGTCGATCGCGCTGGCGATGGACAGCCTGGCCACGGCGATCGCGCAGGTCGCGGCGATGGCGGAGCGGCGCCTCGACCGCCTCGTCAATCCGCTGGTCAGCGGCTTGCCGGCGTTTCTCGCGGAGCCGGGCGGCACCTGTTCGGGCTTCATGATCGCGCAGTACACGGCGGCTTCGCTCGTCGCGCAGAACCGGCGCCTCGCCATGCCGGCGAGTCTCGACGGCGGCATCACGTCGGGCTTGCAGGAGGATCACCTGTGCCACGCCACGCCTGCCGCGCTCAAGGCGCTGGAAATCATCGACAACGCCGGGCGTATCGTCGCGATCGAACTGCTGGCGGCCACGCAAGCCTACGACCTGCAAAGCAGCGACGCGCCGCGCGCGCCGCATACCGAAGCGCTCCGGCAACGCGTGCGGCGCGCCGTGCCGACCTATCGCGACGACCGGCCGCTCGCGGACGACATGAGCGTCGCGTTCCGGATGATCGCCGACGAAGCGCCGCCGCCTCTACCGAACCCGGGTAACATTGGGCCGCGAGCGGTGACCACCGTCGACGGTGCGCAGCAGCCGGCACGCGCCACGGTGACGAGTCCGACCGCCGCCGGCAGCATCCGGGCTGCCGCGAGCGCCGCAGTCGACAACGGGCTGGCCGCCGCGCACATGGCATGATGGAGACAATGCCGGTAAGCGGGCGTATCCGCCGGCGAACCGGCCACGGTGCACACCTTGTACCAGCCGCGTACTACCCACGAGGTCGGAGTGAACACAATTACAAATGCGCAAACAGCGCAAGCAGAGCAAAGCGCGCAACCCGCGCAGCCGCATGGCCAACCCCATCGCCATCGCGAGATGCCGCTCAAGGCATTGCCCGCGTATGAGCAGATCAAGCGTTACGTGATCAGGCGCATCAGCGAGGGCGACTGGAAGCCGGGCGGGCTGATCCCATCCGAAATGGAACTGGTCAAGGAGTTCGGCGTCGCGCGCATGACGGTTTCGCGCGCGCTACGCGAACTCACGGCCGAACGCGTGCTGACGCGCGTACAAGGCTCGGGCACGTTCGTCGCGCCGCAGCGCTATGAATCGACGGTGCTGGAAATCCGCAATATCGCCGACGAAATCGCCGACCGAGGTCATCGGCATTCGGCGAGCGTGCTGACCCTCGAACCGAGCGACGACCCGCTCGCGCTCGAAGCGCTCGGCCTGGCGAGCGGCCCGGCATTTCACTCGTGCATCGTGCACAGCGAAGAAGGCGAGCCGATCCAGTACGAGGACCGCTACGTCAATCCGAAAGTGTTTCCCGACTACCTGCAACAGGACTTCACGGTCGAGACGCCGAATCACTATATGGTGCGGCTCGCGCCGATCCAGCGCGCGGAGTTTCGCATCTACGCGCAAAAGCCCGACGCGTACGTGCGCCGGCATCTGATGATGGATATCGGCGAGCCGTGTCTGCAACTGTGGCGTCGCACATGGGTCGGCGACGATGTGGCGACGTCGGTGCGCTTATGGCATCCGGCGTCACGCTTTCATCTGGCGGGGAACGTTTAGCCCACGCGTTGGGGTGCATCACCCCTGGCGCTGCCACATATCCGGTGAGAAGCGGCAACCCAGCCGATAGCGCGAGCCCGGATGCACGAAGCGCGCGAACGTCACCGCCACGCCGTTCGTCCACGTGCGGCGCATCAGCGTGAGGCAGGGCTCCTCGGCGCGGATTTGCAGCAGCTCGGCTTCGACGCGCGTCGGCAGCGCCGCGTCGACGACATGCTCGACATCGTGCGCGGGCACGATCTCGAGCAGATACTCGGATGGCCTGACCGCCGAGAAATCCTGCGACAGGAAGTCCGGCGCCACCGCCGGATTCACGTAGCGGTCTTCGAGCTGCACCGGCAGGCCGTTCTCCCGGTGCACGCAGATCACATGAAACACCGACGCGCCGGGCGCGAGCCCCAGCGCGTTCGACACCATCACCGACGCCGTCTCGCGTTGCGACAGCACCGTGTCGCAACGATATTCGTGGCCACGCGAGCGAATCTCGTCGCCGATATGCGCGATCATCAGCAGCGTCGATTGCGGCTTGCTGCGCGCGACGAAAGTACCGACGCCGGAGACGCGCGTGACGAGCCCCGCGTCCGCGAGTTCGCGCAGCGCGCGATTGACCGTCATGCGCGACACGCCGAGCGTCGCGACGAGATCCAGTTCAGACGGCAGACGGTCGCCCGCCTGGCGCGCGCCCGATTCGATGATCTGGCGGATGTGCTGCTTGACCTGTTCGTAGCGCGCGGCGGGCACGTCGTCGGCGCTGCGCGCGCTCTTCATCGCCGCGTCGGAAGACGGCTTGCCGTGAGCCTTGCTGCGAACCGGAGAGGTCATGGGCGGCGCTCGCTACCGTTCGCGCGAGGAGGACGGAAACCGGTGCGCGTTCATAGCGGCGGCGCGTCGCCGGCGTCGCGCGTCCAGAACGCGTTGCGGTCGAAGTAGTTTTGCAGGAACTGCCGCAAGCGCGGTTGAGTGGCGTCGTGAAAGACCTCGCGTGGATCGCCCCGCACGGCGATGCGGCCTTGATCGATGAACATCACCTTGTCGGCCACCTGCGCGGCGAAGCCCATTTCGTGCGTGACCACGGCCATCGTCATGCCGTCGCGCGCGAGCTGCTTCATCACCTGCAGCACTTCGCCGACCAGTTCCGGATCGAGCGCCGAGGTCGGCTCGTCGAACAGCATGATGTGCGGCTCCATCGCCAGCGCTCGCGCAATCGCCACACGTTGCTGCTGGCCGCCCGACAGTTTGGCCGGATGCGCATCGCCCTTGTGCGCGAGGCCGACCGTTTCGAGCATCGCGTTGGCGCGGCGGCGCGCTTCGTCGCGCGACATGTGCCGCACGCGCAGCAGCGCTTCCATCACATTGCCTAGCGCGCTCATGTGGGGCCACAGGTTGAACTGCTGGAACACCATGCCGACATTGCGGCGCACGCGATTGATCTGCGCCTGCGACGCGCGCACCCGTTTGCCGTTGCGCTCGCTATAGCCGAGCAGCTCGCCTTCGATGCGCACGTCGCCCTGATCGTAGGTTTCGAGCGCGGCGAGGCAGCGCAGCAGCGTGCTCTTCCCCGAGCCCGACGGGCCGATGATGCACACCACCTCGGAGCGCGCGATCTGCAGATCGACGCCGCGCAGCACTTCGATTTCGCCGAAGCGCTTGCGCAGATCGCGCACTTCGATCAGCGGCGCGGCTGGCGGCTTGGCGATGCCAGTGGTGGACGCGGAGGAGGGCATGTCGGCGATGGCATTCATAAAGGCTCCGGATTCATGCGATGAAGCGTGCGATGCGGGTCTCGGCCCACATGCCCGCGCGCGAGGTCAGTTCGACCAGCGCGAGATAGCACACGCACAGCACCAGCAGCGTTTCGACAAAAGCGAAGGTGGCCGAGCCGATGCCGGTCAGCACGAAAGTCAGCTCAGGCACGGTGACGATGGACAGCACCGCGGTCTCCTTGCTCAGCACGATGATCAGATTGGTCAGCGCGGGCACGATCAGTACCAGCATTTGCGGCACCTGGATGCGCAGCACGGCTTGCCAGCGCGTGAGCCCGAGACACGACGCCGCTTCGAGATGTCCCGGCGGCACCGACTGAAAGCCGGAGCGGAATGCTTCGGCGAAATAGGCGCTTCCGTATAGGCCCAGACCGAGCACGCCGGCCGTCATCGGTTCGAGGGTGAGGCCGACGGACGGGCCGCCGTAGTACAGCAGAAACAGTTGCACGAGAAACGGCGTGCCGCGAAACAGTTCGATATAGACGCGCAGCAGGCCCCGGACCCAACGCCCGCAAAAGAGTTGCAGCACGGCGATCAGAAAGCCGATCACGAGGCCGATCGCGACGCCCGCGGCCCAGGTGCCGAGCGTCGTCGCGAGGCCGGCGGCGATCGGCTGCAGGTTGTGCGTGATGACGGAGGGGTCGAGCGTCTGCATGGCGTGGGCTCAAGTGGGTCAGGCGTGCTGAAAACGATATTCGGCGGCATGCGCGACGAGCGCGAGCGCACCGCAGATCACGAAGTAGATCAGCCCCGCCGCGAGATACGCTTCGAGCGGCCGGTACGTGCTGGCGGCGAGGTTCTGCGCGGTGCGCGTCAGCTCGGCCACGCCGACCACCGAGATCAACGACGAAGCCTTGATGAGCAGCACCATTTCGTTGACGAGCGACGGCAGCGTCAAGCGGAAAGCTTGCGGCACCAGAATGCGCCGCAACATGTCGAACGGTGACAGGCCGAGCATGCGCGCGGCTTCGAGATGACCCGGCGGAATGCTGAGAAAGCCGCCGCGCAGAATCTCGGCGATATACGACGCGGAGCACAGCGACACCGCGCTGATCGCCGCCACCACCGGCGACACGTTGATGCCCGCGAACGGCAGCAGGTAGTACACCAGCAGCAGCTGCACCAGCAGCGGCACGCCGCGAAAGAAGAACACATAAGCGCCGCCGATCATGCGCGCCGCGCACTTGGGCGAGAGCCGCGCCGCGCACACGCCGATCGCGACGAAGAAGCCGATCACGAGCCCCGTCAGCGAAATGCCGATGGTGGCGAGCGCCGCGTGCAGCAACAGCGGCAAACCCTGGACGAAGACAGTCGTGCTGAACATAAGCGGCGCACTCGCTGGAACGGATGACGGCGATGCGGCTCGCGGCGGAGCGCATCGCACGCGTCAAGACACCTGCATCGACAACTCAGTTTGATCGCTGCGTGCAGCGATCAATAGTTCGGCGCGGGCATCGTGGTCGGCGCGTCCATTGCGACGCCGAACCATTTTTTCTGCAACGTGGCGAGCCGCCCGTCGTTGTGCATCTTGACGAGCGCGGCGTTGAACGCGTCGGCGAGCGGCTTGCTGTCGGCGTCCTTGCGCAGCGCATACGCGAAGTACACCTTCGCGCCGAACGGCGGCTGCACCACCGCGAACGTCTCCGGACGTTGCTTGGCCACATACGCGATATTGGTCATCGAGTTCGCGACGGCGGCGATGCGGCCGGCGGCGAGATCGGCGTAAGCCTGATTGTTGTCGACGTACTCGCGGATTTCAGGCGGCTTCGGCAAGGTGGCGACATAGGTCTTCAGCTGGTCGAGCTGCGCCGAGCCCTTGCCCGCGCCGACCGTCTTGCCCGCGATGTCCGACGATTGCTTGACCGACGCGTCGTTCGCGCGTTTGAGCAGCGCGTCGGTGGCGTCCGCGACCGGCAACGTGTACGTGTAGCGGTCCATGCGTGCCTTCGTGACCGTCAGCGGGCCGCCCACCATGTCGAACTTGCCCGCTTCGAGACCCGGCAGCACGCTCGGCCACGGCAGGTCGATGAAGCGCACCTTCACGCCCATTTCCTTGCCGACCTCGGCGAACAGGTCCTTGTTGAAGCCCGCCTGCTGACCGTTTTCGAGGAAGTCGAACGGCGCGAACTGCATCTCGGTGCCGACCACCAGTTCGCCGGCTTTCTTCACTTTGGCGAGCTGGTCGTCCGCGTGAGCGGCGACGCTTGCCGCGCACAACGTCAGCATGACCAGACGACACTTCCAGCCTGCAAGGATGCTCATGGGGATTCTCCGGTTGGCAAAGCGGTGCCGTGCGAAAGCGATGCGTTCGGCGCGTTCGGCGCGGTTCATGCGGGGCAGTATATACCGCGTTTTTCGCGTGAAACAAATAAACGTGTGGCTAGAGAAAAGCCCTTATATGAAGGGCTGAAAAGCAACTTGCGGGTGTGCTTTTGGCGGTATATACAACGGCAATGCGCGCGGTGCGTGAAGGATTGCAGGCGGTCTTGCGCATGATGCTGCCACCACGGCGCACGCGCCGCTTTCGTCAGTCGATTGTGGTCAGTCGTCGTCATTCGATTCAACCGCCCTTCAGGGCCCTTCAGGGAGCAACGCCATGCCCGTGACCCGCATTCCGATCATCGACTTCGCCGGCGTGCGCGCGGGAGACCCGCAGGCGCTGCGCCGCGTGGCACAGGAAATTCGCGAAGCGTGCACGACGATCGGCTTCTTCTACATCGTCAATCATGGCGTGCCGCAAGCGTCGATCGATGCCGCCGCCGATGCGGCGCGCAGGTTCTTCGCGTTCCCGGTGGAGACCAAGCGACGCGTGGCGGTCAATCAGCGGCATCGCGGTTTCAACGCGCTCGGCGACGCAACCATGTACCAGGCGAAGCGGCCCGACTACAAGGAGTTTTTCAGCATCGGCCTCCAATTGCCCGAAGACGATCCGGACGTGCTCGCGGGCCAGGCGCTGCGCGGGCCCAACAACTGGCCGGACTTCATGCCGGAACTGCGCCCCGCGCTGTATGGCTACTATGACGCGGTCGCGGCGTGCGGCGCGGATCTGCTGCGCGCGGTGGCGGTGAGCCTCGGTGTCGACGAGCGTTTCTTCGCGCCGCGCTACACCAAGCGGATGCAACGCACGCAGATGGTCTACTATCCGCCGCAGCCGCCCCAATCGGACGAAGATCAGTTCGGCATCGCACCGCATACCGACTACGGATGCATCACGTTGCTGTGGCAGGATCAGGTGGGCGGATTGCAGGTGCGCGAGATCGCCAACAACACGTGGGTGGATGCGCCGCCCGTCGAGGGCAGCTTCGTCGTGAATGTCGGCGATCTGCTCGCCCGCTGGACCAATGACCGGTTTCGCTCCACGCTGCATCGCGTGGTCAATGCGTCGGGACGCGAGCGCTATTCGATCGCGACGTTCTATGATCCGACTTACGGCGCGATGGTCGATCCGCGCGAACTCGGCACGAGCGAGGCCGACCTCAAATATCAGCCGGTCGCCGCGGGCGACTATATCCTCGGGCGCATCAACGATTCGATGGGCTATCGGAAGAAACATGCGGCTCAAGGCACGCAAGGGACCACTGCATGACAGATCAAGCCAGGGCAAGCCGCGGTACAGCAGTCGAAACAAACGCCGCCGCGCCGCTCGCGTCGACACTTGACGCATTGCGCGCCGCGCTCGGCGGCGATTCGGTGCGCACCGGCGAACAGATCGGCGAACGCGCGATGACCGACTGGACGCGTCACGACCCGACGCGTCCCGCTGCGCTGCTGTTGCCGCGCACCACGGAAGAAGTCTCGCGCGCGCTGGCGATCTGCCACGCGGCGCATCAGCCGGTGGTGCCGCAAGGCGGCATGACCGGACTCGCGGGCGGCGCGATCGCGCGGGCCACGGACATCGCGTTATCGCTCGAGCGTTTGAGCGGCGTCGAAGAAGTCGATACCGCGTCGGCGACGTTGACCGTGCGCGCCGGCACCACATTGCAAGCCGCGCAGGAAGCCGCCGCCGAAGCCGGCTTCGAACTCGCGCTCGATCTCGGCGCGCGCGGTTCGTGCCAGATCGGCGGCAATCTCGCGACCAACGCGGGCGGCAACCGCGTGATCCAGTCAGGCACCGCGCGCGATCAGGTGCTCGGCCTCGAAGTGGTGCTCGCCAATGGCGACGTGCTGAGCTCGCTCGGCAAGATGGTCAAGAACAACACCGGCTATGACCTCAAGCACTGGTTCATCGGTTCCGAGGGCACGCTCGGCGTGATCACGCGCGCGGTGCTGCGGCTCTATCCGCAGCGCGCGGCGCGTCACACGGCGCTCGTGGCGCTCGACGGGTACGACGCCGCGGTGAACCTGCTGCGCCGTCTATCGAAGCGCTTTGGCAACGACATCGGCGCGTTCGAGATCATGTGGCCGGACTTCTACGACTTCGGCGTGAAGCTGACCGGCGCGCGTTCGCCGTTCGCCGCCGCGCATCCGCTGGTTGCGCTGATCGAGCACGCGAGCTTCGATGCGGGCGATGACGGCGAACGGTTCGCCGCTGCGCTGACCGAAGCGCTCGAGGCGGGCGCGATTCGCGATGCGGTGATCGCGCAATCGGTGGCCGATGCGCGCGCGTTGTGGGCGATTCGCGAATGCACCGCGGAGTTTCCGGTACGGCTCGATGCGATCAACTTCGACGTGAGCTTGCCGATCGGCGAGATCGGCGCGTTCGTCGACCGCTGCCGCGCGGCGCTCGATCGGCGCTGGCCGGGCAACGCGTCGTATTTCTTCGGGCATATCGGGGATTCGAATCTGCACGTGACCGTCGACGGCCATTCGATCGCCGGTGTCGATCATCATGCGGTCTACGCGTTCGTCTACGAGATGCTCAGGCCGTTGCACGGCTCGGTGTCGGCGGAACACGGGATCGGCTTGCTCAAGCGCGAGTTTCTGCCGATCTCGCGTTCGCCGGCGGAGCTAGCGGCGATGGCCGCGATCAAGCACGCGCTGGACCCGCACGGCATTCTGAATCCGGGCAAGCTGTTCTGAGCGCCGGCGCAAGGCGCGTAATGGGTGACCCGAGGCGCGCCGAGCGAATCTTCAATGCGTCGCAACGGAATCAAGCCCGGTGGATTTAACCGCCGCTTGCGCATCGGGCGACGCAAGGTAGTCGAGCAGCGCCTTCGCCTCTTTCGGATGCTGCGCGCCGACAGGAATGCCCGCGGCGTATCGCGTGACCGATTGCACCGATTCGGGAATCTTGCCGACGAACGTCGCGCCTTGCACCGGCAGCAACTCGCTGACCTGCTGGAAGCCGACCTCGTAATCGCCATTTGCGACCACGGACGCGACCGGAATCTTCGGCACCATCTTCGCCTTGGCCTTTACCTGATCCTCGATGCCGAGCCGTTTGAACAGCTCGCGTTCGATATAGACGCCGCTCGCGCTATCCGAGTAAGCAATGGATTTCGCATGGAGCAGGGTTTCCTTCAGTGCATCGACTGAGCTGATATCGGGCTTGGGCGCGCCGTCGCGCACGGCCATGCCGATGCGCGAATCCGCGAGTTCGACGCGAGAGCCCGGAACGACCTTGCCTTGTTTGATCAGGTCGTCGAGCGCGTAGCCGACCATGATGACCACGTCGGCGGGTTCGCCGCGTTCGAGCCGATGAGGAATGGCTTCGGGCGCGTTGCCCATCGACGGGCCGAGGATGGTGTCGAGCGTGTTGCCCGTCGACGCGGTGAACTTCGGGCCGAGCAGTTTATACGCGGCGGTGAAGCCACCTGAACTCATCACGTGAAGCTCGGCCGCCTGCACGTTCGCGGCGGCGACGGCGCTGCCCAGCAGCCCTGCGGTCAGCATGGAGAGAAAGAAGGATTTCATCGGAATAAGCGTGATCCTGCGAAGTGGGTAAAAGCGCAATGAAAGGCGGGCGCGTCGGCAACGAAGCGCGTGGCGCCGCCGCTACGCAGGGTGAACCATACCGCAGCGCGGGCAAGAGGAGAACCCGCCGCGTCGCGGCGAAGCCTGGTCGCGCGGGCGGCGGCCGGGTGTGGATCGAAGCAGGGCGCTGGTCAATGCGCGTTCAGATACCGCGCGATCACCGGATAAACATCGACCGACGCGTCCTTGCCGAAAATGCAGTCGATGTGCCCATAGCCCGGAATCAGATGCCGTTCGTAGGGCTGTTCGGGGAATTGCTTGACGAGCATGTCGAAAGTCAGTTCGGTGCTTTTCGGCAGATAGGTTTCATTTCTATCGCCGTGGATGAAGCCGATCGGCAGGCGCATGCCCGCCAGGCCCTTCATGCCGTCCGTGCCGGTCAGATAAACATCCCTGCCCGCGGCATCGACGACCCGGCCCGCGCGCACCATCGCGGCGAGGTGCTTGAAGACCTCGACATCGTGTACGCCGAGCAATTCCTGCAGATTCGCGTGCAGCGTCTCGTTCAGCTTTTCATGCTCATAGAGCAGGCCGTACAGAAAGGTCGCGCGATGGCAGATCGGGTTGCCGCACTCCTCGTCGTCATCGATCGGATAGAGGCGCAGCGCTTCGTCGAGCAGGTTCTGCGGCCACGCGTCGTCCTGCGTATACGCAGTCAGATCGCGCACGTTGAGATGCTGCATGATGTCGGGGATGTGCAGGCCGGCCTTGATCTTTTGCAGCGTGCCCGGCACCGGATGCGTCGACACTTGCGAGATGACCGCCGAACGCACGCCTTCGAGTCCGGACAGCAACGACATGCTCAACGCGAGCCCGCCGAGGCAGTGACCCACCGCCTGTATCTCCTGCGCGCCGGTCAGCTCGCGGATCCTGGCGACGGCGGCGGGGATGTCCTCACGAGCGACCTTGTCGACGTTGGTCGGCACCAACACGCTCGGCATTTCGATACTGACGCGCAGATCGACGAGCCACACGTCGTAGCCGGCCGCGCAGAGATATTCGACCATGTTGGTCGCGATCAGGTCGGTGGAAAAGATGCGGCTAGACACGCCCGAGCCATGAATCAGCAGCACGGGGCGCGTCGCGTTGCGGGCGGGGTCGACGTAGCGCGTGAGCCGCAGCGTGGTTCCATCAGGCGTATCGAAGAAAACGACTTGCGGCACCGGCGCGCGCAGCGCCCGCTTCAGACGCGGCGCCGGCTTCGGCCCGAGGAACTGCAACGGAGAGGCCACGCCGCCGTATTCGTCGAACAGCACGCCCGCGAAGAACTTGCCGAACTTCAGCGTCCATTCGAGGCGCGTCTTCAGATCGGGTGCATGGGTGACTTCGAGCGTGCGTTGCTGCTTGAGGAAGTTTTCGGGCGTGATGATCAGCGTCGCCTTGCCGATCACCGGCGCGTCCGCCTGTTGCGACTCGCGAAGCTCGGCGTAGAGCGTATTGGTCTGCTCCCACAGATTGACCGGCGACGTGCGCGTGATGATCTTCTGGCCGCTCAGATAATACGTCTTGCCTTCGACGGCATTGAGCGTCATCCGGTAGTTCATGTCGCGCTCGTCGACGTCCGATGCGTCGACGACGAACAGATTGAACGTGCCTTCGGTGATCGTCATCGGTTGCGCGGACAGAGCGGGGCAGGTCAGCGTGCCGGCGGTGCGGGCGAGATGCTGCGGATTGCCGATCATATCGGCGAGATCATCGGATTCGACGGTCAGCGTGAACTCGATCGGGCTCGCGGCGGCGTCGCCAGCATGGCCCGGAACGACCGGCATGTAACTGCCGACCATCATCTCCGTGAAGCGCAAGCCGATCTGTTGCGCGGGCGGTGGCGCCGCGGCGCCCTTGGACGCATAGTCGATCGCCCAGCCATGCGAGGCCGCGAGCAGCGCGCAATTGCGCTCGGCCAGCGCGGAAATGGTCAATAGCGGATTGACGCCGAGCGACATCGGCATCACCGCGCCGTCCATTACATACAGGCCCTCGTGCACCGCGTTGCCCGCCGCGCCGCTGAACACGCGGCCCATCTGATCGACCACGCCTTGTCCGGCATCCTCGCCCATGCCGCAGCCACCGAGCGGATGCACGGTGACGGTCCGGTTGCCGAGAATATCGGTGGATATCGGATTGCGCAGGTATTTGCCGCCGAGCGGCACGGTCGCCTGTTTGAGCGCGTCTTCGACCGTTTGAAAGATCGGCTGCTTGCCCGCGTTTTCCCACGCGATGCGCGCGCGGCCTTTGTCGTCGACGCTGATCCGGCCGCTTTCGTCGTCGTGCGCCATCACCAGGTAGCTTTGCGTATGGTTGAGCGCGCCATGATACGGACCGCGCAGCAAACTCTCGATCACGCGCGCGTCATAGGCGAGCCGGTCATGCAGCGAGCGCGGGCCGCCCACGTCCTCGCCTGCGAGCGGCGCGGCACCGCCGAGCATGCCGACCAGCGCCGCGCCGACCGGCCCGGCGAGCGAGCCTTCTTCAATCACGTAGCCGTCCGTCACGTTAGCGGTGCCGCGATTGTCGATGAGTCCGGTGATGGTCGGGCCGACCGGCGCAATTTCGCCTGCCTCGTGCGAGCCCCAGCCGACGCCGTTGATCGTGTCGTCGGTGTTGTAGGCGAACGCGAGCACGTCGCCATTGCCGGTGAAATGCTGGCCGAGCATGTCCGACGTGCTCAGCCCTTCCTTGCGCGAGCGCAGCAGCAAGGCGGTCGAACCGATCGTGCCGGCCGACACGATGACGATATCCGCGCTCACGAACAGGTCTGGCGCGTCATAGCTTTCGCGCCCGAGCTGCACTAGCTGGAAGCTCACCTTCCATTGCTGCGCGCCGGGCTCGCGCGTCACCGAATGCACCGCGGCCCCCGTGAAAATCTGCGCGCCGTGCGCGAGCGCATCGGGCAGATAATTCATGTGGGTCGAATTCTTCGCGTCGTAGTTGCAACCCGAGTTGCAATCCCCGCAACCGACGCAGGCCTTCTGCTCGACGCCCGCGGCGTTCGCGCGCGGCTCGAAGGTGACGGTGATCGGCGGGCGGCTGAAGCGGTCGGCCATGCCGAGCGCCTGCGCGGATTTTTCGAGCGCCTGCAATTTCGGCAGCGGCGGAAAGTCGGCGGGCACGCTCGACGGTTGCAGCATCGCGCGCGCCAGCGCATAGCCGTGATCGCGGCCCGCCTTGTCCGCGCGCAACGCGGCCGGCCAGCGTGGGTCGTCCCACAGGCGCGGGTCGGCTTCGAGCGCGACATTCGCGTTGATCAGCGAGGTGCCGCCCAGGCCGCAGCCGACCACCGCGTTCACGTCCTCGTTCACGTGCACTTCGATCAGCGCGAGCGGCGAGCCGATGTGCGCGGCGGCGGTGTTGTACTGGATCTGCGTGGCGCCCTGAAATGGCGTGCGCGGAAATTCGCCGGCCATGAATTCACGCCCGCGTTCGAGCACGCACACGCTGCGCCCGGCGCGCGCCATGCGGCTCGCGGCGATCGCACCGCCGTAGCCCGAGCCCACCACGACCACCTCGTAATGACCTTGCAGCGCCGTCGGGGCGCTCGATAAGCGGTTCATCAGGACCACCTCGTCTGGAATCGAATGCGGGGAACGGAGGCCGGACTTCCGAAAGAAGACGGTGCGCGACGGCGGCTTTTTTATCGTAGGCGGTGCGCGGTCACAAAAAAAGCGCGCCGTGGATGGCGCGCGAAGTCCTCGCGGCCTCTGCGGCAGTCGCACGGCGTGTCGCCGAGCCGCGCGTCGAGCCGCGCAGGCGAGGCAGGTTCATCAGGTTCTTTTAGGCCGCTGCTTCATTCATTTCGCTATCGCTCGATTCGGCGGCGAGCAGGTTCAGCGCGAGCAGAATGGCCGCGCGATTGTCGATGTCGATCGCGATGCCGAGCCCATCCGTGAGCCAGCGGCCGATCTTGGTATCGGAAAAATCCTCGGCGCCGCCCGTCTTTTTCATGGTGACGCCGAGCTTCACCGCGCGATAGTGATAGGAGGGCACCCGATGCTGAGCCGCGACCGCCGACAGCCCGCCTTTGCCTTCCGAGCACCAGCCAAGGCTGCCGGCCAGCACGATGCGCTCAGGTTCGTCGAGGCTTTCGATGAACGCGCGCGCCGCGAGCCGCACGCGCTGTTCGTCGAGCCCGTATTGCAGCAGCACGCTTTCCACCGGGTCTTCCAGCGCGTGCGCATGCAGATCGATTTCCTGCGCCATGCCTTCGTTTTCCATCGACACGTTGCGTTGATGGCCGGCGCTGCGCAGACAGTCGATCAGATAGCGGCGGAAATACGCGCACACCGCGTAGCCGTTGGACGGCGCGCTCTCGGCGCAGGCGTGGGTTTCCGTGTGGCCCGGCGCGAGGCGCAGCACTTTCGCGAAGATGAACTGGGCGACCAGTTCTTCCTTGTCCTCGCCGAGCGCCTGCAATTCGACCGGGTGATAGGTGCGCAGCGCCCGCTTCACCAGTTCGACCATCGACACCATTTCGTCGGCCGACAAACGGGTGCGCCGGCGCCATAGATCCGGCAGGATCGCATCGTCGAGATTGCGGACGAACTCGTAGCTCGGAACTGCGCCCATGAAAACCTCCGTCAGGGGGTAAGGCAAGGAGCGCGGTGAGCCTCGGCTGCGGGCCGGTACATCGACGATGAAACTTGAAGCCGCGCTGGAACTTGAACCCAGTATGGTTGGCGGCGGCGCCCGCGCCTATATGGATTAAGTGCTAGCTGATGGGTAAACTGCCGGGTAAACCTTCTGACGAGAGAGCGCTTATTCGTCTGATGAGTGGGCATCGGCGGCACCGGACCGCCGCCCCGCGCGGGTTGCTTCGCCGTTGCATAATCACCCCGCGCCGGATGCGGTCCCGCCGCGCACCACGCGCGGTTCGACCCGCCCGGGTCGCCGGACGCGCCCGCTGCGCCGGGCTTACGCGCCCCTCACCGAAATTGCCGTGCCCGACAAGGAGACCGCGCGATGCGGGCCGACCCGATCCAGCGTGCCATCGACGAAGATCTGGTGCGCGTACTGTACGCGCAAGATCCGATCGCTTTCTTTTCGCACTGGTTTTCGATCGCGGTGCTGGTGGCGATCTATTGGCCGAGAATCCCGTCGCCGCCGCTCTTTATCGCGTGCTTCAGTTTCTATGCGGCGGCCAATTGCGGCAGCCTCGCGCTGTGGATCTTCAATCGCCGCTATCCGCATCTCGTCTCGCCGCGCGACTGGATTTATCTGCACGCGTTGCGCGGCGTGCTGCTGTACAGCGGGCCGGGTTTCGCGGTGTGGTTCGCGTTCCAGAGCCCGCAAACCGATTTGCCGCTGCTGCATACCGTCATGCTCGTCACGTTGGCGGCCGGCGTGTTCATGTCGAACGGTTTCGATCTCCTGAACTTTTCCACTGCGATTCCATTCCTGCTGTTTCCGTCGATCGTGCTGCATTTCGGCTCGCACACGTTCGACCGCACGATCCTCGCGATCGTCCTCGCGTTCTTCTGCTGCGCGATCAACGTGTATGCGATGAGCTATCGCAAGCTGTTCCGTCAGGTCGTGCAGGCGCGGGTCGATCAGCAGTACCTGGCGCAATCGCTGGCGGCGCAGAAGGATGTCGCGGAAGAAGCGAGTCTCGCGAAGACGCGCTTTTTCGCGGCCGCCAGCCACGATCTGCGGCAGCCGCTGCACGCGATCGGCTTGCTCGCGGCCTCGCTCAACGACGCGGCGGCGACGCCCGTGCAGCACGCTAAAACCGCCGAACACATCGTCTACAACGTCGAGGCCCTGAATCAGCTGTTCAACCAGGTGCTCGATCTGGCGCGGCTCGAAAGCGGCGTGACCCAGGTGATCCGACTGCATTTCCGGCTCTCCGAACTGTTCGAGCGGGTCGGCAGTCAGTACCGCCCGCAGGCCGCTGCCAAGGGACTCGCGCTGCGGATCGCGCCGACCACGATGGTCGTCTACGACGATCCGGTGCTGCTCGAACGCGTGCTGAGCAACCTGCTGTCGAACGCGGTGCGCTACACCGAAGAAGGCGCGATCTGGCTGGGCTTTCGCCGCGCGGGACGGGCGACGGGCGGCTATATCGAAGTGCGCGATTCGGGCATCGGCATTGCCGCCGAAGAGCATGCGCGCATTTTCGAAGAGTTCTATCAGGTCGCCAATCCGCAACGCGATGCGCGTCAGGGCCACGGCCTGGGTCTGCCGACCGTGAAGCGGCTGGTCGGCATGCTCGGCGGCGAACTGCAATTGCGCTCCGCGCCGGGCCGCGGGTCGGCGTTTCGCTTCCCGGTGCAGGCGGGCGACGCCCGGGGGATCGTCGCGAGCCTGAACGAAGCGGTGGCGGGCGGACCGTCGGCGCAGGGGCGGCGCGTGCTCTGCATCGACGACGAACCGTCGATTCTCGAAGGACTATCGAGTCTCCTGGGGCGCTGGGGTTGCAGCGTGCTCGGCGCGCGCGACGAGGCCGAGGCGCTCGCGGCGCTCGAAAACGGCTTCGTGCCGGATGCGGTGCTGTGCGACTACCAGCTGGCGAATCACCGGACCGGCGCGCAGGCGCTGACTGCCGTGCGCGGCGTGCTCGCGCGCGCGGGGCACGACAACGTGGTGACCTTGCTGATTACCGGCGACATGGCGTCGGCGGAGTTGGCGGCGCTTGCCTTGCAGGGCATTCCAGTGCTGCACAAGCCGGTGACGCCCGCGCGCCTGCGGCGCACGCTGGAAATGCTGTGGCAGCAGGCGGAGCTGGATAAGGGACGGGCGGTGGGAACGCTGGCGTTGCGTGAGGCCGTAACGGGCGATGAGGCGCGCAGTGGCGCGACGCCGCGCGCGCCAGGGGACGCGGCGAGCGGGGCGCCGCGTGTGGCGGGGAGCGGCTCGCAGGCGCAGTCGCGGAGCGAATCGCACGAGTGAAGTTGGCGGGCGGCAGCATTGGGTGTCGTCGCCGACTGTTGCCATGTTTTGCTGCAAAGGGCGCAAGGCCACGAGGCCGGCAAGCGCTGCCAAGGCAGCGAGCGCCGCAAGAGGGACAAAGAATCCAGCGAGAGGACGACGGCACGACGCCCAACAGCCAGCAAGAACCCTACAAAGTCTTCCCGGCCTCCAGCCACCCATTGATCACCGCGATCGCCGTCGACCGGTTGTGCACGCCGAGCGCACGAAAGATCACCGACAGATGCACCTTCACCGTGCCCTCCGCGACGCCGAGTTCGCGCGCGATCATCTTGTTGGTCCAGCCGCGATGCACGAGCCGCATGATGTCCTGCTGACGCGGCGACAGATTTTCCAGCAGATGCTGCTGATGCGGCTGCAGCGACGGCACCTGCGTAATGGGTTCGGTGAGGGATTCGGTGGGCGCGCCGGCGCATCCGCCCGCAGCCGCATCGCCACGGCCGGGCGCCACCCGCGTGTCGCGCGAGCCCAGCAGGCTCAACGCTTCCATCGGCACATAAGCACCGCCCGACAACACCAGTTCGATCGCCTTCAGCATCACGCTGGCGGGCTGCCGCTTCGGCACGAAGCCGAGCGCGCCGGCGGCCAGCACCGCGCGCATTTCGTCCGGCGATTCCTCGGCGGACAGCACGACCACCGGCAGCGCGGGGTTCGCCTTCAACAGCGCTTCGAGCGAAGAGGCGCCGCTCATGCCAGGCATATGCAGATCGACGATCGCAAGATCGTGGTCGGCGTCGGGCCGCGCGGCGGTGGCGAGGGTTTCCCAGCTATCGGCTTCGTCGAACTGTGCGTCGGGATCGAAACCGCGCAGCATGCCCTTGACGCCTTGCCGGATCAGTTCATGGTCGTCGGCCACAAGAAACTTCATGATGTCTCCGCGAGTCGGGCCTGCCCGTTGTGGACTACCGCCGTTGTAGGGTCTCGTTGTACTTCTATCCTCGTGAACCGCATCATGGCCTGCTACCCCGCGTGTGCTGCGCCGAGCGGCGGCGCGGCGCGCCTTCCGGCGGCCCGCGCAAGTGGCGCTCTATCGTTGGGTTCGCCGGCTGCTTCGATGCGCCACGTCATGTGTAAGGCAGGTCTCCCCGCGCATAGGTTCCGGCTTGCTACGTAGACGAGCCGCGCGGGCATTTTTTTGAAGCCGCGCGGACAGCTTTGCGCCGCTTATGCGCGCCGGTTGAAGCACGCTCCGGCCGCGGCTTGGCCGCGTCTATTTGACTGCGAACAACGTCGCATTCATCAGAAGCTTGAACGCGAATCCAAGCGACATCGCCGACCCGACGCCGAAGCACCACAGCGCGATGAACCATAGCCAACCCGGCAGTTTGCGCCCCCGCGCCGGGGACGCGTGACGGACGGCGGGCACGCCGCGCCGCTCAGTGATAGTGATGTTGGTCGCCATGACGCACCTTGCCTCGAAATACCCAATAACCCATCGTCGTATAGGCGACGATGATCGGCAGAATCACCGCAGCGCCGACCAGCGTGAAGGTCTGGCTGGAGCGCGGCGCGGCGGCTTCCCACAGCGTCATGCTCGACGGGATCGCATACGGCCACAGGCTCACCAGCAGTCCCGCGTAGCCGAGCAGCACCAGCAGCAGCGCGAGCGCGAACGGCGTGTTCTGATGGCGCTCACGCACCGCGCGACGCATGAAGAACGCGCAGATCGCGACGAGGAACGGCACCGGCAGCAAGCGGTAGAAGAGGCCGTCGTGGAACCAGCGTTGCGCGATCGTCGGGTCCTGCAAAGGGGTCCACAGGCTGACCATCGCGATGAACCCGAGCAGCACCAGCGTGAGCGGCCACACTACGCGATGCAGCCGGCGTTGCAGATCGCCTTCGGTTTTCGTCACGAGCCAGCAGCAGCCGAGCAGCGCATAGGTCACGACGAGCCCGAGGCCCGTGAGCAGGCTGAACGGCGTGAGCCAGCCGAAGGCGTCGTCGGCATAGCTGCCGTCGACCACCGGGATGCCTTGCAGGAACGCGCCCAGCACGATTCCCTGGAAGAACGTCGCGCCCGCCGAGCCGCCGATGAATGCCAGATCCCACAAATGCTTCGTGCGATTGGCCTTGGCTCGGATCTCGAACGACACGCCGCGAAAGATCAGGCACACGAGCATGAAGATCAGCGGCAGATACAGCGCGGACAGCACGGTCGAATACACCAGCGGAAACACCGCGAACAGCGCGGCGCCGCCGAGCACCAGCCAGGTTTCGTTGCCGTCCCACACCGGCGCGACCGTGTTCATCATCAGGTCGCGTTCCTTCTCGTCGGGGAAGAACGGGAAGACGATGCCGATGCCCAGATCGAAGCCGTCCAGCACGACGTACATGAAAAGGCCCAACGCGATGATCGCGGCCCATACGACGGTTACATCCATTTTCTTTCTCGCAAGCGGTTGGGGTTGGACTCAGGCGGCGTCGATCAGCTGATCGGCGGCGGACAGGGGGCGGCGCGCGGTCTGGTTCGGCTCGTGGCGCGGCATGCCGTGCGGCGTGTGTCCCGGCAGCGCCGGACCCGCGCGCATCAGCTTGAGCATGTAGTAGATGCCGGTGCCGAACACGAGGAAGTAGACCGCCACGAAGGTCATCAGCGAAATGCCGACCTGCTGCGTGGTCAACGGCGACACGGCCTGCGAAGTGCGCATCACGCCGTACACGACCCATGGCTGGCGGCCCGCTTCGGTCGTGACCCAGCCGGCCAGCAGCGTGATGAAGCCGGTCGGGCCCATCGCGAGCGCGAAGCGCTGGAACCACTTCGATTCGAACAGGCGTCCACGGCGGCGCAGCGCCCATGCCGCGAGCGACATCACGATCATCAGCACGCCGAGCCCGGCCATGATGCGAAAGCTCCAGAACACCACCGTCGAGTTCGGGCGGTCTTGTGGCGCAAATTCCTTGAGGCCGCGAATTTCGCCATCCCAGCTATGCGTGAGGATCAGGCTGCCCAGATGCGGAATCGACACCGCGTAACGCGTGGTCTCGGCTTTCATGTCGGGAATGCCGAACAGGTTCAGCGCGGTGCCGCCTTTCTCGGTGTCCCACAGACCTTCGATCGCGGCGATCTTGGCCGGCTGATATTTGCGCGTGTTCAGACCGTGCTGATCGCCGACGAACGCCTGGATCGGCGTGAGGATCAAAAGCAGCCAGAGCGCCATCGAGAACATTTTCTTCACGGCCGGATCGCGCCGTCCGCGCAGCAGATGCCATGCGCCGACCGCCGCCACCACCAGCCCCGCGACGATGAACGCCGCGAGCGCCATATGCGCGAGCCGGTACGGGAACGACGGATTGAAGATGATCTTGAACCAGTCGAGCGGCACGACGTGGCCGTTCACGACCTCGAAGCCTTGCGGCGTTTGCATCCAGCTATTGGACGCGAGAATCCAGAAGGTCGAAATCAGCGTGCCGATCGCTACCATCAGCGTGGCGCCGAAGTGCGCGCGCGGACTCACGCGCTGCCAGCCGAACAGCATGATGCCGAGGAAGCCCGCTTCGAGGAAGAACGCGGTCATCACCTCGTACATCAGCAAGGGGCCGGTGACGGGGCCCGCGAAACTGGAGAAGCCCGACCAGTTGGTGCCGAACTGATAGCTCATCACGACGCCGGAGACGACGCCCATGCCGAAGGCCACTGCGAAGATCTTCGACCAGAACAGGCAAAGGTCTTTGTAGTACGCCTTGCCGGTTTTCAGCCAGCGCCATTCGAGGACGGCGATGAAGCTGGCGAGGCCGATGCTGAGCGCCGGAAACACGATGTGAAACGAGACGGTGAACGCAAACTGGATGCGGGCGAGATCGAATGCCGATAGTGCGGAGTTCATAAGCGTGTTGTGCGTGAGAGCCGCCTGGGCGGACTACGCGCGTCGACCGGTGTCGGTGCGCACTGCGGGGAGCAGATGGCGCAAGGGTAGGCGACGGCCGGGTTTTTTGCTGCGTCGCGACGTGCGTCAAAAAACCATCTTGCTTTACGTGGTGTTTGCGCATTTCTGAGGCAAGCCATTGATGTGTATCAGGTTTTTACGATCGGCTTGCCGGGTGCGTCAGGTCTGCCTGCGCTGAGGCTGCGTCAATCTACCGCTCTGCAGCAATGCGGCCCGCCGCGCTTCATCGCACTTCACCGCGTTCGGGCGCGCCGGTCGCAAGGGGTCGGCTTGGCTGTGAGTCGCCCGGCTTCGACAGGCCGGTCGCGTCCGGCATGTCGAAGCCGCGCCGTGGTCGGGTCTGCGTTCGTCGCCAGCCGACAATCCGTCCATCCCAACCGACTTTCCCGCGCGCCTCGGCTAGCCATTCGATGAGTTAGCCTCTACCATGCTCGTAGCCAACTGGCGATGTTGCCGGGCGAACTCACGCTCGAGCGGCAGGCACGCCACTAGCCATCAAGTCCGTATTCCCCGTTATTCGTTTCGAATAGTCATGCCGACGCGCCCGTGAGCAAACCTGCGGCGCGCGTCGCGAATCCCTTCATGAACATGCAGCGCAAGTTGGGCCGTGCCTGAACGGGCGTCCTGTCATGCGCCACGCGTATGTTCGAGAGCCACGCTTCATCCACCTGCCGGCGACGGCAGACTTCATCCATAAGGAGTCAGCAGATGAGCACGATCAAGACGAAAGACGGTACGGCAATTTTCTACAAGGACTGGGGCAAAGGGCGCCCGGTCGTGTTCTCGCACGGCTGGCCGTTGACCGCAGACGCGTGGGATGCGCAGATGCTGTTTCTCGGCAGCAAGGGCTTTCGTGTGATCGCACATGACCGGCGCGGTCATGGCAGGTCCGAGCAACCGTGGGACGGCAACGACATGGACACCTATGCCGACGATCTCGCCGCGCTGATCGACCATCTCGATCTGAAGGACGCCACGCTGGTCGGCCATTCGACCGGCGGCGGGGAAGTGGCGCACTACATCGGCCGGCATGGCACGCAGCGCGTCGCGAAGGCCGTGCTGATCGGCGCGGTGCCGCCGCTGATGGTGAAGACCGACAACAATCCGAACGGCACGCCGATCGACGTGTTCGACGGCATCCGCAAGGGTGTGGTCGATGATCGCTCGCAGTTCTTCAAGGACCTGGCGATGCCGTTCTACGGCTACAACCGGCCGGACGCGAAGGTGTCCCAAGGCGTGATCGATTCGTTCTGGCGGCAGGGCATGGCTGGCTCGATCAAGGGGCTGTACGACTGCATCAAGCAGTTCTCCGAAGTCGACTACACGGAAGATCTGAAGAAGATCGACGTGCCCACCCTGGTGCTGCACGGCGACGATGACCAGATCGTGCCGATCGACGCGGCGGGCCGTCAGACCGCGAAGATCGTCAGGAACGCGACGCTGAAGGTGTATGCGGGCGGCCAGCACGGCATGTGCACCGTCGAGGCCGACAAGGTGAATGCGGATCTGCTGGAGTTTATCGGTTCGTGACGGAGTGATGCGGGCTCGCCCGCATGCAGGCGCGAGTCGGGCGGGCGGCGCGCACGGGCGGTGATGGCCGCGCCGTGCCGTCCGCATGCCCGGCCGCGTCTGCGTTTGCCGTGGCTCTAAACCCCGCGCGTCATGGTCCACGCAGCAAAGCGGCTGCTCACCCGATGATCGTGCCGCTCACGCGCTCGGCCAGCCGACGCGCGCCGCTCGCCGCAATGCCGAGCGCACCACCAGCCGGTGAAACGGCGCGATCGCGAGAATATAAAAACGCCCGAGCCGGTTGTGGCAATGCACGACGGTCGACAGCACCAGATAGCGCGAACGGCCGTCGCGCGTATGACGGGTTTGCTGCAGCACCGACACCCGGAAGTCCAGATGACGGTCGTTCTCGCCGAGAATGATTTCATGCGCGCTGCGCGTGAAGATCCTGAAGATGTCGAGGCGCTCACGCGAGCCGCCGCAACCTTCCGTGCGCAACTGCTTCGCCGTCTTGAGTCCGAAGCGCGCGACGAGCGCATCGCGCAATCCCATCAGTTTCGCCACCCAGCCCGCCTGATGCGCGAACAGAAAGCGCGCCAGCAATTCCGGGTCGTTGGTTGCGTTGTCGGGCAGGCGGACCGCATACGCGTCGGCGAGATCCGGCGCGTGGTAGAGCCTCGCGACGGCGGATTCGCCAGGCAGCGCGACGGCTTGCACGGGGCGGTTGGTGTTGGGCATCGTGACGTGCTGTACCGGAAATGAAGCGGGTTCCAAAGGTGCGCGCGGCGACCACGATGGCGACAGCGGCGTAGCGGTTTCGCGCGTGCATGAGCGGAACAAGTCTACGCGTGCTTGCAGGCGAGCGTGGCCGATGGGATCGGCGCGCTGCCTGGATGACGGCATCGTCAGTCAATACCTTAGCGTTTAGTTATACGACATCGCATAAATTTGATCTTGCCATCTGATTGTTTAAACAAGGAAGCGTTTTAAGTCCCCCCTTGTACCAAGGGTAAATGCCGAGTTGAAATGCGCTTTCGTATCGTTGATAGTACGTTATCGTACAACTAACGCGGGCTATGCAGGCACCCTCCGCCGTCGCTCCACCGCTAGCTGTACCCCCAGTTCGATTGCGCGCGGCGCAGTAAAGGAACCCCCTTATGAAAAAGATTGCCCTGAGTGGCGCAGGCGGCCAGCTCGGCTCCGTCGTGCGCGCTGCAATGATTGCGCGCGGCACGCCGCTGCGTTCGGCGGCCGGCTCGAAAGCGCTGACGCCTCTCGTCGAAGGCGAGGATGTGATGCACGGCGACCTGCGCGATCCGGCGGTCGTCGATCGCCTGCTCGACGGCGTGGATGTGCTGATCCACTTCGCGGGCACGAGCGTGGAGCGCCCGCTGCCCGAAATCGTCGAGAACAATCTGCGCGGGCTGGTCGAGGTGTACGAGGGCGCGCGCCGACAAGGCGTGAAGCGCATCGTGTTCGCCAGCTCGAATCACGCGATCGGCATGTATCCGGTCACCGAACGGCTCAGTCTCGACTGCGAACTGCGCCCGGACGGTTTCTACGGCCTGAGCAAGGTGTGGGGCGAAGCACTCGCGCGCATGTATTGGGACAAGCACGGTATCGAGAGCGTGTGCGTGCGCATCGGCAGCTGCCTCGAACGGCCGGGCGAGCCGCGCCATCTGAGCACGTGGTTCGGTCATCGTGACCTGATGCACTTCCTCGACCGCTGCGTCGAAGCCGAAAACGTCGGTTTCCTGACCATCTGGGGCGTGTCGGCCAACACGCGCAGCTGGTGGGACAACAGCGGCGCCGAGCGTCTGGGTTATCAGCCGACCCAGAATGCCGAAGACTACGCCGCGGAGATTCTTGCGCGGCCGAATCCGCTCGACGCGTTGGGTCAACGCTTCCAGGGCGGCAGCTTTGTCGGTATCGACTATTCGCGCGACGATGCAGGCGCGGATGGTTCGGCCGCGCAAGCGGCACGGCCGCTCTGAGCGGCGCGGCATTACGAGGAGACAGTCATGAGAGTCAAGGGTATCCGCTGGTGGATGGTCAGTCTGGTCGCGGCCGGGCTCATCATCAATTACCTCGCGCGCAATACGCTGTCGGTCGCGGCGCCGACGTTGATGAAGGACCTCAACATCACCACCGAGCAGTACTCGCACGTGGTCGTCGCGTGGCAGCTTTGCTATGCGTTCATGCAGCCGGTCGCGGGCTTCGTGCTCGACACCGTCGGCACCAAGCTCGGCTTCGCGGCGTTCGCGCTCGCCTGGTCGCTGGCGTGCGCGGCGGCCGCGTGGGCCACAGGCTGGCGCAGCCTCGCATTTTTCCGCGGTTTGCTCGGCCTGGCTGAAGCGGCGGGCATTCCGGCCGGCGTGAAGGCGACGAGCGAATGGTTTCCGGCCAAGGAACGTTCGGTCGCGATCGGCTGGTTCAACATCGGCTCGTCGATCGGCGCGTTGCTGGCGCCGCCGCTGGTGGTCTGGGCCCTGCTGCGCGGGCAGTGGCAATTGGCGTTCGTGATCGTCGGCGTGGCGGGGATCGTGTGGAGCTTGTTGTGGATGGTGCTGTACAAGCATCCGCGGAAGCAGAAGCTGCTGGGCGAGCAGGAGCGCGAGTACATCCTCAGCGGGCAGGAAGCCAAGCATAGCGACGCTGGCGCGCCGAAGCGCAGCTGGCGCGCGATGCTGGTGAGCCGCGACTTCTGGGCGATCGGGATTCCGCGCATTCTGTCCGAGCCGGCCTGGCAGACGTTCAATGCGTGGATTCCGCTCTACATGATGACCGAGCGTCACATGAACCTGAAGGAAGTCGCGCTGTTCGCATGGATGCCGTTTCTGGCCGCCGACATCGGCTGCGTGCTCGGCGGCTATTTGAGCCCCCTGTTCCACAAGTACGCGAAGGTCTCGCTGTTCACGTCGCGCAAGATGGTGTTCGTGGTCGGCGCGCTGTTCATGATCGGACCGGCGTGCGTCGGCCTGGTGGCGAGCCCTTACATGGCGGTGGCGCTGCTGTGCGTCGGCGGGTTTGCGCACCAGACGCTGTCGGGTGCGTTGTACGCGATCACGTCCGATATGTTCGGCAAGAACGAAGTCGCCACAGCGACGGGTATGGGCGGCATGGCCGGCTATCTCGGCGCAGCGGCGTTCACGGCACTGTTCGGCGTGCTGGTCACGCAGATCGGTTACAGCCCACTGTTCGTCGTGCTGGCCGTATTCGATCTGATCGCCGCTGTTGTGGTGTGCCTGCTGGCGAAAAATCCGGGCAAGATGCCCGAGCCGAAGTGGATGACAACGGGTACGGCTGCTGCTGGCGCGAAGTAAGCGACGGGGGGGCCGCTCGGCTTGATCGAGGAGAGCGGCTTTCCGTCCTGCCAGAGTTGAAACCCGTGTAGTGGTAAAAAAACGCCCGATGCATTTTTCATCGGGCGTTTTTGCATTTTCATGGCTGATGCGGGCGTTTCTGGTTCTAGACCGGCACTGACCGCCTGACCAGCGGCGTGGCCGGGAGACGCGTTTTAACGCATCGGCCGCTTTGATCCAGTGTGTTCTGCCAGCCCTAGCGGAGTGGGGCGGATAGATAGAACCATGCTGATAACCAGAAACGGTCGCATGGTTCTTTGCTAGTCAATTGCCAGGCGGTTCGAATGTAATCGACTTCTTCTTGAAGAAGTAACGCATCCCGGAAGCAAATGCTCCGCCTTTATTGTCGCCTTCGACGAATGTGCCGATTGGGAAGTCATAGCCGCCTGCAATTTTGGCGTTGGGCATGGGAGGGACGGTCATCCCGTCGGCGGAACTCAGGCCCGAATCCCACAAGGCGATGCGTGCGTCGATGATCCGGTGATAGTTGCGGTAGTCGCTCGCGATGCCCGACACGTCAGTCGAGAGCGGCAGCAGGACCGAAGCGATCAATAGCAGCAGACCGGCCCGAGGCGCGCGCACCGGCCGCATTCGTGCAGCAAATAAACCCAGCGATCCGAGTGCAATGTAAAAGTAGCATTGCCGGATCGTGGCATGTCGCTCGCAGCATGCCAGTCCGAACTGATAATAAGCTGCTGCGAGCATGAGGAACGCGGCGCCGATCAACGATACGGCCAGAACGAGTCGCATCAACTGGCGCCTGCTGCGGGTCTCTTCTTTATCGAGAGAGAACAGGAAATAGGTGCCAAGGAAAAACGCAAGCTTCGAATGATAGATGGCCAGCGTGGTGAGTGTCGGGGAGCCGGGCACGGCTGGGCCGAAGAGTTCGCCGAAGAATGTCTGGACTGCGGCAAGCACCGCCGGCACCGGTCGATGAATCATGGTCTGATCGCCGAACATCTCGATGTTCTTGGCGACTCTTCCCGTGGCCATCATGTAAAGCACGCCGAGCGATATCACGAAAGGGACGACCCACCAGAATTTGAATCGGTCCCTGGTGATCATCGAGACGATGAACGCCAGCACGCAGTATCCGGCCGCAAACAGCGCGCCGATCTCGGTCGAGGTCGCCGCGACCACCAGCGCGACCAGGGTCACCACACGGCCGGCGGTCGTATCCGAGAATCCCGCGAAGTCGATTGTCAGCAGGATGGCCATTGCGGCGACGGTGGGTACATACGCCAGCGCGCCAAGAGGCCAGTAAAACACTTCGCCAACTTGATGACCGGCCAGCAGCAGGACCAGCAAAATAGCGGATGCGACAAAGCCCTTACGGGTCTTTGTGGACGGCCCAAGTAAGGCGGCGACAAGAATGGCCCAGCATGGCAGCAGCGCGGACGTAATAAGCGGACGGTTTGCTTTTTCGACGGCGATGCCGTATGCCCAGATGAACATTTCGGAAAGGGGGCGCGGACTCCAGTGCAGGAGCCGTTCCTTGATGATCCCGAAGCCCTCTTCGCGAACGTGGCCGAGCGTGATGTATTCATCTTGCCAGACGCCGAGAGGCGTCAGTCCCAGATAAACCAGAAAGGCTATTGCGCATAGCGCAAGTGCGGCAAATACGAGGGGGCGGTTATTCTGATCGATATTTCTCATTGAGCAGAGTTTGCTTTGTGGCTTTCGCCGCAGTTATAGACGTTGCGGACAATATAGACAGGGCGCCGCTTCGATTCGACATACATGCGCCCGACATACTCGCCGATTACACCTATACCGATAAGTTGCATGCCGCCGAGGAACAGGATCGCGGTGATTAGCGACGCATAGCCTGGCACATCGATGCCGCGGACGACCGTCCGGATGATCAGGTAGCTCGCATAGAAGAACGCCAGTAGCGCGGTGGCCCCACCGATGTAAGTCCAGATGCGCAGTGGAAGTGTGCTGAAACTCGTCACGCCTTCGAGCGCGAAATTCCACAGCTTCCAGCCAGAGAACTTTGAATCTCCCGCAGCTCTAGGCTGACGGACATATTCAATAGCGGCGGTCTTGCCGCCAACCCAGGCGAACAGGCCCTCATGAAGCGGCGGGTCTCGGGGAGTCTTTTGAGCGCGTCGACAGTACTGCGCGACATCAGGCGGAAGTCGCCGGCATTCTCGGGGATGCGAATGTCCGAAATGGCATTGTGGACCCGATAGAACATCGACGCGGAGTTGCGCTTTGCATAACTATCGGTCGTGCGTTCAGCCCGCATCGCGAGAACCACGTCATACCCTTCGCGCCACTTCTCGACCAGGGCCAGGATCGCGCCGGGCGGATCCTGCAGATCCGCGTCGAACGGTATGACCGCGTCGCCCGCGGCATGGTCGAGTCCGGCAGTCAGCGCGGCTTCTTTTCCGAAATTGCGCGAGAGATCCACGACCTTGATGCGAGGATCGCGAGCAGCATGCTCAAGCAAAAGGGACAGCGTGGCGTCATGACTTCCGTCGTTGACGCAAATGATCTCAAAACGGCTATTGGGAACGGTCGCAATGACCGGGCAAACCTCGGCAAAGAACTGGTCGATCATGGCCTCTTCGTTATAAAAAGGTACGACGATCGACAGGAGGTCCATGGGGTTGGAATTTTCTGTCATGACTTGTGCCACTGATCCGGTGTGCTTCCGCATGCATGACGGGTTTACGACGCTCGTTGCGAGCCACGGAACAGGCAGAAACATCGTTGTAATAGCTGTTTTTCATCGAGCCGGGTTGCATCAGTCAAGCAAGCGTTCGAGACTATTTTTGCTTGACAGCAATGACCGAAAATTGTTGCAAGCTCCTATTTTTTTACTCTAACTGGTCACTTCTTCTAATGGTCTCCGCTCGAGTCACTACCGCCCGCTGCATACTGAATCCCGCGCAAAAGAAAGCGGGGCGAAGGGGACCATGCCCTTCGCCCCGCCGCGTCGCTGCTTACCGCTTATCGCTTATCGACGACCGTCGTGTTGTAGGTCGTCGAGCCGATCACGACGTTATTCAACGTGATGCCGTTGACGTTGTACGCGTAGATCGGCCCCGGTATGCTCGCACTAGCCGGGCCGGCGCACACGGCGGTGCCCAGATTGCAGTTCGAGATCGTGACGCCGGTGATCGGCGGAATGGTCGGCGCCGGAGCGGGGCCGTTGTAGTCGAAAGCGACCGGTCCCTGTGCGACGATCGCCTGGAAGCACGAGCCCGTCGCGCCGCTGACCGTCACGTTGCTGGCCTGCACGTTCGAGATGTTGACGTTCTGCACCACCGCCGGACGCGTCCGGATCGCGTCGTTGGCCGGCTGGTAGTCGCAGTCGAAAGTGATCAGGCCGCCCTGGGCCGCCGACGGGTTGGCCGCCGTCGCCGTGACCACGCCGAGCGGCACGGTGCCGTTGATCGGGCTGCCGCTCAGCAACGCGCTGCCGTAGCCCGCGCCTTTCAGGCTCACGCCGTTAGGCAGCGTGACCGTGTCGACATAGAAGTTCTTCACGAAGCCGCCGCGATTCATATTCGTCTTGATGCGAATCGCGATGTTCAGCGGATTGGTCGCCCAGTTCTGATTGAGCATCTGCAGATTGCGCGCGTAGATGTTCTGCACGCCGCCGCCCATTTCGCTGCCGAGCGTGATGCCGCCGTGGCCGCTATTCATCGTGCAGTTCTGGATCACGTGATTCTGCGCGGGACCGTATTGCGTGTCGAGATCCTTGCCGGATTTGATCGCGATGCAATCGTCGCCGGTGTTGAAGGTCACGTTGTCGCACAGCACGTTGTCGCACGCGTCCGGATCGAAGCCGTCGTTGTTCGGGCCAATGCTGTTGGTCGTCACGCCGCGGATCACGACGTTCGTGCAATCGGTCGGATGGTGCTGCCAGAACGGCGTGTTGTTGGTGCAGTAGTTCTCCATCAGCACGTTGGTGCAGCCGATGAATTCGACCATGCACGGCCGCAGGTAATGCCCGACACCGAAGATCCGTTTGGCGACCGGCACGCCCGCCTCGGACAGCGCGGGCAGATAGTTCTGGTCTTCCTGCCAAGGCGTGGTCGGGCTGGTCAGTTGCGCGTAGAGCGCATCGGAAATGCCCGGCGCGGCGGTCTTCAGATCGACGTTGTTCGGATTGAGGTAAACCTGCGACGGTGTCGACGAACTCACGCAGCCGTAGGCGCCGTTCGAACCCTTGAAGGTCCACCAGCAGGTGGCGGTGTTGCCCGTGCCGGCGAACGGCGTCATCGCCTGGCCGTTGAGGACCGAGGTGGCGTCTTCACCGGTCAGCGCGATGTTGGTCTGGTTGCGCGCATAGACCGGCGAGCCGTAGTTCAGGCAATCGTTGGCCTGCCAGCGGCTAAAGAACAGCTTGCCGTTGGCGCCGCAATCGACCGGACCGTCCTTCGCGTAGTCGGCGGGGTTCGGGCTGAAGTAGATCGTGCAGTTCGCGCTGAGGTGGAAGTTCACGTTGCTCAACAGCACGATCGGTCCGGCGCAGTACCACGTGCCGGACGGCACGACCACGCGGCCGCCGCCCGCCGCGTTGCAGGCCTGGATCGCCTGGAGAAACGCGGGCCGCGAATCGAACGAGCCGGTGGCGTTGGTCTGCGCCGAGCCGGGGCTCGCGAGCGATGCGGCGCCCGTGTACGGATTGGCCGCGGCGACCACGGAGCAGGCCTGCGCGCCGTATTGGGTGACCACGAAGTCGCGTGCGGGGAACATTGACTGGGTGATGCCTTTCAGCGACGCGATGATCTGGGTCGCGGCGCCCGAGGTGCCCCAGATCGGGTCCTGCACTACCGGGGGTGAGGCCGGCGCGGGCGCGGCCGGCTCGTTGACCGAGCCGCCGCAGGCGGACAGGCCGCCGAGCAGGGTGGCGCCGGCGGACGTGCCGGCCAGCACCATAAACGCGCGGCGTCCCGCCGAGTGAGGTTCGGTCTGGTTCGGGGTTCTCGATGCGGTCCGCTTGCCGTTTTTGTTATGCCGGTTTGTCACGGATGTCTCCTTGCCCTTATGGGGCGTTGTCAGTAATCGTGGGTGCTGCCGGGGACGACGGCCCATCGGCGCAGTCTTTCAGCAAGATTAGTGATACTTAATATTTGTAAGGAAAGCCGATGACGGCGCTGGTGTTCAGGCCGCGTGCACGTACGCGCCGCTGCGCCGGCTCCCTCTGCATGGAACGGCGCAGCGGCGCGCGAACGGGGGCGGCTTCAAGCCGGCTGTTGGCCGATTTCGTGATTGGCGAGCACTTCGAGCGCGCGCACCATCGCGGAGTGATCCCACGCCTTGCCGCCATGGGCCACGCACGCGTTGAACAGCGCCTGGCAGGTGGCGGTGTTCGGCAGCGCAACGCCGAGCGCTTGCGCGGTGGACAGCGCAAGGTTCAGATCCTTCTGGTGCAGCTCGATGCGGAAGCCCGGGTCGAAGGTACGCTTGGTCATGCGCTCGCCGTGCACTTCGAGAATGCGCGACGACGCGAAGCCGCCCATCAGCGCTTCACGCACGCGCGCCGGATCGACGCCGGCCTTGGACGCGAGCAGCAGCGCTTCGCCGACCGCTTCGATCGTCGCGGCGACGATCACCTGATTGGCCACCTTGCACACCTGGCCGGCGCCGACCGCGCCGATCAGCGTGACGTTCTTGCCCACCATGTCGAACAGCGGCTTGACGCTGTCGAAGGTGGCGGGTTCGCCGCCCACCATGATGGTCAGCGAGCCGGCCTTGGCGCCCACTTCGCCCCCGGAGACCGGCGCGTCCAGATACTCCGCGCCGCGCTCACGCACGCGCGCGGCGAACTCGCGCGTGGCCATCGGCGAGATCGAGCTCATGTCGACCACTGTCTGCCCGGCGCGCAGCGCGCTCGCCAGTCCCTCATCGCCGAACAGCACGCGTTCGACGTCCGGCGTGTCCGGCACCATGATGAAGATCACGTCGGCCTGCGCCGCGACGGCGGCGGGGCTGTCGCACGCGAGCGCGCCGGCCTGGGTGAGTTCGTCGGGCACGCCGCTGCGCGTGAACGCGGCCAGCGCGACACCGTTCTTGAGAAGATTGGCGGCCATGGGCTTGCCCATGATGCCGAGTCCGATAAAGCCTGCTTTTTGCATGGAATGCTCCGAAGATGTCATGGCGGGCGTCTTTGCGGCTGACTTACGCCTGGTTTGGACCCGGGTTCAGCCCTGGCCCGCCGGTTTCTGCATGAAGTGTTTCTGAACCGTCTGCGCGGCGTTTTTCAAGAGCCCCATGTCCGCGCAGACCGCGATGACGCGGCAGCCCATCGCCAGATAGCGTTCCGCGTCCGCCTGCACCGGCGCGAGAATGCCGCTCGATTTGCCGGCCGCCTGCGCGCGCTCGAATACGCGCGCAATCGCCCGTTGTACTTCAGGATGGTTCGGGTTGCCGAGATGGCCGTAGCCGGCCGCGAGATCCGACGGACCGACGAAGACCGCGTCGACGCCGTCCACCGCGAGAATCTCGTCGATCGAGTCGACCGCCTTGCGGCTTTCGATCTGTACGATCACGCAGACGTTGTCGTTGGCTTGCTCGAAGTAGTCGCCCACGGTCGCAAAGCGATTGCCGCGATGGCTCACCGACACGCCGCGAATGCCTTGCGGCGGGTAGCGCGTCGCGGCGACCGCGCGAGCGGCGTCTTCACCGCTTTCGATGAACGGCACGAGGAAATTCGAGAAGCCGCTATCCAGCAGCCGTTTGATGAACACGCTGTCGTTGGCCGGCGGCCGGACGACCGGCGCGCTCGCGCTGTCCTTGAGCGACATCAGCTGGGGGATCAGCGTGAGCACGTCGTTCGGTGCGTGTTCGGCGTCCAGCAGCATCCAGTCGAAACCGATCACGCCCAGCAGTTCCGTGACGATCGGACTGGCGAGCGACGCCCAGCAGCCAATCTGGGTCTCACCACCACAGACGGCGCGGCGAAAGCGGTTGGGTAGGGCCTGGTAAGGCGTGACGGCTGGCATGCGATATCTCCTCGAACGACAATGGATCGGCGAGCTGCGGCGACGGCTATACACGATGTTATAGGTCGTCGTATGTCTTGTGCCAGATTAGCACCAGGCTCTCTGATTGTAACGGCCACGTAAACCCGAATTCCCCACCAGACAAGCGTTTCCGGTTGCGCGGAGGGTGCCTGATGTTGTAGGATGACCTATATCTAAAGCGTACATTTCAAGGAAAAGCGAGAATGTCTATTACCGGCGAAATGCTGATTGGCCGCCAGGCAGTGCGCGGCGAGGAACAACCCCTGCACGCGTTCAATCCCGCCACGGGTTCGGCGATCGCCGAACCGGTTTTCGGCAGCGGCGGCGTCGCCCAGGTCGAGCGTGCGTGCGAACTGGCGCAGCAGGCGTTCGACCCGTACCGGGCATTGCCGCTCACGGTGCGCGCCGAATTTCTCGAACGCATCGCCGACGGCATCACCGCTTTGGGCGATGCGCTGATCGAGCGCGCGCATCAGGAATCCGGTCTGCCGAAGGCGCGTCTCGAAGGCGAGCGCGGCCGCACGACCGGCCAGCTCAAACTGTTCGCGCAAGTCGTGCGCGCGGGCCAATGGCTCGCCGCGACGCTCGACTCGCCGCTGCCGGAGCGCAAGCCGCTGCCGCGCTCGGATCTGCGCATGCAGAAAATCGCGCTCGGCCCGGTCGCGGTGTTCGGCGCCAGCAACTTCCCGCTGGCGTTTTCGGTGGCGGGCGGCGATACGGCTGCGGCACTCGCGGCGGGCTGCCCGGTCGTCGTGAAGGCGCACCGCGCTCACCTCGGCACGTCGGAAATGGTCGGTCGTGTGATTCAGCGAGTCGCGCAGGAAATGGACTTGCCTGAAGGCGTGTTCTCGCTGATCGTCGGCGCGGGCAATCTGGTCGGCGAAGCGCTGGTGTCGCATCCGGCGATCAAGGCGGTCGGCTTCACCGGTTCGCGCGCGGGCGGTACGTCGCTGATGCGCGTCGCGGCGGCGCGCGCCGAGCCGATTCCGGTCTACGCGGAAATGAGCAGCATCAACCCCGTGTTCATCCTGCCGAACGCGCTGGCGCAGCGCGGCGACAGCATCGCACGCGGTTTCGTCGATTCGCTCGTGCTGGGCGCGGGCCAGTTCTGTACCAACCCGGGCCTCGCGATCGTGGTCGATAGCGATGCGCTGAAGGGCTTCGTCGCCACGGCGTCCGAAGCGCTGGGCGGCAAACTGGCCCAGACCATGCTGACCGCCGGCATTCATGCGGCGTATCAGGACGGCGAGAGCAAGCTCGCGGCGACCCGAGGCGTCGAAGCCGTGGCGCGCGGCGTCGATGCGACCGGCCCGACGCAGGCGCGCGCGGCGCTGTTCGTGACCGATGCGCTGACGTTCCTCGCGAACCCGGCGCTCGAAGACGAAGTGTTCGGACCGGTGTCGACCCTCGTCCGTTGCAAGGACGAGCAGGAACTGCTGGCGGTTGCCGAGCACTTTGCCGGCCAGCTGACCGCGACGCTGCAGATGGACAGCGCCGACATCGCCGTAGCGAAGAAGCTGGTGCCGATTCTCGAGCGCAAAGCCGGGCGTATTCTGGTCAACGGCTTCCCGACGGGCGTCGAGGTGTCGCATGCCATGGTGCACGGCGGCCCGTTCCCGGCTACGTCGGACAGCCGCGCGACGTCGGTCGGCACCACGTCGATCGAGCGCTTCCTGCGCCCGGTGTGCTACCAGGACTTCCCGGCGGATCTGTTGCCGCAAGCGCTGGCCGATAGCAACCCGCTGGATCTGTGGCGTCGTCGCGACGGCGAGATCACGCGCGGTTGAGGACGGTGTTGAGCTCGCGGCCCCGGTAGATCACGGGGCCGTGGGCGGAAGCGGAATAAAAAATGGCCGGGAAAATTTCCACGGCCATTTTTTTGCGTGCTGCGTGCGTGCAGCGCGAGCTTGAACGCGGCGCTTGCGCCATGTGCTTCAGCTATTCGCGTCGGCGGCCTCGTTCGCACGCCGCAAGCGTTCGCGGCTGTTGGACAGATGCATGCGCATTGCCGCGCGCGCGCCTTCCGCGTCATGTCGCGTGATCGCTTCAAGAATGCTTTCGTGTTCGAGATTGACGAGCGACAGATACGCATCCGGCTCCGCGCGCGCAATGCCCGCCGAGTCGAGCCGGTTGCGCGGAATCAGCGCGCTGCCCATTTGCGTGAGGATGTCGACGAAATAGCGGTTGCCCGTAGCGCGCGCGACCGAGATATGGAACTGCAGGTCGGCGTCGACACTATCCAGCCCGTTGTGGCGGGTGGCTTCGATCGCGTCGAGCGCGGCGCGCATGCGCGCGAGGTCTTCCTGCTTCGCGCGCTGCGCGGCGAGCCCGGCGCACTCCGTTTCGAGGCTGATACGCAGTTCGAGGATCGACAGCACGTCGCGCAGCGTGGTGGCGGGCACCATGTCGATGCCCAGCTTTTCGCGCTGCGGCTCCAGCACGAAGCTGCCGATGCCGTGCCGCGTCTCGATGACCTTGCCTGCCTGCAGGCGTGAAATCGCTTCGCGGATCACCGTGCGGCTCACGCTCAGCGTGACCATCAGTTGTGATTCGGTCGGCAGTTTGTCGCCCGGCTTCAGCGCGTTGGTCGCGATCTGCTCGGTGACGTAATTCACGACGAACTCGGCAAGATTGCGAGCGCGTCGTGGCGGTGCCGCGGATGCCAGTGGTGTAGCCATCGAAAACGCCCCTTGAATCAGATAGTTGCAGATACGCCCCTGCAATTCATTATACCGTCGTCTGACGACTGATTATATGAATGCCGGATCATTTTCGGCGCGTGCGCCCTGCATGACGGAAAAGCGCGCCGTGGGACGCCGGGCGGAGCAAAGACAGCGCTCGCCCCGACGCCCCGGAAGTACGATAACCGCGCGTCGATCAGGCTAGGCGCAGCTCGACCCGTTTGATGTCCTTGACGATCACGAGGTAGCTGAACACCGTGAGCAGCGCGTTCGCGCCGACGAACACCAGCGCGCCGTTGAACGAGCCGGTGCGCGCGACCAGGTAGCCGATCACGATCGGCGTGACGATGCCCGCCACGTTGCCGAACATGTTGAAGATCGCGCCCGACAGGCCGAGCGCTTCCTTCGGCGACGTATCGGCGACGACCGCCCAGCCGAGCGCGCCGATGCCTTTGCCGAAGAACGCGAGCGACATCAGCGCGACCACGATCCAGTCGGTCGACACGTAATTGCAGCCGATGATGCTCACCGACAGCAGCATCCCGCCGACGATCGGCACCTTGCGCGCGACCGTCAGCGAGCAGCCGCGCCGGATCAGTCCGTCCGACAGCACGCCGCCGAGCACGCCGCCCGAGAAGCCGCAGATCGCCGGCAGCGAGGCCACGAGGCCCGCTTGCAGGATCGTCATGCCGCGCGCCTGCACGAGGTAGATCGGAAACCAGGTCAGGAAGAAGTAGGTCAGCACGTTGATGCAGTACTGCGCGAGATAGACGCCGAGCAGCATGCGGTTGCCGAGGAGCTGACGCACCAGCGACCAGCCGCCGGCGTTCTCGATCGCGTTCGAGCGCGCATTTTTGTTGCCATGGTGGCCGGTGACGACGCCGCCGCCGTTCTGGATGTACTCCAGTTCGGCGCGCGAGACGCGCGGATGGTCGGCGGGATTCTTCATCACCTTCAGCCACGTGAGCGCGAGCACGAGCCCGATCGCGCCCATCACGACGTAGACCGTCTGCCAGCCGAACGCGTGGGTGAGCCACGCCATCAGCGGCGTGAACACGACGGCGGCGAAATATTGCGCCGCATTGAAAATGGCCGACGCGGTGCCGCGTTCGTTGGTCGGGAACCAGCTCGCGACCACCTTGGCGTTGGCCGGGAACGCCGGCGATTCCGCCGCGCCCATCGCGAAACGCAGCACGAACAGCGCGGCCACGGCCGCGCCCGTGCTGCCGAGCAGGCCGATCGAGCTTTGCAGCAGCGTGAAGAGAGACCACAGGAAAATGCTCGCCGCGTACACGCGCCGCGCGCCGAAGCGGTCCAGCAGCCAGCCGGCCGGCAGTTGCGACAGCACGTAGGCCCAGCTGAACGCGGAGAAAATGTAGCCCATGCGGATCGCGTCGAGGCTGAACGCGGTGCGCATCGCCGAGCCGGTCACCGAGAGCGTCGCGCGGTCGGCGTAGTTGAGCGTGGTGATCAGAAAGATCAGCAGCAGGATCGCGTAGCGGACTTTGGTGCGCGTGACGGCGTCGGCGGGGTTCGCCGTGCGGCTCATGTCCATGGTCATCTCCTGAAATTGTTATGCAAGGGAGCGGGCTCCCGGGTCGGGCGGCGCAATCGAGCGGCGCGGCCCTGGTCGATACGTTTGGCGATCCGGGACGGTGCGGCTGCGCGTACAGCGTCGCGCGCGGCGGCCCGTCGTTCTTGTAAAACAGTGGGCGCCGGGCGGCAACGCTGGTCGCGCTACAAAAAACGCCCGGCGACGTTGCCGTCCCCGGGCGCTCGTTGCGCGGCCGTCCATGCGGCCTTTTCGAACGTGTCTGCCGGATGTGCGTCCCGGCAGTTGCGCCGGCGAATTACTGCGGCCCGAGCTTCTTGATGAGCGCGTCGAGCTGTTCCATCTCTTCGCCGGTCAGGTCGGTCAGCGGCGCGCGCACCGGGCCGGCGCTATGGCCGACCAGCTTCGCACCTGCCTTCACGATGCTGACCGCGTAGCCTGCGCGGCGGTTGCGGATCTTCAGGTACGGCAGGAAGAATTCGTCGATCAGCTTGCCGACCGTTGCGTGGTCGTCCGCGGCGATCGCGCGGTAGAAGTCCATCGCGGTCTTCGGAATGAAGTTGAACACCGCCGACGAGTACACCGGCACGCCCAGCGCCTTGTAGGCCGCGGCGTAGACTTCCGCGGTCGGCAGGCCGCCGAGGTACGAGAAACGGTCGCCCAGACGGCGGCGGATCGTCACCATGTTTTCGATCTCGCCCACGCCGTCCTTGAAGCCGATCAGGTTCGGGCAGCGCTGCGCCAGACCTTCGAGCATGTCGGCGTTGAGCTTCGAATTCGCGCGGTTGTAGATGATCACGCCCATGTTCGGCACGGCCTTGCAGACTTCTTCCGCGTGCGCGGCGATACCTTCCTGGCAGGCTTCCGTCAGGTAGTGCGGCATCAGCAGAATGCCGTTCGCGCCGTGGCGCTCGGCTTCCTTCGCATAGGCGATCGCGACGCGGGTCGGGCCGCCGGCGCCGGCCAGGATCGGCACCTTGCCTTTGCAGACTTCGGTGGCGGTGCGCACGACATTCGAATAATCCTCGTGCGTCAGGGAGAAGAATTCACCCGTGCCGCCGGCGACGAAAAGCGCCGAAGCGCCGTACGGCGCGAGCCATTCGAGGCGTTCTGCATACGTGTCGGCGCGGAAGTCGCCTTGTGCGTCAAAGTCGGTAACGGGGAAGGACAGAAGACCTTCCGAAACGATCTGCTTCAGTTCCTGCGGTGTCGTCATGATGAGTATCCGGGCGTCGGTGTGAATCGAATAATCGAAATTCATTCGAAATGGAGATTTCTTATACGTCATCGTACAACAACAAAACGGGTAACTCAACGGGGTTTTCGCGGCATAATGCTGGGCATAGGGTAAATACGGAACATCCTTGCCAACTTTCGTGTTGTAGGATGACGTATGAATAGCCGGCGCGGCAGGCGTACCGGGCCAAAAGGATCGATGCAATGGAACAATCTCCGCTCTACATTCGCGTTCACCCCAATGACAATGTCGCAATCGTCGTCAACGACGGCGGTCTGGGTGAGGGCGCCGTTTTCCCCGACGGGCTGGTGCTGCGCGAGCGCGTGCCGCAAGGCCACAAGGTCGCGCTCGCCGATCTCGCGGAAGGCGACGAGGTCATCCGCTATAACGTGGTGATCGGCTACGCGCTCAAGGCGTTGCCCAAGGGCAGCTGGATCAATGAGCACGTGATCCGCATGCCGAGCCCGCCGGGACTCGAAGACCTGCCGATCGCCACCGTCAAGGCGCCGGAGATGCCGCCGCTGGAAGGCTACACGTTCGAGGGCTACCGCAATGCGGACGGCTCGGTCGGCTCGCGCAACATTCTCGCGATCACGACCACCGTGCAATGCGTGGCCGACGTGGTCGAGCACGCGGTTACGCGCATCAAGGCCGAGCTGCTGCCGAACTACCCGAATGTCGACGACGTGGTGAGCCTCGGTCACACGTACGGCTGCGGCGTCGCGATCGACGCCCCCGACGCGATAGTGCCGATCCGCACCGTGCGCAACATCGCCCTGAATCCGAACTTCGGCGGCGAAGTGATGATGGTCAGCCTCGGTTGCGAGAAACTGCAGCCCGAACGCCTGATGCCGCCCGGCACGATTCCAATCGCGGCGGCCGCGAATGTCGCCGAAGTCGCGGACATCGGCGATGTCGAGGCCGACCAGAACGGCGACGTGGTGGTGCTGCAGGACGAGGCCCACGTCGGCTTCCAGTCGATGATCGGATCGATCATGCGAACCGCCGAAGGCCATTTGAGGCGCCTGAACAATCGTCGCCGCGAAACCTGCCCGGCGGCCGATCTGGTGATCGGCGTGCAATGCGGCGGCAGCGACGCGTTCTCCGGACTGACCGCGAACCCGGCCGTCGGCTTCGCGACCGACCTGCTGGTGCGCGCGGGCGCGACGGTCATGTTCTCCGAAGTCACCGAAGTGCGCGACGGCGTCGATCAGCTGACGGCGCGCGCGGCCAACGCGGAGGTCGCCGCGGCGATCATCCGCGAGATGCAGTGGTACGACGACTATCTGAAGCGCGGCGGCGCCGACCGCAGCGCGAACACCACGCCGGGCAACAAGAAGGGCGGCCTGTCGAACATAGTCGAAAAGGCGATGGGCTCGATCATCAAGTCCGGCAATTCGGCGATCTCCGGAGTGCTGTCGCCCGGTGAAAAGGTTCGCCAGAAGGGTTTGATCTACGCGGCCACGCCGGCGAGCGACTTCATCTGCGGCACGCTGCAACTCGCCGCGGGCATCAACCTGCACGTATTCACCACAGGCCGCGGCACGCCGTATAGCCTCGCCGAAGTGCCCGTGATCAAGGTCGCGACGCGCTCGGATCTGGCGCGCCGCTGGCATGACCTGATGGACATCAACGCCGGCACGATCGCCACCGGCGCGGCGTCGATCGAAGACGTGGGCTGGGAATTGTTCCGCCTGATGCTCGACGTCGCGAGCGGACGCAAACAGACCTGCGCTGAAAAGCTCAAGCTGCACAACGCGTTGACGCTGTTCAACCCGGCCCCGGTGACCTGATTCCCGGCGGCGCGGTTTGCCCATGGCTTCACGCTGATCCGATTGCAATCACATAACAGAAAGACATGACTGACTCGAATCCTGACCGCCCGGCGGCACACGAACCTTTTCGCCGCCTGCTGCTGACGGGCGCCGCGGGCAACCTCGGCAAACAGTTGCGCGGCGCGCTCGCCGCGTGGGCCGATGTCGTGCGCGTGACCGACATCGCGCCGCTTGGCGAAGTGGCTGCGCATGAAGAAGCGTCCGTCGTCGACCTCGCCGACGCAGCCAAGGTTCACGCGCTGCTCGAAGGCGTGGACGCGGTGATCCATCTCGGCGGCATTTCCGTCGAAGCGCCGTTCGAAGACCTGCTCGAAGCGAATATCCGCGGCCTCTACAACCTGTACTCGGCGGCGCAGAAGCAGGGCGTGAAGCGCATCATCTACGCAAGCTCGAATCACGCGGTGGGTTTCCATCCGGTGACTTCGGTGGTCGATGTCGACGCGCCGCTGCGTCCCGATAGCCTGTATGGCGTGACCAAGTGCTTCGGCGAATCGCTGTCGCGCTATTACTTCGACCGCTTCGGCCTCGAGACGGTGTGCCTGCGGATCGGCTCGTCGTTCGAGCAGCCCAAGAACCCGCGCATGCTCGTCACCTATCTGAGCTACCGCGACTTCATCGAACTGGTGCGCTGCTCGCTGCTGACCAACCGCGTCGGCCACGCGATCGTCTACGGCGTGTCGAACAACCGCGTCTCGTGGGTGGACAACACGAAGGCGGCATTCCTCGGCTTCCGTCCGCAGGACAGCTCGGCGCAATTCGAGCACCTGTTCCCGGCTGGCGCCCCCGACACGAACTTCGACGATCCGACCCAGCTGTTCCAGGGCGGCCCGTTCGTGCTCGCCGGTCCGATGGAGCCGAAGCGGTGAGCGCCACGCTGAATCCGCGTGTGGAGCGGCTCGAAGGAGCGGGGCAGGCGCCGGCGGCCGTCGGCGAAAGCCCGGTGTGGCGCGCGGCGGAGCAGGCGCTCTACTGGGTCGACATCCCGGCGCGCAAGATCGTGCGGCTGCGGGTCGAGTCGGGCGAGCGCTCGGAATGGCTGTTGCCGGAGCAGGTCGCCTGCATCGCGTTCGACCGTCGCGGCGCGGTACTGGCCGGTTGTGACACGGGACTCTTCGCGATCACGCTGAGCGAAGCGGCGCAAGGCGGCAGTGGCGAACCGCTCGCGGCGAGCATGCGCAAGCTCGCCGCGCCGGACTTCGCGGCCGAGGGCATGCGCTTTAACGACGGCCGTTGCGACCGGCAAGGCCGCTTCTGGTCCGGCACGATGGTGCAGAACATGGCGGCGGCCAATCCGGCCGGCGCGCTGTACCGCTTCGATGCGCAAGGCGTGTTGTCCGCGCCGGTGATCGACGCGTTGATCACGCAGAACGGCCTCGGGTGGTCGCCCGACGGCACGACGATGTACCTGTCGGACTCGCATCCGTTGCGCCGGCTGATCTGGGCGTTCGACTATGACATCGAGTCGGGCGAGCCGCGCAACCGGCGCGTGTTCGCCGATCTGCATCATCACGCGGGCCGTCCCGACGGCGCGGCGGTGGACGCCGATGGCTGCTACTGGATCTGCGCGAACGACGCGGGGCTGCTGCTGCGTTTCACGCCGCAAGGCAAGCTCGACCGGCAAGTGTCGGTGCCGGCCACCAAACCGGCGATGTGCGCGTTCGGCGGCCGCGATCTGGATACGCTGTTCGTCACCTCGATTCGCCCCGGCGCGGGCGCGAGCGAGCACGACGGCCATCTGTTCGCGTTGCGTCCCGGGGTAACCGGCTTGCCGGAGCCCGAATTCGCGGGCGTCCTGTAAGGCAACTTGTACGCAAATGAACGCCGGGCAGACATTTTGCCCGGCGTTTGCTTCCAGCTTGCTACTTGATTCATCACTCGTCGTACAACATTGTGGCGTATAGGCCACGGTCGCCGTGACTTTTTACGAAAAAACAGAGCGTCGCGAACCGCCACCAATATCTCCCTCATTTCTACTCCAAGCGGTACGGGGCTTAGCCGGGACCCCGACCAGGTCATTCCTGCCGGACCGGTCGATTCTGCGGGTAAATACCGTCTGTACAATTTAAACCGCGTTTTATAGACTTCTTCGTATGTCGTCGTACAACATATAAGCCCAAACAAATTCCTTTCTGTGAATTTTGGGATTGCAAGAAACGAAGCGGCTTCCGCGCGCGACCCCAAGTCCGCGAGATGACGCCGAAGTCATTGAAGTCAATGCAGTGAAGTTGTCTGACAGGAGTACTGAGCATCTGTGCCGGGGAAGTTGTACAGGCCAGTACGGCAATGCGGTCGCTAGCCCCAAGGGTTGCGGGCGCCGAGCCGGGAGACGCAGCAAAACCATGTCGCATCCGCAGGCGGTCCTCCGCAATCGATTGGATGGTCAATTTTTCAAGGAATGTCACGATGAACAAGAAGTTTGCCTCTTCCCGTGTGTCGCTGATCGTCGCGGCCGCCGCGCTGGCGTTCAGCGCTGTGTCGGCAGAAGCGCGCGTATTCCGCGTTTCGGACGTGCACGGCGACACCTATCCGACCAATATGGCCGTGAAGTACATGGGTGAACAGATCAACAAGGCAACCGGTGGCAAGGATTCCGTGAAGGTCTTCGGCAACAGCGCGCTGGGTTCCGAAAACGACACGATCGACCAGGTGCGCATCGGTGCGCTGGACATGGCGCGTGCCAACGGCGCCGCATTCAACGAAATCGTGCCTGAATCGATGATCCCGTCGCTGCCATTCCTGTTCCGCGACATCGACCATTTCCGCAAGGTGATGTACGGCCCGGAAGGCCAGAAGATCCTCGACGCGTTCGCGGCGAAGGGCATGATCGCGCTGACGTTCTACGAGAGCGGCGCGCGCTCCATCTACACGAAGAAGCCGATTCATTCGCCGGCTGACATGAAGGGCCTGAAGGTGCGCGTTCAGCCTTCGGACCTGATGGTCGACGAAATCAGGGCAATGGGCGGCACGCCGACCCCGATGCCGTTCGCCGAAGTCTATACGGGCCTGAAGACCGGTCTGGTGGACGCTGCGGAAAACAACATTCCGTCGTACGAAGAAACCAAGCACTTCGAAGTCGCGCCGGTGTTTTCCGAAACCCAGCATTCGATGACGCCGGAAGTGCTGGTGTTCTCGAAGAAGATCTGGGACACGCTGACGCCGCAGGAACAGACGATCATCAAGAAGGCCGCGGCTGACTCGGTGCCTTACTACGAGAAGCTGTGGACCGCGCGCGAAGTCGACGCGAGCAAGACGGTCACCAAGGGCGGCGCGACCATCGTCGCTTCGTCGCAGGTCGATCGCGCGGCTTTCGTGAAGGCGATGCAGCCGGTGTGGGCAAAGTATGAAAAGACCCCGCAAATGAAGCAGCTCGTCGACGAAATCCAGGCAGTCAAATAAGGTCCGCGTTCCGGACCGGAAGTAACAGCACAGTAGCAGCGGCGGAAACGGCCTCGCGGGAAGTCCCGCGGGCTGTTCCGCCGCGCGAGTTGCTGCGCCGGTTCAGTCGGGCAGGATTGCTGATTATTAAAGACAGGTCTGTCGTGAGCAAGGACGGGGTCAATGAGTTTCTTGAAACGCCCAAATGAATTTCTTTTTCGCGTGCTGGTTGTCGTGGCGTCGACAAGCCTGGCCGTGCTCTGTCTGCTGGTGATCTATAGCGTCGTGATGCGCTATGTCTTCAGCGACGCCCCTGATTTCGTCGAGCCCATCGCGTTGCTGCTGGTAATCGTGATCGCCATGTTCGGCGCCGCTCTGAAGGTCCGCGAAGGCGGCCATATCGGTCTCGACTCGCTCGTCAAGAATTTGCCGGAGAAAGGCCAGACCATTGCGGCGGGGATTCAGCATCTGTGTCTGGTCGCGTTTGCCGTGGCGGTGTTCTTCGGCTGCCTGGAGATGGCGATCACCACGCGAGAGGACCGGATTCCGATTCTCGGCTTGCCCGAAGCGTTGCGGTACTGCATCCCGGTCTTTGCCAGCGTCTGCATCGCAATGTTCTCGTTCGAGCACCTGCTGGCGCTCTTCGTAAAGAAACAAATTCGCCAGGAAACAAAAGTAGAAGAACAATCATGGAACTAGCCCTCCTTGCCGTCAGTTTTCTTGTCTTCCTCCTTCTCGGGGTTCCGGTTTCATTTGCGCTCGGATTGTCGTGCGTCCTGACGTATCTGTATGAAGGTTTGCCGGCGGCAACCGCGATGCAGTCGATGATCTCGGGGATGAACGCGTTCTCGTTCCTCGCGGTGCCGTTCTTCATCTTCTCCGGCGAGCTGATGCTGCACGGTGGCATCGCGGACCGCATCCTGCGTTTCGCGCAGGCCACGGTCGGGCATTTCCGCGGCGGCCTCGGCATGGCCAACGTGGTCGCGTGCACGCTGTTCGGCGGCGTGTCGGGTTCGCCGACCGCGGACACGTCCGCGATGGGCGGCGTGGTGATTCCGTTGATGAAGCGCGAGGGCTACAGCGCCGCGTATGCGGTCAACGTCACGACCCACTCGTCGCTGGCGGGCGCGCTGATGCCCACCTCGACCAACATGATCATCTACGCGTTCGCGGCGCAGGGCATCACCGGCACGCTGAACGGCGTGCACATGAGCGGCGTGTCGATCGGCGATCTGCTGTTCTCCGGTCTGCTGCCGGTACTGTGGGTGATGGGCCTCGTGCTGATCGCCGCCTACTGGCAAGCGGTCAAGTACGGCTATCCGCGCCGTCCCGACGGTTCGACCGAACTGCAGCGCTTCCCGGGCTGGATGGCGGTGTGCCGCACGTTCATCGGCGCCGTGCCGGGCCTGATGGTGATCGCGATCATTCTGGTCTGCGTGGCCAAAGGCATCGCCACCGCGACCGAAGCCGCCGCGATTGCGGTCGGATACTCGCTGATCCTCACGATCGTCGTGTATCGCTCGATGTCGATGAAGAAACTGGGTCACGCGCTGTCGAAGGCAGCCAAGACCACCGGCGTGGTGCTGCTGCTGATCGGCGTGTCGAACATGCTGCGCTTCCAGATGGCCTACCTGGAGATTCCTGACGCGATCGAACGCATGCTCGACGGCGCGACCGCGCTGCCCTGGCTGATGCTGCTGTACATCAACCTGATCCAGATTTTCCTCGGCACGTTCGTCGACATGGCGGCGCACATCCTGATCACCACGCCGCTGTTCCTGCCGATGGCGATGCATAACGGCGTGGGTCCGGTGCAGTTCGGCATCATGATCCTGCTGAACTGCGCATTGGGTCTCGTGCATCCGCCGATCGGCTCGGTGCAGTTTATCGGCTGCGCAATCGGCAATGTGTCGATCGGGGAAACTACTAAGGTGGCGTGGCCGTATTACCTGGCTATCTTCAGCGCGATCAATATCGTCACGTACGTGCCGTGGTTTTCGACCTGGCTACCTAGCCTGATCAATGGGCACCCGGTGTTCTGATCCACGCTCATCAATAAATACCGCACTCAGCGGCGCTCGTACCAGGCCGCATACAAAAAAAGTTTTTAACACAGGAGTAA
>NZ_JAQQEU010000033.1:0-89266 GCF_046026895.1 Paraburkholderia sediminicola
AATGACGGGGGTTATCGGTATTATTATGTAAATTTTTAATAGCGCGCATTTTTGCAACGCTGTGTTGTCCGCAGCGCGACGAAAGCGGCGTCTGCCAAGGCGGGGCGGCGCTTCCTTTAAGATATGGCTGTCGACGAACCGACCGTGCGCGCAAGTGTAGCGGGTTTGCCATTTTGCGGTCGGCTCGCCGCACCTCTCCAAAAAGACCAGAGATCACATGATTTCACGCCCACCCGAGAACCCCGCCGAACGGCCCAGCCCATCCGATCGCCTGAAAAAACAGCGGGCGGCCTCGCTCGTGCTGTACATCGGCCTGGTGCTGCTGGCGCTATGGGTCGTGCGCGATTTCATTGCGGTGGTCGCGTGGGCCGGCGTGGTCGCGATCGCGCTGTGGCCGCTGCTGCGCAAGGTCGAGCGCAACCGCTGGCTCACCGGCCGCACGACGCTGGTCGCCGCGCTGCTCACGCTCGCGATTGCGCTACTGGTGGTGCTGCCGGTCGGCGTCGGCATCGCCCAGGCGCTGCGCGAGGCGCACGACCTGAACGAGTGGTTCAAGGGCGCGCGGGAAAACGGTATCGCGATGCCGGAGTTCATCGAGCGTCTGCCGTTCGGCGCGCAGCAGGTTTCAGCGTGGTGGCAGGAAAACCTCGCCCAGCCGCTGCGCGATTCTGCGGCGATGAAGGGGCTGCACAGCACCACGGTGATGATGCTCGGCCGCCGCTTCGGGGCGCGCGCGCTGCATGCCGTGATGGTGTTCGTGTTCATGCTGGTCACGCTGTTCGTGATCTTCCAGGCGGGGCCGCGTTTGTCCGGCTCGCTGATCAAGGGGGTGCGGCGCGGCTTCGGCGACGACGGCGCCGAGCTGATACAACGGATGGCCGCGGCGGTGCGCGGCACGGTGTCGGGGCTGGTGGTGGTGGGGCTCGGCGAGGGGGCGCTGCTGGGCGTTGCCTATTTCGTGACGGGCTTGCCGCATGTCGCGCTGCTCGGCTTCGTCACCGCGATTGCCGCGATGCTGCCGTTCTGCGCGCCGATCACGTTCGGCCTCGCCGCGTTGTGGCTGCTTGCGCAAGGCTCGGTTGCGGCCGCCGTCGGGCTGGCCGTGTTCGGCTCGGTGGTGGTGTTCGTCGCCGAGCACTTCGTGCGGCCGGTGCTGATCGGCAACTCGACGCGGCTGCCGTTCCTGCTCGTGCTGTTCGGCATTCTCGGCGGGGCCGAGACGTTCGGGCTGCTCGGCATCTTCGTCGGCCCCGCGCTGATGACGGTGCTGATGGTGCTGTGGACCGATCTCGTGCGTTAGGCGGACGGTTCTTTCATGCGGATTTCACGCGCACGTCGCGCGCGTTGCGAATGCCGGCTGCGCATTTCGTGCGTCCGTCCGCTCATGGCCGCTGATTCGACGGATGCTCCAGCGCCGGCGGCTTCACGCAGCCCAGCGTGTATTTCAACGCGGCGGGCAGCAGCGCGCTCCAGACATCCCAGGTGTGGCCGCCGCCGATGATGCGCAGCGCCGCCGGATTGCCCGCCAGCCGTAGATGCGTGTACAGCGTGGACGCGTCGGCCTGGATCGCGAGGTCGTCGTCGCCCGAGGCGATGAACATCGGCAGGCGATACGGCCGGCTCATGTAACGGTCCCACTGCGCCGGATAGTTGAGCTCGTGCCAGATACGCGGATCGAACTGCCGGTCGCCGAACACGCCGACATGGCGCGCGGCCGACTCGCGCGGCGGCTCGTTCGCGTAGATCGCGGGGCTCAGCAGCAGCGCGCCGCAGAACAGCTGCGGTTGCGTCAGCGCGTAGCGCAGCGCGCCGAAGCCGCCCATCGACACACCGCCGATCATCCTGCCGCCACGCTGCGTCGACACCGCGTAGTGCGCCTCGATGTCGGGCAACAGATCGTCGAAGAACGCAGTCTCCATCTTCTCCTTGCGGTCGACGTACCAGTCCGTGCCGCCTTGCGGCATCACGATCGCCACGGGCGGGATGTCCTTGCGCCCGATCAGCGCGTCGGCGGTGCTTTGCAGGTGGCCCTGGGTGAGCCAGTCGTTGGCGTCGCCGTTGTTGCCGTGCAGGAGATAGAGCACCGGGATGCGCGCGCCGTCCTGGTGATAACCGGTCGGCAGATAGATCGTGTAGTTCCAGTCGCGCCCGAGCGCCTCGGAATGGAAGCTGCGGCTGATGACGGTGCTGGCGAACGCCGGCGCGTTGACGGGGAGCGCTAGCAGCACGAGTGCGGAATGTAGGAATAAACGCATGTCACGGTAGTAGGCTGACGCGGAGCTTGCGCGCGGCCGTCATGCTATCAGCATCGGCGTGAATTTGAGGCGATTGGGCTGCGGCGGATGGGGGGCTGTCAGCGCGTATGAGCTGCGCTTGCCGCTCACCGCCTGCCGCTCGCCACGCCGTTCAGGGCGACGTCCCAAGCCGCGCGCCGACGACGCGCCCCACGAAACGCTTGAGCGGCTCCACGCCTAGCGCGACGACCAGCAGCGCGCCGACCGCGATCGCGTCGGCGAGCAGCCCGAGCGGGTAGTTCAGATAGCCGTCGGTGGCCGCATACAGCACCGAGTCGACCACCAGCGAGATCACGGCGCCGGCGATGAAGCACAGCAAGCCTTTACGCCCGATCACCCCGATCCACGGCAGCCATTGCGCGAGCTTCTTCGCCCAGCCGAGCTGGATCAGATTCGCGACCAGCCACGCGATGGCGAGGAAGTTGCCCACCCGCAGGTAGGACAGATTCTGCTTCATGCTGCTGGCCAGCGGCCCATGTTCGATAACGAGCTTGAAATAAGCCGCCGCGACCACCACCGCGAACGCCAGCACACTGACGACCCAGCCGCGCCGGTGCGCGCTCACGCGCTGATAGACCGGCTGGCAGCGCGCGAGCACGCCGAGCACGAACAACAGTTGCCACGCGAACGGGTTGAAGTCCCAGTGCATGTCGGGCGCGGCGGGCAGATAGGCGTCGATGATCGGCGCGCCGGCCCACAGCGCGACGCTGCCGGCCAGCAGCAGCCACGGCTTGCTGCGCGCGAGCGGCAGGATCATCGGCACCAGCAGCGCGAAGAATGCGTACATCGGCAGCACGGAGGCCAGATAGGGCTGGCGGCGCAACAGCAGGATGTCGCGCAGCGCGGCGAGCGGCGTGGTCATCAGATCGTCGAGATCGGTGGTCGCGAGATTCGGCCCGTCGATGCTGAACGCGCTCAGCACCGCGCTGACCAGCAGCATCAGCCCGGCGGTGACGAGGAACGCGCGATAGATTTCCAGCGAGCGCCGCAGGAACCGGCTGCGCGCGATCGTCTCGTCGCGCCGCTCGGCGAGCGCCGTATAGGCCGTCGCGGTGGCGAAGCCGCCGAGGAACACGAAGACTTCGGCGGCATCGCACAACGCGTACGCGTGCAGCGTGACGCGCGACAGAATGCTGCCGCCGATGTGGTCGACGACGATGATCAGCAGGACCAGTCCGCGGAAAAAGTCCAGCTCGACCAGACGGGAAGACGATTGTTGCATTGTTTGCGCCAAAAGCAGCCCGTGCGACGGCGCGCTGATGCAGCGCGGCAGGCGTCTCACAAGGCTTTTGAAATTGGATGGGGTGCTGCGGCGGGTCCAGGACCCATTCGGCCCGCTGGCCGATGCGCCGCGTTCGACCGGCCTCGCGAGGCGCGGTGTCAGGGGGCAGTAAAAAGGACCCTTGCGAAGGTACGGGAGTTCCGCTGCGCTGCCGCAAAAGCCGCCGATTATATTTCTTTCTGTCACAAAGCGGCGGCGGACCGTGCAGGGCGTCGACGTGGCGACGCGCGCCGCCGGATGCGCGCCCTGGCCGGCGATGCCGCCTACCTGAACACGCGTCTGGAAAAAAGAGGCAGTCGCGCGAAGTGGAGATTTCGCAACATTTTAATCGATGCTCACGTCCCCCAATGGACGGCCAGCGAACGGCGTGTGAGGATTTCCTAAAGCGCGGCGGGGACTGAGAGCGGCATGCCGAAGCGCCGGTTACGAGCAGAGATACGAAGAAGCAAAAAGAAGCGCAAAGAAGCGAAAAGCAAAGCGGCCAGATCGAGTGGTCCCATGACTCGAGTGCAGGGAGATCTTCATGAACAAGCAAGTGTTCGCGCTGGCTGTCTCCACCGCTGTGTCTGCCACTTTTGCCACACCCGCCAACGCGCAGACGAGCGTCACGCTATACGGCGTGATCGACGAAGGGATCAACTACACGAATAACGTCGGCCGCGGCCATGTGTACGAACTGGCGAGCGGCTTCGCGCAAGGCAGCCGCTGGGGCCTGAAGGGCGATGAGGAACTCGGCGGCGGCCTGAAAGCGATCTTCCAGCTCGAGAACGGTTTCGACCTGAATTCGGGGCGGCTCGGGCAGGGCGGGCGGATGTTCGGCCGTCAGGCGTTCGTCGGCTTGAGTTCGGCGTCGTACGGCACGCTGACCTTCGGCCGCCAGTACGATTCGGTGGTCGACTATCTGGCGCAGACCACGGCCAACGGCAACTGGGCCGGTACGCTGTTCTCCCATCCGCTCGACAACGACAACACCGACAACACGTTCCGCCTCGACAACACGGTCAAGTACACCAGCCCCTCGATCTCCGGCTTCCAGTTCGGCGGCACCTACAGCTTCAGCAACGACACGGGCTTCGCGAACAATCGCGCGTACAGCATTGGCGGCCAGTACGCGTATGCCGGTTTGCTGGTGGCGGCCGCGTATCTGCAGGCCGACAATCCCGGCAACGGCGCGAACGGTGCGATCACCGCCAACGACGCCGGTTTCATCGCCGCGCGCATGCGTGTGTTCGGCGGCGGCATCACCTATACCTTCGGCCCGGCGACGGCGGGCTTCGTCTACAGCAACTCGAACTATCTGAACCCGACCGGCAACGGCTATCTCGGCATCACGCCGCTCGTGCCGCCGGGCGTGCTGCTGAACTCGCTGAAGTACCAGAACTTCGAGGTCAACGGCAAATACCAGATTTCGCCGGTGCTATTCGTTGGCGCGCAGTACGTGTACACGATGGAGACCTACGACGCTTCGAACGGCGGCGTGAAGCCGCACATCCACTCGTTCGGCCTGATGGCGGACTACAACCTGTCCAAGCGCACCGACGTCTATATTCAGGGCGAATATCAGCAGGTGACGGGCGATCAGACTTTCTCGATTCTCGACTTCGCGTTCACCCCCGGCACCCAGGCGCCGTCATCGACCAACAAGCAGGTCGTGGTGCGCGCGGCGATCCGGCATAAGTTCTAGGGGCGCTGCGCAGCGGTGGTCCATTGCCGGCATCCATGGCGGCACGCCGCCGCGGTTCCGACCGGCCGAACAGCTTTCTTCCCGCGTCCGCGAGGCGCAGAATGCCGTTCGGGCGTGGCCTGTCCCGCGCCTTCCTCGACGCAAGCCAACGACCTTGGGAATGCACGCCATGAATACACGTCAACTGGGCCGCCAGGGCCCGCGAGTTTCCGCCATCGGCCTCGGCTGCATGGGCATGTCCGATCTCTACGGACCAGCCGACCGCGACGAAAGCATCGCCACGATTCACGCGGCGCTCGACGCCGGTATCACGCTGCTCGACACCGGTGACTTTTATGGGATGGGTCATAACGAAATGCTGATTCGCGACGCGCTGCAAGGACGCCAGCGCGAAAACGTCGTGATCAGCGTGAAATTCGGCGGGCTGCGCGATGCGGCGGGCGCCTGGATCGGCCTGGATACGCGGCCGGTGGCCGTGCGCAATTTTCTCGCTTATACGCTGCGGCGGCTTGGCACGGATTACATCGATATCTACCGGCCCGCGCGGCTCGATCCGGCGGTGCCGATCGAAGAGACCGTCGGTGCGATCGCCGATCTCGTGAAAGCCGGCTACGTGCGGCAGATCGGCCTGTCGGAAGTGGGCGTGCAGACGCTGCGCCGCGCGCAGACGGTCGCACCGGTCGCCGATCTGCAGATCGAATACTCGCTGATGTCGCGCGGCATCGAAGCCGCGATCCTGCCGGTGTGCCGCGAACTCGGCATTGGCGTGACGGCTTACGGCGTGCTGTCGCGTGGCTTGCTGAGCGGCACGTGGTCGAAAGAGCGTGGCGCGCAGAAGGATTTCCGCAGCGTCAGCCCGCGCTTCCAGGGCGAGAATCTCGAACGCAACCTCGCGCTGGTCGACGCGCTGCGTTCGATTGCCGATGCCCGTGGCACCAACCCGGCGCAACTGGCGATTGCGTGGGCGTTCTCGCGTGGCGAGGACATCGTGCCGCTGGTCGGCGCGCGTCGCCGCACACAGTTGACCGACGCACTGGCCGCCGCCGAACTGGCGTTGAGCGCCGAGGAACTCGCGCGCATCGAAGCGGCGATTCCGCCGGATGCCGTGGCCGGCACGCGCTACAACGAAGTGCAGATGGCGCATCTGGACAGCGAGCACGACGGGCATTGAGCGAGCAGTTGCCCTGGCGCTTTTGACGCGTAGCAGGTTGCGGCAACTGCGCGGTGAGTTCACCACGAAGCTCTGAACCAGAAGGCCGGCTATCACACCGCCGGAATGCCGAACGTTCTGCCGCGCAGAGTGTCGCTCAGGTCCTCGTCGAGCACGAAGCCGCAGCGGTGCTCGCTGCTAGACGGTCTTGTAGGCCAAAAGTTTCGCATCGACCATGACGAGAGAAACGAGCGCAATCGCGACGAGCTGGTGCAGCGCATTCAGCGTTGCGATGGACGGATAAAATTCGCCGGCATTGCAGACCCGCATCACATTTTCTTTGGGCTGCGCCACGAATCAGACCTATCCGAAAGACGAGTGCGAAGCTTTCCATAAGTGTCGCGTACGCGCCGGCTCGCCCAGCGCGTGCGCCGCTCATCCTGCTCACTGAATTCGCGTACTGAACTCCCATGCGATGGCTCCATCAAACGGTATCGCGCCGATGCCGCCCGGTGTCGCGCGTCAGGTTCGCCGTAAGCAAGCCACGTCAATGAGCACGTCAATGAGCCACGCTTCTTTTCACGGAGACTTCATGAACAATCGCGCCACGCAGATTCTTCCACATCATCGTTATGTTCATTCGCTGGGCGCACCGCTCGCCTGTGTGCAAGGCACGATCAGCAAGGTGTTCGCAGGCCCTGAAAACCACCACGGCGCCAATCATCAGCACTTCGTCATCAAGATCGACAAGGTGCTGAAGTTCGAAGGCGGCACGCAGAATCTGGTAGGCACCGAGGTATTCGTCGCCGTGCGTTTCGGCGACAACGAAGGACTCGCGCAGGAAATCCCCGGCCTCCAGGCAGGCCAGCCAATCGAGGCGCAAGGCGAATACATTCCCGAAGCCAGCGCCTATCCCACCGCCGACAATTCCAATCCCGTTCTGCCAGTGCTGCACTTCACCCATCATCCGGTGGGCTATGTGAAGTACGAGGGGCAGTACTACAGCTAGGCCGCAGTCTGCTCGGTTCGGACGGCCGCCTGCCCGCAAGCGCGGCCCGCCCGGCTGTCCGTCCACCGCTCGCCGTTGCTTGCGACAAGCGTCATTCAAGTTCCGGCGCCGATCTGCCGATAAAACAACCGGAATCGTCCGTTCGCGATGCTCGCGCATGCACGCGCTCACGCGCGTTCTCGCGGATCGGGGCGCGACTCGGCGCGCGCATTTCCACGCAATCAGCCAGTGATGCCAGGAGTCGCACAACAGGCCCCTGAACGGGGTCTGCGCGGCTCCTACACGTTGCATTTGCAACGATGTTTGCGGACAGGCGCAAGATTTGTATCAGAGTGTGTGAGGCTGCGCGTTTTCAGTAAAACGCACTTTACAATTCCGCTGAATTTTTAATCGGCAAACGGGCTCTTTTTGCCGAAGTCCGGTGGTCGCGAGACACCGGGCGCCGGGGATCCGGCAAGTGCTAAAGGGGTGGATAGTCGGCAGGGCATTGGATGAGTGCCGCACGAGGCGGCCTCGCCGTGTCGAAGGAGTCCGCGGCATCATCGCGCGACTCGCATGCGACATCGCGGCATCCGGCCCGCCTATGAATAACGCAGGAGTCGGACAAAGATGGGAAAGCGCTTCGACAGAACGATGATGGCCAGTCTGACCGGCGTGTGGGTCGCACTGGCGATGAGCGGGTGCGCGAACGTGGGGCAGCAGGACGCGCAGAGTGGCGCGGCGGCGAATCCGGCGGCTGCCTCCGGCGTGCCGGCGGCGAGCGTGCCGGCTGCCGATCACGCGGCGGCGGGCAAGCAGTTGTCGATCGGCGCCGACGAAGGCACGCCGCTCGCGAAAGCGCCGCCGCTCGTCTATCGCGTCAAACGTGGCGACACGCTGGCGCGTATCGCGCAGCGTCATCATTGCAGCGTCAAACAGCTGCAAGCGTGGAACGGATTGAAGGGATCGTCGCGGCTGAAGTTGGGGCAAGTGCTGCATGTCGCGTCGCCGGAAACGGTGCGGGCAGTGAATGCCGCCAACGCAGCCGCCTCCAAGGCAGCGGCGGCTTCCGCGCCGGCCGCTTCGCTCGCGGCGCAGCAGGCGTCATCATCATCATCGGCAGCGGTGGCGACGGTCCCGGCACAATCCGCAGCGGCGATGCCCACGGCCGAAGAGGCACGCGAAGTCACGCAGCGGACCATGCGGCATGCGAACGGCATGGCGCTGGCCTGGCCGGCGGGCGGCCGTGTGGTCGAAGCGTTCCAGCCGGGCGAAACGCGCGGCATCGAAATCGGCGGCAAGCCGGGTGATCCAGTGCGGGCCGCCGCCGACGGCAAGGTGATGTACGCCGGCACGGGTCTGAACAGCTATGGCAGTCTGATCATCGTGCAGCACAACAAGGACTTTCTGACTGCCTACTCGCATAACCGCAAGCTGCTGGTGAAGATCGGCGACATCGTTCGGCAAGGACAGCAGATCGCGGAGATGGGCGACGAAAACAACTCGCGCGTGTCGGTGGGCTTCGAGCTGCGGCACGACGGCAAGCCGGTCAATCCGCTGCCGTATCTGCCGCAAGGGCGCGGCTAGTCACGCACCGTTTGCCGTCAATCGAACCACCGCAGCGCCGCGGCGACGATCGCTTCCGGCGCATCTTCCTGCATCAGATGGCCGGCGTTCGGCACCGCCTGAAAGCGCGCTGCGGGAATCGCGGCAGCCAGCTCGCGGCCGCGTTCGAGCGCAATCCACTGATCCTGTTCGCCCCACAAAATCTGCACCGGGCAACGCAGGTGCGGGTAGCGCGCCTGAACCGCGTCGGTGTAGCGTTGGTCCATCTGCGCGATCTGCCGGTAGAACGCGGCTTGACCGGTGGCGCCAAGCCAGGGTGTGACATACGGCGCAAGCTCGGCATCCGCCATCTCGCGGGCGATCGCGCCGCGCACGTACGCTTTGACCACCGCTTCATGAATATAAGGCGGCAGTCCGGCGAACGCGTCGCCATGTTCGCGCACATGCCGCACGAATGGCGAACCCCACGGCGCGAGCGCCACCGGATCGATCAGCGTGAGACTGCGGTACTCGCAGCCGTCGAGCAGATGCGCGCGTAACGAGGTCGCGCCACCGAAGTCATGCGCGATGACATCCGGGCTCGCCAGCTTCCAGTGCGCTAGCAGTTCCGCTAGCAATACATTCTGAATGCCGAGCGAAACGTCCTGTCCGTCGCGCCGCTCCGACTGGCCGTAGCCGAGCAGATCGTAGTAATACACGGTGCGCACCGGCGCGAGATGCGCGGCGATCCGATGCCACACGTACGAAGAGAACGGTGTGCCGTGAACCAGCACCAGCGGCGGACCGTTGCCGGTCACGTTGTAGCGCACGGTTTGAGTGCGGAACGTATAGCTTTCGGGGAGTGGCCAGGCTTGCATGGCGGTGAGCATTCGCAATGAAGTCCGCTTACCTTAGCAGGACTGCGCGTTGCGTGCTGCGCGGCGTTTCGTAGGCGGCGTTCGAGGGGCATGCAACCTCTCCCGCAGAAGCTCACCTTTGTTTTAGTGAGCAAAACCAGGCAAATTCGGAAACGGGGCGATTGAATGGGCGGCTCGATGGCGCGCGTCACCCGCACTGTTGCGAGTCGGAGATAAATTGGCCTGAAATACAGTGCTTTTTACGTCGTCTACCGCAGACAAGCCTGGTAATCGAGCCGCCGCAAGCGAGTGCGGTGTATGAAGAGCGTTGCCCGGTCGCTCAGAATCCTGCGTTCCGAACGGTGAGGAAATCCGGGAGCGGGCCGCGCAAGCACCGCCGCGCTCGGCACTTACTTCGTCTGAACGGCGCGCAACAGTTGCGACACCTGGCCGTGCTGATGCAGGATCGCCGGGTCGGCCTGCAACAACGGCAGATAGCGCGGCAAAAACATATTGTGCGGCAGATCGGGCGAGAAAAGACCGGTGACGGCTTCGGCTGCGGCGAGCCGGTCGGCGGCGTCGGCTTCCTTGTCGTCGAGGATTTCGTCGACGTTCGCAATGACCGTTGAAAGCGGCGTGAGCCAGCGGAAACCCGAACCGTTGATCAGCACCTGCAAAAAAGCGGCGGGCGTCACCGGACCGAATTCTTTCTCATACATCGCGCGTTCGTGATCGAGGATGGCCTTGTGCAGCGCCAGCAACGGCCTGCGAATGTCCGACAGGAATTGGGTGCATTGCTGGTCGTTCATCGTGCTGCTCCTTCGGAGTGTCTGGCCGGTCGAGCCGGGCAAGTGGCTCGCGTCGATGCGGCGATGGTAACGCATGAATCGAATTCCGTTTGAACCTTATATGAGACAGGCGGCGGCAGCGTCTGCCGCGCGAAGCGGCCGCGCGCCCCCTTCACGGCAGACTTCCTTTTCCACGGCTACAATTTGCCGGTCACTTTCGGCACATGCACGCCGCGCATCATGCGCCGTTGCAACCGCAGTCCATGCGCCGCGCGGATTAGTTTGCCAAGTCGAACAAACACAGCGAGTTTTTCCATTCCTGTTCGACTTTCTCTGCATAAACACCTCACCAACAATAAATCCCACCCGGAGCCGCTTATGACAACGCTCAACATCAACGGTCAGACCCATACCGTCGACGCGCCGCCCGACATGCCCCTGTTGTGGGTGTTGCGCGATCTCGTCGGCCTGACCGGCACCAAGTTCGGTTGCGGCATCGCTCAATGCGGCGCATGCACCGTGCATCTCGATGGCGTCGCGGTGCGCTCGTGCGTGTTCCCGGCGGCGGCGGTCGGCGACAGGAAAGTCATCACGATCGAAGCGGTCGGCGGCACGCCCGCGGGGCAGAAGGTGCAGCAGGCCTGGCGCGAACTGGACGTCGTGCAATGCGGCTACTGTCAGTCGGGGCAGGTGATGTCGGCGGCATCGCTGCTCGCCAGCAATCCCAATCCCACCGATGCGGACATCGACGCGGCAATGGCCGGCAACATCTGCCGCTGTGGGACGTACAACCGGATCCGCGTGGCGATCAGGCAAGCCGCGAAGGGAGTCTGACATGTCCCAGGGACTGCTCGATGCACAGAACGGCGCGCAGCCGTCGAAAGAGGACACAGGCGGTGCGGGTACCCTTTCGCGCCGCGCCTTTCTGAAATTCAGCGTCACGGTCGGCGCGGCAGCCGGCGGCGGCTTGCTGCTCGGCTTCAGCATGCCGGCCGCGAGTCAGGATCAGAAGACCGGCAAATCGGTGATCGGCGGCGACGCGGTCGAAGCGCCGCAAAGCGGCGTGTTCGCGCCGAACGCGTTCATCCAGATCGACACCGCGAGCAAGGTCACGCTGGTGATTCCGAAGGTCGAGATGGGCCAGGGCGTCTATACGTCGATCCCGATGCTGATCGCCGAAGAGCTCGAAGTGCCGCTCGACGCGGTCACGCTCGACCACGCGCCGCCCAACGAAAAGCTCTTCATGGACCCGCTGCTCGGCGGCCAGCTGACCGGCGGGTCGACCTCGATCCGCTTTGCATGGGAGCCGATGCGCCGCGCCGGCGCCACGGCTCGCATGATGCTGATCAACGCGGCCGCGCAGCAATGGCAGGTCGATCCGGCGAGCTGTCATGCGCAGGGCGGGCAGGTGATCCACGGGGCCAGCAATCGCAGCATCGGCTACGGTCAACTGGTGGAGGCCGCGGCCACGCTGCCCGCGCCACAGAACGTGCCGCTAAAGGACCCGAAGGATTTCAAACTGATCGGCACCCCGGTGAAACGCCTCGATTCGCCGGAGAAAGTGGACGGCACCGCGCTATTCGGACTGGACGTGCGCGTGCCCGGGATGGTCTACGCGGCGATCGCGAATTGCCCGGTGTTCGGCGGCACGCTCGCGAGCGTCGACGATACCAACGCGAAGAAAATCCCCGGCGTGCGCCAGGTCGTCAAGCTCGACAACGCGGTCGCGGTAATCGGCGACCACACGTGGGCCGCGAAGCGCGGCGTGCAGGCGCTCGACATCAAGTGGAACGAAGGCGCGGGCGCACAGATTTCGATGCAGCAGATCGTCGACGATCTCGCCCATGCTTCGCAGCGCAAGGGCGCAGTCGCGCGCAAGGAAGGCGACGTCGGCCAGGCGTTTGCCAACGCGAAGTCGCGCGTGGACGCCGTGTATCAGCAGCCGTTCCTCGCGCACGCGACGATGGAGCCGGTCAACTGCACGGTGCACGTGCGCGCCGACGGCTGCGAAATCTGGCTCGGCTCGCAAGTGCCGACGCGCGTGGTGGATGCCGCGGTGGCGGTCACGGGCCTGCCCGCCGAAAAGATCGTCGTGCATAACCACCTGATTGGCGGCGGGTTCGGGCGGCGGCTCGAATTCGACATGGTCACGCAGGCGGTCAAGGTCGGCAAGCAGGTGTCGTCGCCGGTGAAGGTGGTGTGGACGCGCGAGGAAGACATCCAGCACGACATGTACCGGCCGTACTACTACGACCGGATTTCCGCCGGGCTCGACGCGAACGGCAAGCCGGTCGCGTGGCAGCATCGGATCGTCGGTTCGTCGATCCTCGCGCGCTTCGCGCCGCCCGCGTTCAAGAACGGGCTCGACCCCGACGCCGTGGAGGTGGCCTCGGACCTGCCGTACGACCTGCCGAACCAGTTGATCGACTACGTGCGCCAGGAACCGCATGCGGTGCCCACCGCATTCTGGCGCGGGGTGGGGCCGACGCGCGGCACCTTCGTGGTGGAGAGCTTCGTCGACGAACTCGCCGCGCAGGCGAAGATCGATCCGGTCAAATACCGGCAAGACCTGCTGGGGAAAACCCCGCGCGCGCGGAATGTGCTGAACACCGCCACGCAGGCCGCGACCTGGGGCAGCGCGTTGCCGCAAGGACAAGGGCGCGGCGTATCGGTGATGCACGCCTTCGGCAGCTTCTTCGCGATCGTCGTCGAGGTCGCGGTCGATCAGGGCGAGGTCGCGGTCAAGCGCGTCTTATGCGCGGTCGACTGCGGGATGGTGGTCAATCCGAACACGATCGAAGCACAGGTGCAAGGCGGCATCATCTTCGGCATCACGGCGGCGCTCTACAGCGAGATCACGATCAAGGACGGCCGCGTCGAGCAGAACAACTTCACGGACTACCGGATGCTGCGCATCAATCAGACGCCGCCGATCGACGTGCATATCGTGAAGAGCAGCGAGGCGCCCGGCGGCATCGGCGAGCCCGGCACGGCGGCGCTTGCGCCCGCGTTGACCAACGCGATCTACGCGGCCACCGGCAAGCGGCTGCGGCAATTGCCGGTCGGCAGCCAGTTGAAAACCGCGTGACGGGAGCCCGGACATGAAAAACACACTGAAGGGTTTCGGCGCGGCTTTGTGCGTGGCGCTGCCGTTCATCGGACAGGCGCCGGTTCATGCGGCCGCGCAGGCGGACCCGGCGCTGGTGCAACGTGGCGCGTATCTGGCGAAAGTCGGCGATTGCGTCGCCTGTCACACGGCGCCGAAGGGCAAGCCGTTCGCGGGCGGCCTGCCGATGAATACGCCGATGGGCCAGATCTACACCACCAACATCACACCCGATTCGCGGACCGGCATCGGCGGCTACACGGAACAGGACTTCGCGCGGGCAATGCGCGAAGGCGTCGCGAAAGACGGCCACAACCTGTACCCGGCGATGCCGTATCCGTCCTACGCGAAAATCAACGACGACGACATGAAAGCGCTGTACGCGTTTTTCATGAGCGGCGTCGCGCCGGTGCAGCAGGCGAACCGCGAGCCGGACATCAAATGGCCGTTGAACCTGCGCTGGCCGCTGAAGTCCTGGAATATGGCGTTTCTGGAGAAGGGCGTCTATCAGGACAAGCCGGGCAAGGATGCCGCATGGAATCGCGGCGCGTATCTGATTCAGGGGCTCGGGCACTGCGGGTCGTGCCATACGCCGCGCGGCATCGGGTTCCAGGAGAAGGCGCTCGATGAAAGCGGCAGCGCGTTTCTCACCGGCGGCGTGCTCGACGGCTGGTTCGCGGCGAATCTGACCGGCGCGCACAATGTCGGGCTGGGCCGCTGGAACGATCAGGACTTGCAGGCGTTCCTGAAGACCGGCGCGAATCGCCATGCGTCGGCGTTCGGCTCGATGACCAGCGCGATCAACAACAGCACGCAGCACATGAGCGACGCCGACATCGCAGCAATGACAACCTATCTGAAGTCATTGCCGCCGGCGGGCGGCAGCGGCGCGCCGCCTTATACGTTCGATCCGCAGGCGACCAAAATCTCGTTGAACCGTCCCGCGAACGATGCCGGCGCGCGCGTCTATACGGCCTATTGCATGCACTGTCACGGTGTCGACGGCCGTGGCTTCGCGCCGATGCTCGCGCCGTTGGCCGGCAATCCGAATGTGCTGGAGCAGGACCCGTCGTCGTTGATCAACGTCACGCTGAACGGCACGGAGGACCTCGTGGTCGGCGGTGTGCCCGCGCCGTATCCGATGCCGAAGTTCGCGCCGGTGCTCGACGACCAGCAGATCGCCGACGTGCTCACCTTCGTGCGGGCCGGCTGGAACAACGGCGCGCCGGCGGTGACCGCGGCTGACGTGGCGAAGCTGCGCAAGTCGACGCAGGCGGCGCGTTAGGCATCGGGCGTTAGTGCGGTGCTATCCGGCAGTGCAAAAAAAGCGCAAGACCCGGTGCAAAAAAAACGGCAACCGTGCATAACGCGGTTGCCGCTTTTACAGATGCGCGTGCCGAGGACAACTCGCGCACGCCACGTCCTCAGCGATGCTGCCCGACCTTCTGCCGCTTTTCGAGCACCCGGGCGTACCACGTCAACGGGAAGCACATCGCGAAATACATCATCGCGACCATCCCGTAGATCGGAAACGGACGGAACGCGGCGTTGGTGATCATCGTGCCGGTCTTGGTCAGTTCGGTGAAGCCGATGATCGACGCGAGCGCCGTGCTTTTCACCACCTGCACGAGAAAGCCGACCGTCGGCGCGACGGCGATCTTCAGCGCCTGCGGCCACACGATGTAGCGCAACTGCTGGCTGAACGTCATGCCGAGGCTCGCGCCCGCGGCCCACTGCCCGCGCGGCACCGCTTCGACGCAGCCGCGCCAGATGTCGACCAGATACGCGCTCGTATAGAGCGTCAACGTGACGGTCGCCGCGACCCACGGCGACACGTCGACCCCGAGCAGCGGCAAACCGAAGAACGCAAGAAACAGCTGCATCAGGAGCGGCGTGCCCTGAAACACTTCCACATACAGCACGACGATGCGGCGCAGCCACGCAACCGGCGACACGCGCATCGCGAGCAGCAGCAGCCCGACCACACCGCCGCCGACGAACGCGATCAACGACAGCAGCACCGTCCAGCGGGCGGCGAGCAACAGATTGCGGGCGATGTCCCACAGCGTGAATTCGATCATGATCAGCGCTCCGTCGGCAGGGTGCGCGCGCCGCGCCACATCAGGCGGCTGCGCCAGTTGCGCGGCGCGCTGTCGTTGCCGCGCGCGACCCGGCCCGCGAACAGGCCGCGCCCGAAGCGGTTGAGGATCTGCCGCAACACGATCGACATCAGCAGATAGGTCGCGGTGATGATCAGGTAACTCTCGAACGAGCGGAAGTTGCGCGACTGGATGAAGTTGGCCGCATAGGTCAGATCGGGCACCGAGATCTGCGACACCACCGCCGAGCCGAGCATCACGATCAACACCTGGCTCAACAGCGCGGGAAACACGTTGGCGATCGCCTGCGGCAGCACGACGTGGCGGAACACCTGCCGTCCATGCAGGCCGAGCGCCTGCGCCGCCTGGACCTGGCCGCGCGGAATCGAATCGATGCCGGCGCGCACGATCTCGATCGCATACGCGCCGAGGTTGACGGTCATCGCGAGGATCGCGGCCTGAATTTCGTCGATATGGATGCCGAGGCTCGGCAAGCCGAAGAACACGAAGAACAGCTGCACGATGAACGGCGTGTTGCGGATCAATTCCACATAGCTTGCCACCACCCAGCGCGCCCATTTCGGCCCGGCCACCGCGATGCTCGCGCCGCCGATCCCGACGAGGCCGCCGAGCACCGTGGAGACCGCGGTGAGCCCAAGGGTCACGGCGAGGCCGCGCACGAGCATCCCCGCATAGAGGCCGAAGCCGCTGAAATCGAACGCATAGGTCATGGCGTCGCGCTCATCGTGAGGTCAAACTCCGCGCAAAAAAATCAAAGATCCGCGGGCAGCGGCGCGCGCAGCCATTTCTGCGAAATCGCGTTCATCGTGCCGTCCTTGCGGGCCTTGGCAATCGTTTCGTCGACTTTCTGTTTCAGGCGCGGCTCGTTCTTGTTCAGGCCGACGTGATCCGGCGAGCTGAACAGCGAGAACTTCTGCTCCGGATCGTTCGCCGGATGACGCGCGAGAATCGTGGCGCCGACGTCGTTGCCGACTACCATCAACTGTACCTGACCAGAAAGAAACGCCGAAATTGCGCCGTTCGGATCGTCGAAACGTTTGATGTTGGCGGAGGGCGGCGCGATCTTCGTGACGCTCAGGTCTTCCAGCGTGCCGCGCGCGACCGAGATCGACTTGCCGGCGAGGTCGGCGGCGTTCTTCACGGGCAGCGACTTCGGGCCGAACACGGCGAGGTAGTAGGGCGCGTAAGGCTGCGAGAAGTCGATCACCTTTTCGCGCTCCGGCGTCTGACCGACCGACAGCAGCATGTCCGCCTTGTGGTCGGCGAGGTAGGCCATGCGGTTGTCGCCCGTGACCTGCACGAGTTCGACCTTCGCGTTGAGGGCCTTGCCGATCAGATTGGCGACGTCGATGTCGTAGCCCATCGGCTTCATGTCCGGACCGATCGAGCCGAACGGCGGATAGTCCTCGAACACGCCGATGCGCACCGTGCCCGACTTCGCGATGTTGTCGAGCGCATCGGCATGCGCGGCCGACGGCAATGCGCAGAGTGCGCCGGCGCCGGTGAAGGCAAGCGCGGCGGCGAGCGTGGCGAACACGCGGCGGATCTGCGAGTGAGCAACGGCGCGCTGATTCATGATGGGTCCTCTGTCGAAAGCGTTGGAATTGGAATGGGTTGCGGTAAGCGGAATCGAGGGGCGGCGCTCAATGCGTGGAACGCGCCGCGATCAGCTTGCACGCGTGCGGCGGCAATTCCGCGAGCACCGGCATGCCGAGCGTGAGCCCCGGCGTTTCGCGCGGCGTGGTCGCGGCGGTCAGCGTGAAGCCCGCGCAGTCGATCGTCGCTTCGAGCGACGCGCCCACGTCGCGAATGAACGTGACGGTGCCGGCGAGCCGGTTCGGTCCGGCTGCGCCGGCGGCCGCCGACGCTGTCGCCGCGGTCTTCACGCAGATGTCTTCCGGCCGGATCAGCAAGCGGATCGCGGTGCTGGACTGCGGCACGCGCGTGCTTTGCGCGAGCGCGATGCGCCGGCCGCCCGGCAAGCTCACGCCGCCACCGCCATCGTACGTGACGGGGAGGATATTGCCGAGGCCGATGAAGTCGGCGACGAACTCGCTGACCGGATCGCGATAGATGTCGAGCGGCTTGCCGACCTGCGCGATGCGGCCTTTCTCCATCACGACGATTTCATCGGCCATCGTCATCGCTTCGCGCTGGTCGTGCGTGACCATGATCGTCGTGATGCCCAGACGCTGTTGCAGCAGGCGGATTTCCACCTGCATGGCTTCGCGCAGCTTGGCGTCGAGCGCGGAAAGCGGCTCGTCGAGCAGCAGCAGTTTCGGCTGCGACGCGATCGCGCGCGCAATCGCCACGCGCTGGCGCTGGCCGCCCGAGAGTTGCGTGACGGGCCGGTTCGCCATATGCGGCAACTGGATCAGCTCGAGCAGCTCGGCGACGCGGCGCGTCTGCTGCGCCTTCGGGGTCTTGCGCACCTTCAGCGGATACGCGACGTTCTGCGCAACCGTCATGTGCGGAAACAGCGCGAGCGACTGGAACACCATGCCGAAGTCGCGCTGATTGGCCGGCAAGCGCGTGATGTCGCGGCCGGCGAAATGGATGCTGCCCGCAGTGGGCGTTTCGAGGCCGGCGATCATCCGCAGCAGCGTGGTCTTGCCGCAGCCGGACGGGCCGAGAAAGCACACCAGCTTGCCGTCGGGAACGCTCAGATCGACGCTGTCGACAGCATGCGCCGCGCCGAAGCGGCGGCTCACGGCCTGCAAGGTCAGATGGGTCATCGGATGCTCCAGCAAAGTGAGGTCATGCGCGCGCCGTGGGTGAAATGAGCGGCGCGCTCAAAGTGCGACCCCTTCGTCGCCGATCAGCTTTTCGAGCAGCCAGATCAGCGCGAAGTCGATCACGACGATGACGACGGCGAAACAGAACACGGTCGGATCGAGCGAGGACACCGTGCGGCTGTAGAGCCACACCGGCAGCGTCATCGTATCGATGCCGTACAGGAAGAAGGTCACCGTGAACTCGTTGAACGACACGATGAACGCGAACAGCATGCCGGCGAGAATGCCTGGGCGCATCAGCGGCAGAATCACGTCGACGAGCGCGCGGCCGGGGCTTGCACCCATCACGCAGGCGGCTTCCTCGAACTCCGGGCCGATCGACGCAACCGACGCCGCGCAATTTTTCACCGTGAACGGCAGCGCCAGAATCACATGCGCGATGATCAGGCGGAACACGCCGAGTTCGACCGGCAGCACGTTGAACACCAGCAGCAGCGACAGGCCGAGCATCACCAGCGGATAAACGAGCGGCAGCGCGACCAGTTGTTCGACCGCGGGCTTGCCGAGAAAGCGGTAGCGGCTCAACGCATAGGCGGCGGGCACCGAGACGAGGGTGGCGATCAGCATCGTCGAGAGCGCGACGACGAGACTCGTGGTCAGCGCGGCGCCCATCGACAGCGAGTCGCTCGCATCCGGCGACACGAAGCTGTGCCACGCGGCGCGATACCAATGCAGGCTGTACGCGTGCGGCGGAAATTCGAGCGTGTCGGCCGCGCTGAACGACATCGTGATCATCGTGAGGATGGGCAGCGCGGCGAGGAACAGCACGATCGCGGCGAACAGCGCGGTGGCGCGGCCGAGCTGGCCGGGCATGGTGTTCGGCAGACGCGGCAGCAACGGAAAACGCGGCAGGCGTGGCGAGCGTCCCGGCAAACGCGGGGTGGGAAGCGGCGTGCTCATGCGTGGGGCTCCTCGGCGAGACGCTGCGTGCGGCGCACGAGGCGCTGCGAAACCGCCATCACGGCGAGCGTGGCGATCATCAGAACGACACCCGATGCAGACGCCGCCGGCCAGTTGAGCAACGGCGCGACCTGATCGTGGACCAGCACGGCGAGCATCGGCACGCGCCGTCCGCCGAGCAGCAGGGGCACGGCGAACGCGCTCGCGTTGTACGCGAACACCAGCAGGGCGCCCGACACGAGGCCCGGCATCGCGAGCGGCAACAACACGTGGCGCAGCGTTTGCCAGCGGGTCGCGCCGAGCGTCGCGGCGGCTTCTTCATAAGCGAGCGAGACGGCGCGCATCGCGCTGGAAAGCGGCAGCACGGCGAGCGGAAACGCGGTCTGGATCAGGCCGAGCAACACACCATGCTCGCGATACAGCCACATCACCGGACGCTCTACGAGACCGCTCGCGAGCAACGCGTGATTGAGCAGTCCGGCCGGCCCGAGAATGATCAGCCAGCCGTAGCCTTGCAGCAGCAGATTGACGAGCAGCGGCAGCAGGACGCCGGCGAGCAGCAGCCGGCGCGCGAGCCGCGATTTCGTGCGCGCCATGGCCAGCGCGACGGGAATCGCCAGCACGACCGCGCAGATCATGCTTTGAAACGCGAGCCGCAACGTGAGCCACAACGATTTGATGAAGTAGCCGTCGAGCAGGTCCGCGTAGTTTTGCAGCGTGAAGCCGCGCCATTCGTTGCCCGGCGTGCCGAAGCTCATGCGCAGCACGACCAGCGCGGCCGCGCCGAGCAACGCGAGAAACAGCAGGATCGGCGTGAGCAGCAGCCACGGCCGGGCCTTCGCCAACGCGCTGGCGGCGGGTTGGTCCGGCGGCGTGCCGGGCGCCGCGTCCCACTCAGCCTGCGGCTTCGACTCCGGCTCCGGCGCCGCCGAAGCACGCCGCGAAAAGCGCGCGAGCATCGCCGTCATGCCGAGAAGATTTCGGTGTAGCGCTTGATCCATGCCGGTTGCACGACGGCGAGCGCCTTGTCGTCGTGCAGCACGGCTTTCTCGGCGATCTGCTGCGGGCTCGGCACGAACGCGCGGCTGGCGGCGGGAATCACCGCCTTCGAATTGACCGGGCCGTTCAGCACGTCGGCGGCCATGCGGCCTTGCACGCCCGCGTCGAGCGAGTGATTGATGAACGCGTGGATCAGATCGCTGTCGCCCGGATGCGATTTGGGGATCACCGTGAACATCAGCTGCGTCGCAAAGCCTTCCTTCATCCCGTAGGTCACGGCCATCTTGTACTCGGGCTTGCGGATCTGGTCGGGGAAAAAGGCCGGCGAATAGATGCCGCCGATATCGAGGGAGCCGGTGCGGAACAGGTCGGCCACCTGGTTCGGGTTCTCGCCGAGCGTCATCACATGGTCTTTCAGCTGCATCAGCTTCTTGAAACCCGGCTCGATGTTCTGCTGCGAGCCGCCGTTCATCTTCGCGGCAATGATCGCGAGGTCCACCGCTTCGGCCCACTCGGGCGGCGGCAGGAACACGCGGCCGGCGTACTTCGGGTCCCACAGCGCTTCATATGACGTCGGCGCGTTCTTGACCGTCGCCGTGTTGTAGATCAAACCGTCCGACCACAGCAGATAGCCGACGCCGAAGCCGTTCGCGCCGGTGCGGTATTGCGGCGCGACGTCCTTGAGGTTAGGCAGCTTGTCGAGATCGGGCTTCATCAGCAGACCCGCGTCGCCGAGACCCGCCGCGCCGACGCCGGCCAGCGTGATCACGTCGTAGGTCGGGCGCTCGCCCGCGGCCTTGAGTTTGGCGACCATGCCGGAGGTGCCGTCGGCGCGATCGGCGATCACCTTGGCGCCGGTCTTCGCCGTGAAGGTGGCGGCGATATTGCGCAGCGCGGCCGCGCCGGTGTCGTCCGACCAGGTCAGGAGGCGCAGCGTCTTGCCGCTGAAGTTCTGTTCCTGGGCGCGCAAGCTGATGAACGGCATCGGCAGCGTGGACGCCGCCAGCGCCGTGCCGATCGTTTTGATGACCTGCCTTCTGGTCCGTTTGATGTCTTGCATGGCGGTCTCCTGTGATGAACGCCTGTTGCCTGGTGAGATTCGCTAGTGACCGCTGCCGCTGCGCCGCTGACTTGCGTTGCCGTGCGTGGCCGGTTTGCCTGCTGTTTGCCCGGATGCGCCGCGTTGATGCACTCTAGGTTTGCCAAAATCCCTCAACAAACGAAATATGCGCATGGGCGGCATGACGTAAGCTCATGCTTCGATGCATGAGCGACGGGCGGTGCCGGCGCCGTTCGTCCGGCGGGAGCGCCGATTCAGTGGCGCATACGGGTTAACGTCCATGCCTGGCGCGCCGGAACGATCGTCACCGAGCCATGAGGAAAGCTCGGTTCTGGTGCGGCGGACGCAGCGTTTCGCCCCGCGCCGGTGCGAAAAGGCTCGCGGACCCGCTGTCCGTACGGCGCACCATGAGCCGAATGCATGCCGGATTGCGTATTCGCCTCTCGTGCGGCTATTTCGGATCGCGTATCCTGTGGGCCTGGCGGGCGTATCGGCGATTCGCGCCGCGCTGCCAGCGCAATGACTTTTTCTGATTCTGGATATCCCGATGCGACGCCTTCCGCCGCTCAATGCGCTGCAGATTTTCGAAACCGTCGCGCGTCATCGCAGCTTTACGCGCGCCGCCGATCACTTGTGCCTGACGCAAGGCGCAGTGAGCCGGCAGATCATCGCGCTCGAGGACTACTACAAGTTCCCGCTCTTCAGACGGCACGCGAAAGGCCTGACGCTGACCGCCGAAGGCGAGATGCTGCTGCCCGCGGTCAAGGAGAGCTTTGCCCGCATCGAGGAGATTTCGCTGCGTCTGACCCGGCAACGCACCGATCTCGCGCTGAAGGTCCCGACCTGTGTGATGCGCTGGATGCTGCCGAAAATCATGCGTTTCCAGGGCGAATATCCCGATCTGCACGTGCAGATCACGACGACCTGGCAGCATGCCGTCGACTTCCAGAGCGAGCCGTTCGACGCCGCGATCATCTACGCGTCGTCGCCGGGTGCGGACGTGCAGACCGTGCCGTTGTTCGAAGAGCGTCTAACGCCGGTATGCGCGCCCGAGCTGCTGAAGGATAAGCCGCTTGCGCAGGTGGCGGACCTCGCGCGCCATACGCTGCTGCATCCCACGCGCGATCATCGCGACTGGAAGATGTGGCTCGCCAAGGTGGGCGAGGCGGATGGCGCCGACGCCGCCACGATCGACGCCGAACACGGCCCGAGCTTCGATACGCTCGACATGGCGACCAACGCCGCGTTGCAGGGCTTCGGCGTCGCGATCAGCGACCTTGCGCTGATCGACGAGGATGTCGCGGCGCGGCGCCTGGTGCGGCCGTTCGATACCGTGCTCAAAACCGGCTGGCGCTATTACTTCGTCTATCCGGACTCGGTCGCGCATCAGCAGAAGCTGAACCTGTTCCGCGACTGGATCGCGGCGCATTGGCAGGAGTAGAGCGGCGCGGAGCAGCGGCAGGCAGCGCGCCGGCCACTGCTTCAGGGCGCGAACGACAGGAACAGATAGGCCGCGAACAGCGACAGATGCACGGCGCCTTGCAGAATCGTCGTGCGTCCGGTGCTGAGCGTGAGCGTGCCGACCACCAGCGTCAGCGCCAGCAGCACGGTCTCCTTGCCGGTGATGCCGAGCACGAGCGGCTGCCCCGTGTACAGGAACACGCCGGCAACGGTTGGAATGGTGAGGCCGATACTGGCCAGCGCCGAGCCAAGCGCGAGATTCAGGCTGTTCTGCAAGCGGTCGGCGCGCGCCGCGCGCACGGCGGCAAGGCCTTCGGGCAACAGCACCAGCGCGGCAATGATGATCCCGACCACCGCCGGCGGCGCGCCCGCATTCTGCACCGCGGTTTCCACGACCGGCGACAGCACCTTCGCGAGCAGCACCACGGCGACGAGGCACACCAGCAGCAGCACGCCGCTCAGGAGCGCGAGGCCGGCGCTCGGCGGCGCGGCGTGCACGTCTTCGTCGGGCACGCCGGCGAGGAAGTAATCGCGATGGCGCACGGTCTGCACGAACACGAATACGCAATAGAGCACCAGCGACGAGAATCCGGCGAACGCCAGCTGCGACGCCGACAGGATCGGACCGACGCTGGTGGTCGTGTAGTTCGGCATGACGAGCGTCAGCACGGACAAGGATGCGAGCACGGCCAGCGCGGCGGCCGCGCCGCGGCTCTGGAAGTCCTGCTCCAGGTGGCGGATGCCGCCCACCAGCAGGCAAAGACCGACGATCCCGTTGCACACGATCATCACTGCCGCGAACACGGTGTCGCGCGCGAGGCCGGCCTTCTCGGGGCCGGAGGACAGCATCACCGACACGATCAGCGCGACTTCGATGACGGTCACCGCCACGGCCAGCACCAGCGTGCCGAACGGCTCGCCGACGCGATGCGCGACGACCTCCGCGTGGTGCACCGCTGTGAACACCGCAGCGCATAGCGCCACGCCGATCACCGCGAGCAGCAGCGCATTGCCCGGCATCGCATACGCGGCGCCGAGCACTAGCCAGGCGATAAAGGGCGCGATCAGGGTCCAGCGGGGCAGGACAGGCGTGGGTGCGGTCATGCGGGCTTCCTTTAAAGGCTTGTCGATGACTGGGACGGCGCGGCATTGCCCCGGATTGAAGCGGGCCTATAGTTAAATTAATGTGTCAACAATGGTACGTAACGTATTAAATTATAAGAGATAATTTTGGGCGGCCGTGATTTCACCGTGTTCTGGCGCTGCATTGACGGCAGACGTAATGATGCCCCAAGCGGCGCGCTGGTCGCGACGCAAAGGAAGAAGATTCGGGGAGACAGATCGCCTGCGCAGAACTGCGCAGCTGGTGGGCGGTGGGTTGGGATGAACGGCGATTGCGCTGGGCGCACGCGAGTCGTGTCGGCCGAAAGGTATGGCGCCAACCAACCGGTTCGACACCATTCGGGGGCACCAATGTCGCGCAGCCGGACACTGGCGCCCACCTGGTTCTCTACAGCAAAGCTATCCGATTACTGGCCGCCTTCAGCACGAATCGTCAGCGCATTCTTGACCGACTTCACGCCCGGCACGCCTTGCGCTGCTGTCGTCGCGAGGTCGAGTTGCGATTGTTCCGGCACCGAACCTTCCAGTGTCACGTTACCGTCGCGCGCGCGCACGGTGATGTGCGCCACGCTCACGCCCTTCGTCTTCGACAGTGCGCTGCGGACCTTGCGTTGCAAGGCGCGGTTAGCCGCCTTGGTCTGCTTGGCCGTCGGCGCCGCCGTCGTGGCCGCAGATGCGGCAGCTTCGCTGCTTTGCGCATAGGCATTGAGGGACGCCAGAACGATCAGCGCGCCGCCGATCATCTTCATTGCCGGGAATGCTTTCATTCAACTTTCTCCTATTGTCATAAGTACGCAGTCCCCGGGTGGGGACGGTTTGCTACACCAACGAGTAAAACCGGATCAAATCTGAATGGAACGGTAATGCGCGCCGTGCGAAAGCTTTCAATCCGTATGCCGATTCGGGTCGTGTACAAGCTTGTGTACGAGCGTGCGCAACCCGGCAAAGGCGGACTGCCGGCAGGAGAGAACAATACAACAATTAGTGCCATGTTGACGCCAGGCTGTCTCGAAATGAGGCTTTGACACAACGATTGGACTGATGAGAACAGGGTGATGTCGGGGTTTAGGTTCTTTGATTCCGTGTTTGCATGATATTTAATCCACTTTCGGCGTGGCTTTCCCAGGCTTTGGAATAACCTGCGCCTACGGATCGTGGGCATTTATTTGAAACTTCGTCGATCGGATTTCGATAATCGGGGACAACGCATGCGAAATGAACTGCTTTCTATTGCGCCGCTGCGCCGCGACGATTTACCGGTCGACACGGTCGCACTGGCGCGCTTCATGGTCGGCAAATATCTCGTGCACGATCTGCCGGAAGGGCGCATGAGCGGGCGGATCGTCGAAACCGAGGCTTACCCGCTCGGCGATTCCACCAGTCACGCGTCTATCGGCCGCCGTCCGCATAACGGCTCGATGTTTCTCGCGCCCGGGCATGCCTATGTGCGGCTCACCTATGGACTGTCGTACATGCTCAATCTGTCCGCCGAAGCGCATGAGATCGGCGCCGGCATCCTGGTGCGCGCGGTCGAGCCGCTCGAAGGGCTGCCGCTGATGGAAGCGCGGCGCCCCGGCGTGCCGCTGCGCGATCTCGCGCGCGGTCCGGGCCGTCTGACGATGGCGTTCGGGATCGACCAGACATTCGATGGCCGCGATCTGTGCACAGGACGCGGGCTGTGGATCGGCGTGATCGAGCGGGGCGACACGCCGATCGGCGTGACGACGCGCATCGGCTTGTCGCGCGAAATGCATCGACCGCTGCGGTTTTTCGAACCGGGCAGCGCCTTCGTCAGCGGCCCGCGCAAACTGCTGATGATGCCGCATTCCGGTGCATAAAAACCCTGCGCAAATTCGACCGCCGACGCCATGCATCGTGGTAAAAACTGCTCAGATTAGACATATCTGAGAAGCATCAGACACAACGGCTTACGAGGCGACAATTATTACCGGAAATGGAAATTTAACTCGCATCACGTTGGGTAATCTCCGGGAAAGCTTGCGAATCAAGCAATTATGTATCGCCAAATTTAGGGTTTTCCCGTGCCATTCTGGTGACTAGACTCAATTCATTCGCTTCGCACTTTGTGTGGAAAGCGATGCAAAGACACCAAGTCTGGAGGTACGTCATCATGAAATCGCTCATCAAGGCAGTCGCAATTGCAGCCATTCTTGCAGCTCCGGTCGCCGCGTTCGCGCAGGCCAGCCAGCAACCCGTGACGCGCGCGGATGTTCGCAACGAATTGATCCAGATTGAACAGGCCGGCTACAACCCGGCCACCTCGAACGACGTCAGCTACCCGGCCGACGTCCAGGCCGCCGAGCGCCGTGTGCAGGCACAGAACCCGACTGTCGCGCAGACCCACCCGGTCGCCGATACAAGCGGGTACGGAGCGCCGATGAGCGGTTCGTCGCAAGCAGGCGGCATGCTGCAGCCGATGAGCGGGCCGAAGGGCGTGTATTTCGGCAATTGAGTTTTCGCCAGGGGCAGTAGTCGAATCGGGAAACGGGTGGCCGGTGTAGGCGGCCACCTGTTGCGCGGCGCAGCGAATGGCTCACAAGCGTGCGCCGAGCTACGTACGCCTGCACGTCTACGAGGAATCTGAGGTGGTCACGGCGTCAGTGCGGGGGTGTCGATGACATGCCCGGACGGCATCGCAACGCGATCAAGCCGTGCGCGATCCGCGATCCGGCAATCGCAGCGGTGCACGCACCCGCTTGCGCCATGCCGCGCGTGAGGCGAGACGCTCCCGGTTCAATTCAAGGAACCTCCGCTGCCGCAAGGTAGCTTCGCCCAACCTATTGAAGATTGGGCTTTTTTTGCACCGTTTTTCGCGCTCGCGCTGCCGTTCTGGCGGCGATCAACATGCCGCGCCGGCCCTCAAGGCCGCTCGCCGTGAATATAGAACTCGAGCTGCTGTATCGTGAATTGCTGCTCGGCGATGATGTTCTTCACCAGGTCGCCGATCGACACCATGCCGACCAGCCGGTCGTTCTCGATCACCGGCAAGTGGCGCATGCGCCGCTCGGTCATCAGCGCCATGCAGTCTTCGGTGGTCTGGTCGGGACGCACGAAGCGCACCGCCTTGCTCATGATGTCGCGCACCGGCGTGGCCTTCGAAGAACGATCCATCAGCACCACCTTGCGCGCATAGTCACGCTCCGTGATGATGCCGGCGATGCTGTCACCGTCCGTCACGACCAGTGCGCCGATGCCCTTTTCGGCCATCAGTCGGATCGCCTCGTAGACGGAATCGTCGGCGCCGATCGTGAAGACGCCGGTGTTGGTCGGTTTCGTTTTAAGAAGCTGGGCAACGCTTGTCATGGAGCGGCTCCGTTTCGCAGTGCAGCGCACCGGCACGGCGCGCTGTCGTGTGGGACAGGCCATTCCAGTATAGGCGGGACGCGCCGCCCCAGTAGTTCGGGAATACGTGTGGCGCGCCGCGCGTTCAATTGAGGTAGCGCTGCCGCGCCGCAGCGCGCCATGCGCCGCTCCGTGCACCAGGCAGGGTCATACGGGTGCGCTACGCGGATTAGCGGTAAACTCGCACTCCATACCTTATCCCCGGTTTGATCGGGTTCATGTCAGCACCACTGTCCAACGCCATGCTCACGTCTCACGATCCATCGCCCGCAGCAGACGGCGCAATCAACGGCGAGTGCGTCGTTCTCGACGCCACTGCCACGCTTCCCACGCGCTACGGCACGTTCACTTCCTACGTGTTCCGCGTGTGTGAAAGCGGCGCCGAACATCTCGCGCTCGTGATGGGCGATGTCGCCAACCAGTCGTCCGTGTTGACGCGCCTGCATTCCGAGTGCCTCACGGGCGACGTGCTCGGTTCGTACCGTTGCGACTGCGGCGAGCAGCTCGACCTCGCGCTGCGCTATATCGCGGCCGAAGGCTGCGGCGTGCTGCTGTATTTGCGCGGCCACGAAGGGCGCGGCATCGGCCTGTCGAACAAGATTCGCGCGTATGCGCTACAGGAGCAGGGGCGCGATACCGTCGAGGCCAATCTCGACCTCGGCCTGCCGGACGATTCGCGCGAATACGATTCGGCCGCGGGTATTCTGCGCACACTGAAGGTCACCTCGGTGCGCTTGATGAGCAACAATCCGGAGAAGTTCGACACGCTGTCCAAGCATGGCATTCCGGTGTGCGAGCGGGTCGCGCTGGCGATTCCGATGCGCGAGGAGAACGAGCGCTATATCCGCACCAAGCAGCTCAAGTTCGGGCACTACTTCGACGAGAACGAATAGCGCAAAACCCGGACGTGTGCGAGACGGTGAACTGCTCGGATTTCCTGGACAGGTCCAGATAACTGCGTCAGTTCACCTGAAGTGCTCGGATTTCCTGGGACAGGTCCCGGAGTTAGTGTTCCACGTATCTGCATTGCGACCAGCAGCCGGTCGTTTTTGCTATGGCGACCGTGCGCTGCGCTAGAGCGGAAGAATACTGTTCAGTGCTTCCTCGCGGTAGAGCGCGTTTTTAAAATCGAGCCGAACCGTACCTGACATCACCGCTGCACCGACGCGGGGCCCAACGCCCTAGGCGACCTGATTCATCGCCTCTCCCGCGCATTACGGTCCCAGCCAATCGATTCCGTGTATGGGCGACGGCACGACCCTTGCTCTCCTGAGGACGGCCCAGCCCTTTTACGACAAGGAGACGCTTATCATGAAGCTCTACTATTCACCCGGTGCCTGCAGCCTTGCCGACCATATCGCGATGCACGAGGCCGATCTCACGTTCGACAGGGTTCGTGTCGACCTGAAGACCAAGGAGACCGAGACCGGAGAGAATTTCGAGCAAATCAATCCAAAAGGCTACGTCCCAACGCTAGAGATGGACGATGGTCAGCGACTCACTGAAAACATCGCAATCCTTTCGTGGGTCGCCCAGCGCAAACCGGCGCTTGCGCCGAACGCCGAACCCGGCGGGCTGCGCCTGCTGGAAATGCTAGCGTTCATTTCGACTGAAATTCACAAGCAGTTCGGCCATGTTTTTAAGCCCACCTCGGATGCCGACGCAACAACAGCACGCGAAAAGGTCGGCCAGCGCTTCCAACAGATTGCGGCCATGTTCAAGGGAGATTACCTCTTTGGCAGCGAAGCGAGCGTGGCAGATGCCTATTTGTTCACCATGCTGCTCTGGGCGGAAAAAGTGGGAATCGAAATGCCGCAAAAGTTGACTGATTTTTCGGCACGGATGCGCTCGCGTGCGGCCGTACAGCTTGCCTTGAAGCACGAAGGGCTGGAGTAATGGGAGGCCGCGTCGCATGTTGGCCGGCCGGATCACGCCGCAGTTTTTGAGCGCCCCGAGGGTGGGCATTTCCGGGAGGAGGCAGTTCAAGACGCTCCCCGTAAAAAGAAACCGCGGGCACCCGTTCGTAGCGCTCGTGCGACTTCCTTTGTGTTGCACCGATCGGTTAAATCCGCAAGTCCACGCGGCCGCTGATGCTCGGCACGCAAGCGCGAAGCCCCCGTGGCATGAGATAGTCGAAGGAAAGTGACGAGTTGTTCCCGCTCTATGTCGACGTCAAAGTCGCGCGCAACGCCAAGTTCGCGAATGACGGCCTGTTGCCTGGCATTCCTCTCGATAGCAGTTGGCAGGGTCAGGGCGTAGTCCTATGAGATTGTTCTCGCTGCGTGCGCGGGAGTTGATGGAAGTAATGCTCGATGCGGGACAGCGCGTACAGCGCGGCTGCCGAGCGCACGTCGTTTCTGTTGCCCGGAAATTGCCGCGTTTCAGCGAACGTGAGCAACTCGCCGTTGCGGTCCGGAACGACCACGCGAAGGTCGGCCCGCAAATGAAATGACCGGCCAGTCAAAACGTTGGGTTTTGCGTCACCCCTCGCGTTTTGCCAGGAATGCCTCGCCGTGCAGGCGGCGTCTGGTATGACACATGCTCGCCAGAGTGCACGGAGGCAGCGCTAATGGCGCTACTCGAACTGGAGACGATCATGAAGTGGATAGTGGCGACAGTGGGCATTTTTTCTCTCATTGCTGGTACCTCTGGGGTTGCGCAGACCGATAAAAGCACCGCGACGCCCGATGACCAGGGCACGAAAAACACGCACCCGGGCACCGATAGCCAAAGCATGGGCCGCGCTGCGGACGTCGGCAGCCCGAAACCTGGAAGCGGGACATTAATGCAGCAGCGTGAGAGCGGCATGTCTCCGCAAGGCGCGCCGGGTGCCAAGACGACGGGCAAGATGAAGCAATGAGAGTTGGGGCGACCGAAGAGGTCGCGCCGAGAGCAATCGCGCAATCTGATGAGGCGTGTCGCCTTTGCGCGGGCGCTCCCACATGAACGCCTTCTGGCTCTCGCTGTAGTAGATCCGGGGTCTCTCCTTCATGGCAACACTCCAGCCGCCACATTACTCTGCATCGACCGGTTGAGTCCGCACCCGGATGGCAGCGTATCAAATTATTGCCGGCGGCCCAGGCGTTTCTACGTGTCGTCGCGAGCCAAACCGGATTGGCGGACTGCGGCGAGTAACGCAGCCAGCGATACGGGTTTGGCAACGTGGGCATTGAAGCCGGCCTGCAGCGCTTCGGACGCGTCTTTTTCGCGTCCAAATCCGGTCAAGGCGATTGCTGGCGTGGTTGCCATCCGGGGTGATTTGCGAAGCTGCGCCATGAGTTCATAGCCGCTCATTCCTGGCATGCCGATATCCGACAGGATCAGATCAAACCGGGCTTCGGCTGCTGCGGCAAGCGCCGCCTTTCCGCTGAGTTCGGCACGGACCTTCGCGCCTTTCATTTCAAGCAATGCGCGGAAGGCATCGAGCGTGTCTTCGGAATCGTCAACCAGCAACACGCGCAAATCCATAGCCGCGGGCCCGGCTGCATGGGCGGCGAGGGCGCCGACTGCCCAGCGTACACCGGTCTACAGAGGCGCGGAAGCAGGAGCCGCATATCATTTAGCAGTTAGATACCACCGCAGTCGCCGGATTTTTTTGCCGCTTAAGCGAAATCGGTAATTTGTGAGGACCGCATGCAGAGGACGCATGAGGACGTAGTTCATGAGGGCTCGACACTCGCCCTCATGAACTACGCTCCCGTCGATTACCGCCGGCCTAACGACCGGTAGCCGGGCGCCACTATCCACTCGTTACGTCAGGCCCGCGATGCGACCTGCAGCATTTCATCCCGCCGACACTCCGGCCGAAATGTCACTTTGGATGGTCGGCGTCACGAACTGCCTGGCTGCCAGGTCCCCGTCGCGCTTGCCGATCCATGCGAATGCCCATTGCTGGGCGACCTCGATTGCCTCTTCCTCGGTATCGAACCACGAAAGATTACGTTCAATGTGCATTTCCCCGTCTACGTCGTCGTCGGTGGTCGCGCGGACCAGCCGGGCATGCGCGAAGAACTTCCCGAAACCAAAATCCGGCGTGGCATCAATGATCCACCCATGGTACCCACATTGCATGATTGCCTCCGAGGCTAAGGGATTCGAAAAGGCCAACGTATCTGTTTATCTAACCGCGTGATGCTCCTCTATCAGTCAAGCTCGCAGTCGTCCTTTGTTGAAACTGGCAAACGTCCGTCGCGGCCGCGTTCGATAGCGATGTCCGATGCTTCGGCGACCCGCTTCCCATTAACGGTCGCAGCAAATTGCATACCCCATCATCGCTTGCGTGCCGGCGTCTTCCGGTGCCGGAATTGCACAGCGCGATGCGTCCAGAGGAAGGGAAGGAGTGGACTCCTAAGTAGTACCTGACGTCCGCGGAAACAGCGTGGACTGCAAGCGATCAGAGCCATCGCCGCCTTTCCACGCCCGGTTTGGCCGCAATATAAGCGTGACGCGCACCAATTACACGATTGACCCACCGGTGCAGTCGCCTGCGCATTCCAGCCGCCACCGAGCGCCTTGTAAAGCGAGACGAGATCGGTGCAGACCTGAAGCTGGCCTGCTGCACGGTACGCTGCGCTTCGCTAGTCTGGCGCGCGGCGTCGGGCACATCGATGAACGAGACGAAACCTTTGCGATAGCTGTCGCGCGCGAGATCGAGCGCGCGCTGCCGCGCGACGACGCTTTCATCGATGGCGAGCTGCGCCACGTAGCCCGAGGCTCTCGGCGCGATGGTGATGGCATTGCCGTCGACGTAGGAATCGTCGGTGCTCATCTGGTTACGCGTCGCGAACCACCAGATGAACGCTCCCAGAGCAAGCACGACGAGCACGACTGAAAGCACGATCAAAGGTTTTTTGCCGGGATGCTTGCCGGAGGCTTTGTCTTTTCCCCAAGCGCTGCTCTTGTCGCCGCCGTTGTTGCCGTCATTGTCGCCCTCGGTATCGGCACCTTTGTCTGCGCGCTACGGGGCGGCTTGCCCCGGTGCCGGCGCGCCCAGCCCCGATGGCGCCTGTGCCGTCCCGCTCAGCCGCGGCGATCGGCAGGTGGCCGTTGCGAGTTGCGTGGGTGGCGCCGCGCCTTGGGTTTGGTGCGCTCGCGAAGGACACCAGCGGCCCCACCCTGCCGAAGGCATGCTGCGGGCATCAGCTCACATGTTCGATCAACGCATCGGACACCGCTTCCGGGGCTTCGCGTAGCGGAAAGTGGCCGACGCCCTCCATCACGATCCGACGATAGCCGCCGCTAGAATGCGCCTCCATACCCTCCGACTCTGCCGGCTCATCGCACAGGTCCGCGCCTCCTTACACCATCAACGTGGGCACGCCGATACGGCCGATCGTCGCAAGCTGCTGCCGTAGCTCTGCGTAAGCCGGATCGGATGGTTCATCTTGCCGCCAGCGGCGGCGATAACCATTCAGAGTGATCGGCAGCCAGTCGGCATTGTCGAAGCTCGCCGCACTCCGAGCGAACTCTTCGTCATCGAACCAGCCCGGCGGCGACCAGGTCTCCCACTGAATCCGTGCGAAACCTTTCGGATCGGCTCGCACGGCATCCGGGCCGCCATCGAGCGCCATGAACCATTGGTACCAGAACTTGCGCGCCTGCGAGAAGCCGGGTAACGCGAACCGGCCGTACGGCTGAAACGCGAGCGCAAGTGCGGCGATCCGCTTCACCCGGGTCTTGGAACTGTCCGCGCTAAATGATCGCACCGTGAATCGCCCGAGTGCGCACGCATACTCGTCGCCTGTTCACCGCCAATGTATCAATCCGGGCAACGTATGAAGAGGACACACCATGGAGGGATACTTAAAGACCGTCCCACGCTCGGAAGGAGGGGCACGTGTTTGTAGCCGGCCTCGATGTTTCACACATACCGTTACGCTTTAAAGGAGCGCACCGGCCAAGTTCATCGTAGCCCTGTTGTTCGAATAAGAGTTACCGGCGACGGTCTGACTGACTCGGTGTAATGGCTCATCTACGTCACTATCACAACTAGCGCCGCGATCGTTTCGTACCCGGTGTAGTTCGACGAAGTTTGTGTGTAGGGTCGCGCCGAGCCGACTCGACCGGATTTTGCGCCGCCGTCGCCATGATCCACTCTTTGAATGCAGTGACTGCGTCGTCGTCCGCGCGATCCGTGTTCACGACCAACGTGTAATCGGGTCCGCGCCACGCCGGCTCTGATATCGGACACACGAGACGCCCTGTTGCGATTTCGCGCTCGATGAGCGGCAGCGACGCCAACGTCACGCCGAGGTCTTCAGTGGCTGCGCCCAATCGGAGAAAGACATGATCGAAGTCGAGATGGCGGATACCCTGCAGGCCTGGTGCGCCTGCCTCCCGTAACCAGTCGGACCAGGCGGTGCGAGTGCTCGTGGAGTGAAGGAGCGTTGATTCAGGCAGTCGGCGCTCGAATGAATGGCTTGCGCGAGCGCCGATCCAGAGTGCCTGTAAGTAGCGACGAGGTACTTGCAGAGCGCCACGGCGACATTCGACGCGAGAGCATAGAAAATTGCGCGGGAACAGTCGTTGGTGTAGATCGGCATACCGCGACCGTACTTTTATCCTGGTTCAGCAAGGCTTAGATGACGACGTCGCAGGTGACCGGGGTGCGAGCCGAAAATTCGTCGAGGTGCAGAAGGCGCTGCTGCTTTGCCTGAACAGCAATCCAGCAGCCCGGCCGAGGTCTCAAAATCAGTCGGCAATCAATAAGGCGCCGTCAGTGGCATGGGGCGTTTCCAGTCCCGCCAATGCGCCGCTGGCAACGAGCGTTAAGGCTGCGATGCTGTGCGGGCGATATGAGCTGGCCGAACCTTGCCGACGACACGGACGCAGAGCGCCAGTGGAGCCGTCGGACTTCTTATAAGGCGCAACATATTTTGCAGAACGTGATCGACGGCCTTGAACGCGCGTCGTCGGAAGGAGTTCATGATGAAAGCGGTGGTGTTTCACGGCGTCGGCGACATTCGTCTCGACAACGTTCCGGAACCGGAACTACAACAGCCCACTGACGCGCTGGTGCGTCTCACTTCCAGCGCCATTTGCGGCACCGATCTGCACATGGTGCGGGGTACGCTGGGCGACATGGTGCCCGGCACTATCCTCGGCCATGAAGGTGTCGGCATAATCGAGGAAGTGGGCCGCGCGGTGCGTAATTTTCGCGGCGGCGACCGCGTCCTGATTCCGTCCACCATCTCCTGCGGGTTCTGTTCATATTGCCGTGCTGGCTACACCGCACAGTGCGATACGGCGAATCCGCACGGCGCAGCCGCGGGCACCGCGTTTTTCGGCGGTCCGAAGATGACGGGCCCGTTTCAGGGCTTGCAGGCTCAGTACGCTCGCACGCCGCTGGCGAACGCGAGCCTGATCCGCCTGCCTGACGCAATCGACGACGATCGCGCGATTCTCCTGTCCGATATTTTCCCGACCGGTTATTTCGGCGCGCAACTGGCGGGGGTGCGAACCGGCGACACGGTGGCAGTCTTCGGCGCGGGGCCGGTTGGGCAGTTTGCGGTTGCGAGCGCCAGGCTGATGGGCGCGGGACGCGTGATCGCGGTGGACCGGGTTGCGTCGCGTCTCGAGATGGCCCGCGCGCAGGGTGCGGAAGTCATCAACTTCGACGAAGAAGATCCCGTCGACATGATCTTGCAACTCACAGGCGGAATTGGCGTGGACCGGGTGATCGACGCGGTCGGCGTGGACGCGGTGCGCGCGGCGCAGGGGCCCGCCGCGGAGAAAGACAAGGACAAGCAGCAGGCCTTCGATGAGGAGGTCAAGCAGGTCGCACCGCAAGCCAAACCCGATGGCGACAACTGGAGGCCAGGGAGCGGTCCGTCGCAGGTGTTGTCGTGGGCGGTGCGGGCCGTCGCGAAGGCGGGCACTGTCTCGATCATCGGCGTCTATCCACAGACCGACCATGTGTTTCCGATCGGCGAGGCGATGAACCGCAACCTCGTGCTGAGAATGGGCAATTGCAACCATCGCGCTATCACGCCGCATCTGGTCGAACTGGTCAGTAACGGGTCGTTCGATCCGCTGGCCGTGCTGACGCAACGCGAACCGATTGCCGACGCGATCTCGGCGTACCGCGCATTCGACCTGCGCGAGCCCGGCTGGATCAAGGTCAAGCTCGAGCCCTAGCTCGTGTCCGATTCCTGCTCCGGCACGGCTTGAATGTGAGCGACAGCGCCGACCGCCGGTACGCCACGGCGCGCACACGTCCAGGTCGAGCGGCGCGCCAGCCGCATGCGGTGATGCGGCGAAGCCGCTTGCCGCCCGCGCATGGAAATAGCGGGCGGTCAGCCGCAAACCATCGTCGAGCGAAGTATACGGTTGCCAGCCGAGCAACTCGCGCGCGCATGAAATATCCGGCTGACGAGGCGTTCATGGCGTGCCTCGGGTGCCGAGCGACGTCCAGTTAGAGGCGGCGAATTCCTGACGCACGATGATCTGTGCGGCTCGTGGCGCCTAGCCGCGCAGCGGACGCGAATGTGCGCGGTCCCCGCTGATGGCGGCCGGTAGCAGGCGGGGTGCCAATCGCTATAGAAAGACATTCCGAAGAACCCCACGCTTTGTCGCAACCCATTGAAGCGCTGTGGCATACCCCGTTTTCATTCGGGGAAGCGCTTTGGCGTTCCCTGTTTCTACAAAGGCGGATGTAACTTCGGGCAAACCCTTGCTTCAGTACTACGATGGATCGTGCCGATGAGCGTCGGCGGTGCACTGCCACCACGTTCGTGCGGGGCCGCTTTTACCGATAGGCAGGCGCGCCGCTTGCTCGCCCGTCCCTTCGTCATGCAATCCTTTCCGCATTGTCTTTCGATGCCAATGAGGTGCTTGCTGGCCGCGCCGTCTCTCTGGATCACCATGCCGAATTCCAACGGGTCGCCTCGCTCACGTCTGACAGGCCGCATTGCCGCCGATCTGACGCTCGCCGTGTGGCGCTACCGCAAGCAGGCCCTCGTGTCCCTGTTGTTGATGGTCACGGCGAAGTTTTCAATCGTGCTGATGCCGCTCGTGCTGAAGCACATCGTCGACGAGCTGGGTCATCCGCTCGCGCATGCGCTGTTTCCGGTTTTTCTGGTGTTGGCTTACGCGTTGTTGCGGTTTTTCGGCGATGCGCTGAACGAAGCGCGCGACGTCGTGTTCAGCATTGTCACGCAGCGCACGGTCGCCGCGTTCACCGAACGGACCTTCGCGCACCTGCTTCGGATGAGCGCGCGTTTTCACGCAGGGCGCGAGACCGGTGCGATCGTACGCGACGTGCAGAAGGGCGCGGACGGGATCGGATTTCTGCTCGGCGTCGCGCTCTTCACGATCGTGCCGACCGCTTTCGAGATCGCGACGATCGTCGCGATCATGGTTCACAAGTACGCAGGCGAGTTCGTGCTGACGATCGCGGTCACGTTCGTCTGCTACGCGGTGTATACCCTCATCTTCACGCGGCGGCGGATCGCGTTCCAACGCGCGACGAACGTGCTGGAAGCGCAATCGGACGGCCGGCTCGTCGACAGCTTGCTGAACTACGACACCGTCAAATACTTCGCGACGGAGGACACCGAAACCAGACGCTTGAGCGAAGTGCTGGAGAAGTGGGTTCATGCAAGAACGGCGAATCAGAATGCGTTGAGCACGTTGCATGTCGGACAAAGCGCGGTGATCGCGCTCGGCATAGGCGCGATCATGCTGCTTGCCGCGCAGCATGTGGTGGAGGGCACGATGAGCGTCGGGGATCTGATTCTGGTGAACGCGTACATCATCCAGATCTGCATGCCGTTGAATACGTTGGGCTTCGTGTTCCGCGAGACCAACGATGCGCTGGTCAACGTGGAGCGGATGTTTGCCATCCTTGACACGCGCGGACGCGTGGGCGAGGACGTCGACGACCCTGCGTCGAAGCCGCTGGTCGTCACCGCCGGAAAGATAGATTTCGAACATGTGGATTTCGGCTACGATGCCGCGCGCCAGATTCTGCGTGATGTCGACTTTCACGCGTATGCGGGCAAGACGCTCGCAGTAGTGGGCGGTAGCGGGTCGGGAAAGTCGACGCTGGTGAAGCTGCTGTTCCGGCTGTATCAACCCGAACGCGGCGCGATACGCATCGATGGGCAAGATATCGGCAAGGTCACACAGCGAAGCTTGCGCGAGGCGATCGGCATCGTGCCGCAAGATACCGTGCTATTCAACGAGACGATCGCCTACAACATCGCGTATGGGCGAGCAACGGCCACGCGAGCGGACGTGGTGCGCGCGGCGCGCGCCGCGCAACTGGACGAATTCATCGAGCGATTGCCCGACCATTACGACACGCGCGTCGGTGAGCGCGGTGTGCGGCTCTCCGGCGGCGAGCGGCAGCGCATCGCAATCGCGCGAGCGATTCTCAAGGACCCGCGCATCATCGTGTTCGACGAAGCGACTTCCGCGCTCGACACGCGCTCCGAGCGAGCGATCCAGACAGAATTGACGCGTCTCGCGCAAGGGCGTACATCGATCGTGATCGCGCATCGGCTTTCCACCGTGGTGGACGCTGACTGGATTCTGATCATGGAGCATGGCCGCGTGGTGGAGCAGGGCACACATCGCGACTTGCTCGCGTGCGAAGGTGTCTACGCGAAGATGTGGTCGCTGCAATGGCAGCAGGGCGAACTGGAACACGCGCAGCGCAAGGTGACCGCGCAGTCGGTGAGTCTCGCCGCGTTGGTGGCCGCCGTGATCGATGGATTGCACGACGAGATTGCGGCACGTCGCGTGACCCTCTACGCGGAACTGAGCGATGACGATCTGCGTGTGACCGGCGACCCTGGCACGTTGCAGCCGCTAATCGCGGACCTGTGCCGCAACGAGATGGCGCACGCGGGGCCGGGGCACCGCATTGCGCTACGAGCGGAGCGCCACAACAATCATGCGTGGGTCAGTGTGCTCGGCCCAGGTGACAAGCCGGCGGAGCTTTCGCAGTCAGACGCGCAACGGATGGAGTCGGCGCTGACCGCGACGGGCGGCGGCTTTACGCTGATGCCGTGGCGCGGGCGACTCGCGTATGTGGCGATGTTGCCGCTGCGTCCCGTCGCCGATCCCGACGCGGCGAATGCGCCGCCGGTTGAGCGCACTGAGGGCGCGAGGCCGCTCGACGGCCTGCTGATCATGGCTATAGACGATCAGGAAGAGGCGCGCGACGCACTCGAAGCGGTGTTAGCCGCGAACGGTGCGCGAGTGCGACTCGCGTCGTCGGGTGCTGAGGCGCTCGAATGGCTAGGACCGACGCAGAACAGCCAATGGCCGCATGTCTTGCTGTGCGACATCGTGCTCGCAAACGAAAACGGCTACGATGTGTTGCGCCGGCTGCGGGCTCTGGAGTTGGAACGGCAACTGCCGGTGCAATTGCGATTGCCAGCTATTGCGTTGACCGGCTATACCGGCTCTGAGGACAGCCAGCGCGCACAGATGGCGGGCTTTCAGGCGTTGTTGAGCAAGCCGGTTTCGACTGAACGGCTGATTGCGGAAATACTCAGTCTGGCGCCGGGAGCGGCGCGATCCGACATCAACCCCTAACTACTGCCGCAAATGACGCGAGCACGGGCGAGCAACGCACAGATGCCACGACGTATTTCCTGTCACCTGCGATGTCCATGCCGTCGCCCCAATGCCAGCAAGCGCTTTGCCGTTTCGTGCAGCTTGGAAGAGTGGTGAGCTTGCAAGGGATGTGCCGGCGCCCTACCAGAACGCGGCAGGCATCGGCATACCGAAGCACGCCTGTTCGACCGTCACGCTTACGAAAAGAACGCGTAATTTTTTCAATCAATGAGTCGGTCATCGTGACACTCCCGTTCTGTCCGGTCGCGTCGAAACAGTCCAAAGGGATAGTCGACACTGCCTACCGTTTCGGCCCGCGTTCCGTCGCGGCGCGGCACGCTCGATGCTTTATCAAAACGACGCGGTGGTAGACGCTTTCTCTGCATGCAATCGTGCGTCACCCATCCCCCGGAACAAAAGGAGTTTTTTATGGCTGCCGAATCTGCTCGACCAACCCCGCCTCGCCAGACTGAAAACGATCCGAATGCCGGCGATCGCCATTTGACTCAGGAGCAAAAACAATCGTTGACGAACCAGCCCGCGCCTCCGAAACCGAATCAACGCGGCGATTTGCCGGATCCGAAAGAAGTAGGAGAAGCAGGCTGATTTCGTGTGCAGATCGATCACACGAAATTGACGGTGCAACTGAATCCAGCAACACTACAAGATGGCGCAGGATCTGGCCGCCAAGAAAGGCGTGGGCTCGCAGTAAATGGAGCGGCTACAGTGGCGACCGAATCAGACAAAGACGGCGTGGTGATGAAGGGCCTTTCCAGGATTTTGCGCCGCGCCGTGATCCCGGGCAGCGCGGCCGCCAGCACGTCGGCTCTGGTGGCGGCAGTTCGCGCAACGGGCGATGGCAGCACGCCGTACGCTCCGTTCAACGCGGTCACGCATTGGATATGGCCGCGGCGCGCATTCGCCGAGACCGGGCCGAGCGTCCGATTCACTCTCTCGGGACTCGCTATTCACTATGCAGCCGCGATTTTCTGGGGCGCACTCTTCGAATCGCTGCTGATCCGGCGATACCGCAATCAGCAAGCCAGTTCTGATCCCGTGGCCGTTGCGGGGACCGCCGCTACCGTCGCAACGGTGGCCTATGTGGTGGACTATCATGGCGTACCCAAAAGACTCACGCCCGGCTTCGAAGCCCATTTGTCGAAACGTTCGATCTTCTATGTCTATGCCGGATTCGCAGCAGGATTCGCAGTTGCCGCGCTGTGGCGCCGAGAGTAGTACAGCGCGTGCTTTCACTTCACCGTTTGAACTGGGTCCACCGACATGGAAGTGCCTGAGTCGCGCGCAGCGGAGGAACGCAGCACGCGGTGGGAAAGTTTGAACAGCGATTCCCCATGAAGCCTCGCGCGCCGTTGCCCCGATTAAACGGAGCCTGCATAGCCCGATGCGTCCAGGCGTCACCAAAGCTGGTCAATCAGGTAATTGAGGACCGCGAAGCGATCTTTTGCTGCTGACTCCATTCGACGACGCGTCGAGGCTCTGGCGTTCAATAGGTGCGCGGACCCCGAACGGGCCAGGTACGGTCGTTCGACCACGCCCTCAGGCGAACATTCGAACGTCCGCTGCGCCGGACAACGGCCACGGTCATGCTCGTCAAGTCATCGACCAAAGCCGCCGTTTGCACACTCGCATATCACCTGCTTGTCTGCTCCAGATCCTACGGCTGGCGTGTCGACATGGGTTCGTGCGGTCAGTCCACCAGGCGCATCTGTCCTCGTGCCTCCAGTTGCTTGCCCAGAGCCATTCCAACGTCAACTTCGGACAACGGACCTTCGTGCTCTGACCACGAATGTCGCTACGTCGGCCGTAGAACTGCACGAAGCGCTCCGATTTTCTGGAGCATGCAGTCCCAAGGCTGGCGTTCTCGCTTGATCAGCCCTGCGGGGCGCGCCAGCGAACGCGTGTGCTACGCAATCACAATGTCGCAATCACGGCCTTCGGCTCGAGAAACGCCTCCAGCCCAAACGAGCCATACTCGCGGCCAATACCCGATTGCTTGAAGCCGCCGAACGGCGCGGCCGGTTCGTGTGCGAGCGTATTGACGAGTACGCGTCCCGCTTCGATTCGCGACGCGATCTCGCGCGCACGCTTCCCATCCGCCGAGAACACGTACGCCTGCAAGCCGTAGTTCGTATCGTTGGCGATGGCGATTGCATCGTCAGTATCGCGGTACGTGATGATCGACAGCACCGGGCCGAAAATCTCTTCGCGCGCAATCGTCATGTCGTTCGTCACGTCGCTGAAGACGGTGGGGCGCACGAACCATCCTGCGTCGACGCCATCCGGCCGGCCTTCGCCCCCCGCGATCAAACGCGCTCCTTCGTCGATGCCGATGTGGATATAGCGCTGAACGCGCTCCCATTGCTTCTTGCTGACCATCGGGCCGACGCTCGTTTGGGGATCGCGTGGATCGCCCGCCTGGGTTCGCGCGACTTCTTCCCCCACGTGCGCCTCGAACTCCGCGAGCCGTTGCCTGGGCACGAGAATGCGCGTGCCCGCAATGCATGCCTGGCCGCTGTTCATGAAACCGGCCTGAATCGCAAGCGGCACCACGTAATCGAAGTTCGCATCGTCGAGCACGACCACCGGTGACTTGCCACCGAGTTCGAGCGTTACGCGTTTCAACGTATCGGCGCCGGCACGCAGTATCGTCTTGCCGACTGCCGTCGAGCCCGTGAACGACAATTTCGCGACATCGGGATGAGCGCTGATCTGGGCGCCGACCGTCTCACCGCGTCCCGTAACGATGTTGAATACGCCCGCCGGCAAGCCCGCTTCGTGCAACGCTTCGGTGACGATGCGGGTCTGGATCGCACTCATTTCGCTCGGCTTGATGACGGCCGTGCAGCCCGCGGCCAACGCGGCGGCCAGCTTCCCGCAGATGAAACCGGCGTCGCTATTCCACGGCGTGATGAGGCCCGCGACGCCGAGCGGCTGCATCACGACTTCGGCGGTGCCCGCCCGGCGCGTGAACGCGTAGTCCTGTAGCACCTTCGCCGCTTCGAGCAGCACACTGCTCGCATGCTGAGCCATCCACCGGCCACGCGACACCGGCGCGCCGTACTCTTCGATGATCGCTTCGAAAAGCTCGTCTTCTCTCGCGACAACGGCTTCATGCATCCGCTTCAGCATGTCGATGCGCTCGCGCTTGTCCGTGCGCGAAAACGCGGGAAACGCGCGCTTCGCTGCGGCAATCGCGTCGCGCGCGTCCTGCGCATCGGCGAGGCGCACGCGGCCGATCACCTGTTCGGTCGCGGGATTGAAGAGATCGAACAGTTCGTCGCCGTGCGGCGTGACGAACGTGCCGTCGATATAAACCTTGTCGATGATCCGCATTGTTGCTCCGGTTTGCATTGTGTGAATGACTCACGATAGACCGGCGCAATTGCGTTGACTAGCCGTACAATCTGGCATGTCATGTTGAGTGATTTGGGACAATGAAAACTTCAGGGCTGGGTGAACTGGAAGCGGTGCTGGCCGTCGCGCGTCGTCGCAGCTTTCGCGCGGCGGCGACCGAGCTGGGTGTCTCGACGTCCGCTCTCAGTCACGCGGTGGCGGCGCTCGAAGCACGCATTGGCGTGCGGCTTTTCAATCGCACGACGCGCAGCGTATTGTTGTCGGAGGCCGGCGTGCAGTTCGTCGACACAATCGCGCCCGCGCTGTCGACGATCCGGGTCGCGATCGAACAGGTCGGTACCTTTCGCGACACGGTGTCGGGCACGTTGCGGATCAATACGTCGGCGGGAGCGGCGAAGCAGGCGATGCCGCTGTTTATCGCGTTCCTGCAGCGCTATCCGGAAATGAAGCTCGACATCGTCACCGAAGGACGGCTGATCGATATCGTCGTCGAAGGATTCGATGCCGGCATCCGTCTCGCCGATACTGTGCCGCAGGACATGATCGCGGTGCCATTCGGTGACAGGCAGCGCTTTGCCGTCGTCGGCAGTCCGACGTACTTCGCGCGGCGCAAGCCGCCGCGCACGCCCGCGGATCTGAACGCGCACGACTGCATCCGCACGCGAATGCCAAGCGGCGCGATCTATCAGTGGGAGTTCGAACGACACGGCGAAGCGGTGCGTGTCGACGGAAAGGGTGCGCTGACGCTGGACGAGCCGGGCCTGATGCTGGCAGCGGCGCGCGCCGGTCTCGGTCTCACGTATCTGACCGAGTGGACCGTCGCCGCGGACCTGGAGGCGGGTACGCTGGTTCGCGTGCTGGAAGACTGGACGCCGCCGCTCGACGGCCTCTGTCTGTACTATCCAGGCCGCCGCCATGTGCCGGCCGGACTGCGCGCCCTGATCGACATGATCCGCGAACAAGCCGACGGGCGATGGGCGCGCCGCGAGCGAGCCTCCCCAAAAGGAAAAGTGCGCGGCGCACGACGCTAGTGGCGCGTGACGAGGCACGCATGACCGATGTACCCTGGAAGCTGTGTATGAGGTGAAGCCTGGCCCTGCGCCCGGCGTGGGTCGATTAGCGAAATTTGCGCATCGCCGCGATCGGTCGCATGGGATGGGCCGGGTCAGCGACGATACGGTCAATGCGATCCTGGCCGACAACCTCGCCGCGCGACGCAGTGTGGCTGGAAACCGAGCAGCGCGAACAGGGCGGATAACGGCGGCGTTGGCGACCGTGTGCAGCGAAACTCGTTCTCCGGTCCAGCTCTCGCTTCCCGAGCTGGGCGACAACGAACTTCAGGATTGCGCAGTATGTCGGCGAGGGCAGTGTGCAGATCGTCGGTAATTCGGCGGCGCCGATGCCGCCCGCTTCCCGCTTCGTTGCATTAGACCGTTCGGGTTTCGGTGCGGATAAGAGCAGGCGGCACGGTGGTTGCTGTACCCGTGATCAAGCAGGCGGCGGTCGTCTGCGTCATATTGCAAGGAGGAACCGATCATGAGCCAGGTAAGCAGCACATTAATCGCGGCCGTCGCTGCACTCACGCTGTCGGCCGGCGCATATGCACAGACGGCGGGAGGTCCGAGCGGCAGCGGTTCGTCGGGCAGCACGGCTAGCTCGGCAAACCAGGTGAACGGCGCAACGAGCGGTTACGGCACGCCAGGCGGCGCCAGCTCGGACAGTGGCATGGCCGCCAGGGCGCCCAACTCGGGGCTTCCGAATAGCACGAACAGCAGATCCACGTCGGGCACCAGTGCGCCCAAGAGCAACAACACCTTGGCAACCCCGAGCGTGGTGTCGCCGGCCGCCGGCCAGTAAGCGCTGTTGATCCTGCGAACAAGCGCAAGGGCGGAGCGATGAGGGCTTCGATCGCTTGGGGCGCAAGAGCGGTTGCGACCCGCACGCGAGTTTCGCGGCTGGCAGACGTTCGTTAGTCGATATGACCGTAGTTGATATGACCGGCCGGCCGAGGCGCATGCTGTCCAGCGTCACGAATCGCAACAACTTCACGACCGAACGGACGGAACGTTGTCATCGAAGGGAAACGGCACGACGCCGCCATACAGATCGCGCACGGAGCGCACGCCAAGCTTGCGCGCTTCAGTAAGGGTCAGCGTATCGTCGAAGAGAGCAAACGTAATGCCCGCGGTCAGGTGACGATGGCGCTGGCCAAAAGCGGTGTGTCATTGCGCTGACATGATTCGAAGCCCTGGTCGTCCACCGACGTCCTTCAGCGGGAAATATGAGCGGTGCGTGGTGGGGTCGACGGCGACCACATGGGCGTTTGGTCCAAGGTGGCCTTCGCCGATCTTGGCGACATTCGAGCCCCGGACACTGAACATCGAAACAACGCCAGCTTCGCCCGCCACATAGAGCGTGCCCGGCGCCGGATCGAACGCGAGCACGTCCGGGTCGCCGCCGATGCCGAACGACTGGACGACCCGCCGGGTTCCCATGTCAAACACGAGCAGCCTGTCATTGCCCTGACAGGCGATAAAGGCGAGCCGGTCCCGGGAATCGATCAGCAGCCCATGGTTGTGATCCGCCCCCGCAAGCTTGAGACGGGCGACGATCCTGTCCGATGTCGGGTCGATTTCAACGAGTTCGTTGCTTGTCTGAGCGTTCACGAAGATGTGGCGCGATTGCGGATCGTATTGGGTATTGCCCACCTCGCCGCCGAGCGGAATGGTTGTCACACGCCGGTTGTCCCGGACATCAATGACTGTTTCGGTGTTACCGGTCTCGTCCGATACGTAGAGTTTGTGCACCTCGGGCGCGTAGGCCATCCCGTCCGGATAATGGCCGCCTGGCATGCGCGCGACTATCTTGAGCGTCGCTTCGTCGATGGCGACGATTTCGTCTGTTCGCGTTGCTGATGCATACACGCGTGACATCTCGGGAATGGCGAGCACGCCATGAACGGATGCGACACCGGCAATGCGTGCGATCACGCGCGAGGCGCCCGCATCGAAAACGATCACTTCCCCGTCGCCGAGATGGGCGATGAACAGCAGATGGCGGGCGGGATCGTAACTCTCGTAGTCAAGCCGTGTGGTGCGGCCCGGCAAAGGGATATCAGCGACGTGGCTCAGTGGCAGTTTATGCGCTTGCTCCTCCCCGGCGGCGGATGGAACCATCTGGACCAGGACGCCTGCAACGGCAGACAGAATGAGGAGGACGATGTACCACAGAACTGCTGGGCGCAGCAAGTGCCGGTGTTGCAAGCTTTTCATGAGACCCTCCCTTGACGCTACCGCCGCCGCTGTGCGCATCGGGTGCATCGGCGGCGCCGCGCACGATAAGCGGCGCAAGTGTTATCGCGCGCTCGCGCCCTGCGCATCCAGGGCAGCCTTGACGCCCTTTGCCAGGTCGACGGCCTTGCCCTTGCCCCAGTAGTGCAGGAACAGGATGCGTGGTGTTTCGCCCGTCATGTGCTGATGGAGGTCCTGGCGATGACATGAAAATTCTCCGTCGACAGTGAGTGGGTAGTACGCGCACGTGTGGTTGTTTTCGACACGAGGCCGCGCGTTCTGGCCGGTTCCTCGCATCTGTGTGGTTAATCTTTTTCGATGGCTGAGCTCAGCGATCCGGTTTGACGTGCCGGAAGACGAAGAGCAGCGAAAGGTCGTAGGCGATCTTGAGGACGCCGCAGGCAACGAGCGGCGCGCCGAGCCATCCTATCCCGAACAGACCGCCTGCCAGGGATGGCGCGAGCGCCGCAGCAAGGCTTCGCGGAATGGATGTAAAGCTCGCAGCGGCGGTCCGCTCGGACGGCGTGACCACTGCCATCACGTAGGCGGTACGCGTAGGGACGTCCATCTGAGACAATGCGCTTCGGATGAGCAGCAACGTCAGGGTCACTGGCAGTGAAGCTGTAAAGGCCGCGGCGATGAGGCAAAAGCTCGACGGAATGTGAGTGAAGACCATCGTGTTGAGCAGGCCGATCTTCCCGGCCAGAGGGGGTGCCGCAAGCTGGGAGAGAGCGGAAAGCAGCCCTGCCCAGAAAAAGAACCGGCCCGCCGCGCCGACTGACAGGCCGAAGCGTTGCATGAGCCACAGCGACAGCAGTGAGTTGACGAGCAGGCCACCGGCAAACGCGTCCACGCTGAACAGCAGCGCGAGACGCGTCACGATACCGCGCGACTGGTCAAGCGGTGCGGTGCGGCGTTGAGTCGGTGTACCGGAATGCGGCAGCCGACGGTACAGGAACCAGATGGCGATGCCCGTCGCCGCGTACAGCAGGAACATTGTGCGCATGGCCAGGAGTTCGGGCATGCCTGTATGCGTTACCAGCCACGCGGGCAGGCCTGCGGCGAGCGAACCGAGCGCTGCCGACATCGCGCCGATCAGGCTGTAGCGGGCAAACAATGTCGTTCGCGCTTCGCCGACCGCCATTTCGGCAAGGCGTGATTGTTCGAGGGGAAGAAAGAGGCTGACGTCGCCTGAACTCGGATTGAGCGTCCCCACGAAGGCCACCATCAGGATCGGCAGGAGCGACGATAACCCGCCAAACCCGAGTCCGGTGGCGATCATCAATGCGGCGGCAAAAACGAACATCCGGCGTGCCGCGAAACGATTGGCAAGCGCACCGACCGCGATCGTTGCCACGGCGGAGCCGATAAGCGTCGTGGTGCTGATCAGCCCGACGTCGAGCTGGCCTAATCCAAGCGCGAGCAGATAGGCCGGCAGCAGAACCGCGATGAATCCGTCACAGAAACCGCGCAGTCCGCGGCTTACCAGCAGCAACCGTGCTGCGCTATCGACGCCGGCCGGCAATACCCAACGCGACATGCGGTCCGCCAATGAAGCGGTGCGACCTTCCTCACGTGTGTTCATGGCTGCTTTTGCACCAGGCATACAGTGCGTCATAGACGATCATGCCGTGTCGTAACTGCTCGTGATCGTTACCGAAGTTGTGCGACAGACCAATCGAAATTGCGTAAAGACCCGTCGCCTCAGGCGCAAGATCGAGCCGGCCAGTGTCGGCGCCACGAACGATGCGGGCAAGCCTGAGAAGCGCGGGATCGTCCAGTTGATATTTCTGCAGGAATGCATCGAAGCTGCAGAGCTTGCCCTTGTGACCGAGCTCAACGTCCGGGACATCGAACGGAATGGCCCCTGTTTCCTGTACGAGCCGCGTCACCTCATCACGATGGACATAAAGGAACTCGGGCTCCTTGTCGATGAAACGGGCGATCAGCCACGGGCAGGCGATGCGATCGATCCTGGGACGCTCGCACGTCACCCGTTTCATGTCAGCCTCCGCGCCGGCGACGCTGCCTGCATTCTCAGCGCCGCGTTGTCCCAGTTGATCAGGCTGAAAAGCTGGTTGACGTATTCGTTGCGTCGATTCTGATATTTCAGGTAATACGCGTGCTCGAAAACGTCGAGGATGAGGATGGGCTGGATGCCCCACGCGGTCAGCTTCTGATGGTTCTCGCACTGCAGGATCATGACTTTGCCCGTCGCGGGATGGTAGCCGACGACACCCCAGCCGGACGCTTCCACTGCAATCGTTGCCGCAACCAGCTGGGCCTTGAACTTCGCGTACGAACCGAAATTCCTGTCGATTGCTTTGGCCAGCTCGCCCTTCGGCTCACCGCCTTTGCCCGAGATGCTGGTCCAGTAAATGGTGTGCAGGATGTGGCTCGATAGCTGGAATGCGAGTTCTTTCTCGTAGTACTTCACCAGCGCGAAGTCGTTTGAGTCCCGCGCTTTCGCCAGGCCGTCTTCAGCCTTGTTCGCGGCAACCACAGCGGGCTTGTGGTGAAAGTTGTAGTGCAGTTCGACGGTGCGCGCATCGATGACGGGTTCAAGCGCGTCGTAGGCGAATGGCAGCGGTCCAGCGGCATACTTGCCGTCCGCGTCGGTGAGCTTGTCGATGTACCCCGGCTCTTCTGCGGCACGTACGGTTTGCGCCTGGGCCAGCATGATTCCCGCGCCAACCGCAGCGGTGTTGTGCAGGAAGGTACGACGTGTTGCCATGGTTACGTTCCTTGTAGAATGCGCGCGCGTGCCGTTAGATGGCGTGCGATTGGACGAGCGGATAGACAACGAGACCAAACAGGGCCGCCGCAACGACGATCACCGGCTCCTGCAGCTTCTTGAAGCGCCAGAGCAGCACGACAGTCACAACGGCGAGCAGAACAGTCGGCCAGTCGACGATGGAGCGCCGCGCGATGACAATCACTGAGCCCGTGATGGCACCCACGGCTGCGGCTGTAATGCCGTCGACGAACGCCTTGACGGCGGGCAGCTTGCCGTATTTCTTGAAGTACGGCGCTGGCAGCACCGTGAACAGGTAGCAAGGCAGGAATGTCCCAAGTGCGGCAACGCAAGCGCCTGAAAATCCCGCGACGAGGTAGCCGATGAAGCCGACTGTGATCACGACCGGTCCGGGCGTGATCATCGCGACGGCGACTGCGTCGACGAACTGCTTGTCGTTGAGCCAGTGGTGTTCGGTCACGACGCCGCCGTAGAGGAACGGCACGATCGCGAGTCCCGAGCCGAAGACGAACGCGCCGGCCTTGGCGAAGAAAACGCCGATCTGGCCGAGCAGCGGCAAGTCGATTCCGCTCAGGATGCCGCTGGTCGCGGGCAGGTGCGCGATGGCTACAGCGTTCAGTCCGCCCTTGTGTAGCCATTTCGGCGGCGCCCGCCAGAACCAGTTGAGCAGGCCCCCCGCGATAAACAGCCACGCGATCTCGGATTCGGTGACCACGGTCACGGCCGCGAGCGTCAGGAATATCGCCCACAGCAGTCTGTCTTTGCCAATGGTCTTCCTGGTCAGCTTGTACGCGCTCATCGCGATGATTCCGACCACCGCGGCACCCACGCCGTAGAAGACTGCCTGCATCCAGGAGAGGCCGCCATACTGGGCGTAGGCCCAGCCGAGCGCCACGACCATCAGGAACGAAGGCAGGACGAAAGCGATACCGGCCAGCGTTGCGCCGACGATGCGGTAATGGACGTAGCCGAGGTAAATGCCGAGCTGTGCGGCGAGAGGACCCGGCATCATTTGAGCCAGCGCCAAGCCCTCCTTGTAGTCCTGTTCGCTGATCCAGGCCCGGCGCTCGACGAGGTCGCGGTGCATGTAGCCGACGAGCGCCACGGGGCCACCGAAGCCGAACGTGCCGAGCCGCAGCATGTAAAGGACCATCTGGCCGAGCGTGTAGCCGGGCGCGGTCGCCGTCGTGCTGTTCATGACCGGTCTCCCGCGTTGCTGTTTTTTGTGCTCGCTGCAAAGTGCGCGTAGATCGAATCGAGCACCCGGCCCATCTCATCGAGCAGTTGATCGTCGTCCAAGGCGCGTTGCCGCGCGCCGGCCATTACCGCTTCGAAGCCGATCGCCTCGGGCACCGGTGCGCCGCCGACATCCAGCGCGTGCACCATTTCACCGAGCCGAAGAAGCGCCGCGTCGTCATCGAGACCGAAGCTCACGACCAGCACCTCGAACGTCACGCGCTCGCCCACGTGCGTAAAGGGGGCACCGTCGAAGTCGAAGCCGAGTGCATCCGGCGGGCAGGCCTCCGGCGAAGCCAGCCAAAGGAACCGTGCCGTCGGGTCGATGAACCGACGGATCAGCCACGCGCTCGCGACGCGATCGACCCATAGCCGTTGCCGGGTTGCCCACGTGCGGGCCTGGTACTCGTCGCGCCGTAGCGGACGGATGGCGCGCTCCGCCGCATGCGGCTCACCCGGCGACAGGACCGTATCCGCGAGCGCTACAAAGTCTTCCCAGGCGACTTCGGCGTCGGTCGAAGCGGCGCCCGGGAAGTAGTCGATCGTCCGGATCGCGTCATAGTCCTTGCGGAGGCGACGCAACAGCCGGGTGACGTCTGCCGGTGGCTGGCCTCCCAGCGTTTTCCGCGCAGCGCCCAGTGACGCGACAAAGGTCGCGTAATCGTCGTTCCGATCGAACAGTGCGCGAAAGTCCGCTTCCTGCGACGCTTCGAGGCTTTGCGCGCGTAGCAGATGCGCGGTGCCGCCGGCTTCGTCAATGCTGCCAGCGAGTTCGCGCAACATATCCTCACGCTCTACGGTATGCGGCAACACGTAGACGCCGTCGCGCAGGACGGCACACCCCTTCGCCTTCAGCGCCCGCCACGCCCGCATGCGCGCGGTGGCATTCTCGGTTGGGAACGTCAGGACGAGGACAGCCCAAGTGGTTAGAGTATTCATGTAAAGTACACTACTCGACTGTAGCGTACTTCACAAATTATTTCTGTTTTCGACTCCGGCGGAGCCGCCTTGACAGTGATCGAACTGAAGCGCCAGGGGACGCCGGTGGCTGGCATCCGATAAAGGGACTGGCCATCAGCCGGACGCAACGAGAGCTAGTTCGCGGGCTCAGTGAGTGTGACGGTGATGAACGGTTGCCGGTCAGCCAACTGACGCAGCGGTTCCGGTCCCGGCTTCGGACGGCAGCAATGCGCCAAGCACGTGCGGCAGGATCGTCGAGCCGAAGCGCCGCTCGCTGATATCCGCGTCGACGTCGATGCGGCCCGCGTTATGCGCGTCGTACAGTTCGGTGATCAGACGCGCGTGCTGCTCGCTGAGCCCGGCACGCCGCAGCACGGCGGTCCATCCGTCGCGCGGCACTTCGTGGGCGCCGAGCTGCCGGCCCGCCAGTTCACCGATCGTGCGCGCAACGTCGAGCGCGCCGACGCGCTGCTCACTCTCGATGCTGACGACGCGCGGCGAAACCGGCGCAGGCTTTGTATCGAGCAACAGTTCGGCGGCCAGCAACCCCACATCCTGTGAGGCGACCGTCGGAAACAGCTTGGTCAACGGATGATGCAGGCTGGTCAGCACGCCTTGATTGAGCAAGCGCGACCGGCAATACACGAGCCCAGTTGTGCATGTGCTCGGCCGCGCGTAGAAACGTCAGTTGCGAATCGATGCCGCGCAATTGCGTTTCGAGGTAGTGAAACAGCGTCGTGATGCCCGTGCCGTCAGGATGTTGCGCGCCGTAGTCGGAGAGCGCGACGACGCGCGGCGGCGGATCGGCGCGCAATGCCGCGATGCCCGCGTCGATCATGTGGCGCATCGCCGCCGCGGGATCATCGTGCGCACGCGGCACCGGACACAACATCTGCACGGCGTGCGCACCGTCGATCACGCGCGCCACCGAGGCCTGACTTGCCTTTTCGTATTGATCTGATACTGTATATCCATACAGTCAAACCGGAGTGAGTCGACGCGTGGCACGTTGCAAGGATCCAGTTCGAGTTCTGCGCATAAGAATCAAGGACAAGCATGCTCCGTCGCTTGCCGAGATGGCGCGGGCTGTGAACTTTGTCTGGAACTACTGCAATGACCTGTCGCTCCAGATCTTTCGCCGCGAGCGGCGCTTTGCCTCTGGCATTGAGATCCAGCGTTATCTGAACGGGGCCTCGAAAGAAGGCCTGGCGGTCGGCTCGGCGGTGTTTCAGCAGATCGCCGAAGAGTACGCGACGCGCCGCAAACAGCACCGCAAGGTAAAGCTTCGATGGCGGCGCTCGGCCGGCGTGCGACGCTCGCTGGGATGGATTCCATTCAAAGCCCGCTCGGTCGTATGGCGCCATGGTCAGGCCCACTTTCAGGGCCTGCATCTTGGCGTCTGGGACAGCTACGGCCTGGCCGGCTATGAGTTCGGCGCCGCTTGCATCTCCGAAGACAGCCGCGGCCGTTGGTATCTGTACGTGACGGTCAAGGTGAAGTCTGCCCGGCCCAATGAAGCCAATCGGGATCTGGGCATCGACCTCGGGCTCAAGACCTTTGCCGGCTTCTCGGACGAACGTCTTCCGAATGTCGACGCGCAGCGCTTCTACCGCGACCTCGAGCCCGCGCTCGCCACTGCCCAGCGAGCACGCAAGAAGAGCCGGGTGAAGGCGATCCACGCCAGGATCGCGAACCGCAGGAAGGACTTTCTGCATCAACTCAGCACCCGGCTCGCTCGCGAGTATGGTGCAATCTTTGTCGGCAACGTGAATGCTTCGGCCCTCGCGAAAGGACAGCACAGCAAGTCTGTGCTCGACGCGGGCTGGTCGACGTTCCGGACCATCGGTACAAGTGCGATGACGCAGGCGTGTGGTTCGATGAGGTTGACGAAGCGTTTTCTACCCAGACCTGTTCGTGCTGCGCGAGCCGCACGGGGCCGAAAGGTGTCGCAGGCCTTGGAATAGGAGAGTGGACGTGCATCCATTGTGAAACGACACATGATCGTGATTGCAATGCTGCCCGCAACATTCTCGCGGTCGGACGTGACCGCCTCGCAGGAGGAATCCCCGCCCTTTCCGCGCAAGCGGCAGTCGGTCACGACTGAGGGCGCGGAGGACGTCAAATGGCGCACTGGATGGGGCACCTGCTCGGTGTCACGCCGCGCGAGCTGAGCTTCACCCGGCCGGGCGACGTGACGAGCACTGCGTTGCAGACTCGCGGCAACGGGTAGAAAAGCTAGCGCGCCCCACGGAACACGCGCCGCCGTCAACCGGGCGCGGCGCCCGTCAATTGCGCATACACGTCATGCGCCAGCTGCAACAGCACCTTGCGGTCTATCCCGCCCGACACCGCATAGCCGAAGTCGCCGTCGACCCAATAGAACACGTTCACCGGCCCGTCCTGATACAGCTTGAACGCCGTGGTGTTCGCGCTCGCCTGACGATGCGAGATGCACAGCGTGACGCGCTCGCCGTTCGGTCCGCGATACATGAACTGCGCGGTGGGCCCGTCGGCGCTGGGCAACAGGCGGCCGCCCGACAGCGCGAAGCCGCTCTTCGACAGAACCGGCGGATGCACGTCGGTGCCCAGCCGGTTGGCGAGCCACTGCACGAAATCCTGCTCGTGGTCGGCGCTCATGTCGGCGGGCCGGTCGATGGCCGGCATGTAGACCACGTGCGCCACCGCCGCGCGCCGCGCAAACACCTCGGCGCTGTCCGCGCTGACCGGACGCGTGTCGGCGTGATCCGCCGCTGCGGGCGCACCGATGTCGCGCCCCATCTGCGTGCCCACGCCGATGCCCACCCCCAGCACGAGCGCCGCCGCCATGCCGGCGAACTGCGGCCAGTTCGCGGCGATGCGCCAGCGGCGCGGCGCGGGCGCTCGCAGGCGCTTGGGCAGTGGTTCGCCGAGCACGCGGTCATAGCGCTCGTGGAACATGTTGTTCAGCGAAAAATAATCGCTGACGCGCGCGGCCAGTTCCGGGTTCTGTTCGAGCGCGCGTTCCACGTCGAGACGGCGTTCGTCGGACAGCGTGCCGTCCACGTACGCGTGCAGTTCTTCTTCGCCGATCGGCATATGTTGGTCGCTCATCGCACCACCTGTAATTTCGCTCCGGGCCGGGTGCCCGCCATCAATGCCCTGAGCCGCTCACGTCCGCGCGACAGCCGCGACATCACCGTGCCGATCGGGATGTCCAGCGCGAGCGCGACGTCGGCATAGCTCATTTCCTCGAGGCCGACCAGCAGCACGACTTCGCGCTGCTCCATCGGCAGACGCTGCAGCGCGTAGTCGAGGTCGCGCATTTCCAGCGAGCGGGTCTGCTCGGAGGACACCGCCAGTTCGCTCTCGGCGACGCTGTCGTCGTCGACGGACACGTGGACGGCGCGCGCCGACGCCTTGCGCGCCTGATTCGCGAAGACGTTGTGCATGATCGTGAACAGCCATGCGCGCAGGTCGGTGCCCGGCTGGAACATGCCGGTGCGGCCGAGCGCGCGTTCGAGCGTGTCCTGCACCAGGTCGTCGGCGAGATCGCGATTGTTGATCAGCGCGCGCGCATAGCGCCGCAAGCGCGGCACATGCTCCATCAACTCGTCACGGACATCCATTTTTCATCCCGATTCTGATCCCGGTCATGGGGCTCTTCCTGAAGCATAGGGCGGGCGGCCGCGGCTTGGGCGGTGACATGCTTTCGAGTGGCGAACACGGGTCAGCGGATTTTATTCCGCGAGTTTGGGCGAGCGTTCTGACCCGTTACTGAAGTCAGCGCGCGGTCAGCGCGTCGGCGGCGCGCATCAGGCCGTGGGTGCGGGCGGCGCCGGCGACCACGAAGCGCTGACGCTGCGCGGTCCACGTCAACAGCCGGATCTCGCCGATGCGGCGCGCGGCCCACTGCGGCTGCGCCGGCGCGAGCAGCGCCAGCGTCGACATCACCACGACCGGCTGGTTGTCGCGATTCAGATAGATGAATTCGTTGGCGCGCTGAAATGGACCGAGCGGCACGGCTCGCCGCTCGACGAGTCGCAGGCCGATGGCCTCGAGTTCGGGTGCCGACGGATCGGCGCGCGTCGGCGTTGCAGCGGAAAACGGCCCCGCGGCGACTTCCGCCAACGCCATTAGCGCGGCGTTGTCGAGCGCTTGGGGCGACACCTGGGTCGCCGCAAGCCAGCCCGTCGCGGCTGCCAGCGTCAGAACGAGCACCGCGAGCGCACCCGTCAGCTTGCGCAGACGTCTCATGGCCTTGACGCGCGCGATTGCGCGCCGCCATCGGTCGATGCCGTTCGTCGCGGGTTCGTCGACGGTTTGAAACGCCTGCTGGATCTGTGCGTTCAGCCTGCCGTAAAACGCGACACGCCGCGCTTCCGTCGGATCCTTGCCGAGATAGGCGCGCAGAAACGCCGCGCGTTCCGGCGACAGCGTGCCGTCGGCGTAGGCTTGGATGTCGGCTTCGGAAAGCGGCGAGTCGGGTGGGGCGTTGGTCGAGGTCATGGTGACGGGGGGGCTCGGAATGCGGCTATCGGTTGGTGAACACGGGCACGCGCGGGTTTATTCCGCGCATTGCGGTGGCTCCCGTTTGCCGTTTTCAATGCCGCTGGACGGTGAGCAACCCGGGCGAGCAAACCGTCGCGCGGCCGCTTTTATTCCCGGTTTCCAGATATGTTTTTTTCACGCGCTCGAAGCAGGAATAAAAGCCGCCAGGCCGTGGTTCTCCGTGATGCGATCCCGCACAACACTCTCAGGAGTTCATCATGAAGAAGCTCGCCATTGCCGCCTTGTCCGTTGTCGTTCTCGCCGCTTCGTCGGGCGCGTTTGCCCAAGGCAAGACACGTGCTCAGGTGTACCAGGAATTGATCGAGGCGCAACAGAACGGACTGGACTACATCACCGACGCGTCGTATCCGGATGTCAACCCGGTCTTCGCGCAACAAGTCAAACATCACAAGGAAGCGCTCGCTGCGCAAGCGGCGGCCAACCGTGTCGCGAACGGCAGCAGCGCGCCGGCAGGCAACGCCAATTGAAGCGTCGGCAGCCGGCGCGCGAACGGAACGCGCGCCGGTGTGTCGAGTGGCGACGGTGTCGAGCGGAGCGGTGGAATAGATCGTCGTATCGTGTGTTAGCCGGTCTGTGCATCCATTCGACTCAGGAGTCGTCGTGACCCAATCTTCCGTTCCCAACTCTGAGCCTCGCTGCGTGCCATGCCGGCTCGCCGCGATCGGCGCACTCGTGCTGGCCGTGGCCGGCGGCTTCGCCTACACGGCGGGCTGGCTCACGCCCGCGCGTCTGACGGCGTCGCGTTTCATCAACACGTTCGAAACAGTGGCCGGTCAGCCGCATCCCGGCTATCGGCGCAATCATGCGAAGGGCCTGTGCGTCGAAGGGTACTTCGACAGCAACGGCAACGGCGCCACGCTCTCGCGCGCGGCGGTGTTCGCGCCGGGACGCACGCCGGTGACGGGACGCTTCGCGGTGCCCGGCGGCAACCCGTCCGCCCCGGATACCAGTTCGCCCGTGCGCAGCCTCGCGTTGCAGTTCCAGTTGGCGAACGGCGAGCAATGGCGCACCGGCATGAATTCGACGCCCGTGTTCGCGGTGCATACACCCGCGCAGTTCTATCAGCAATTGCTCGCCGCGAAGCCCGACCCGGCGACCGGCAAACCGGACCCGGCCAAACTCAAGGCCTTCTATGCGGGCAACCCCGAGACCTTGCCGTTTCAGAACTGGGTCAAAGCGCACCCGCCTTCGTCGAGTCTCGCGAACGCCGCGTACTACGGGATCAACGCATTCCGCTTTACCGACGGCGCAGGCACGACGCGCGCGGTGCGCTGGGCGATGGTGCCCGAGACGCCGTATGCGCCGATCACCGCTGCGCAGAAAGCCGAGATGAATTTTCTGCAGGCCGACCTCGATCAGCGGCTCGACAGCGGACCGTTGCGCTGGCATCTGATCCTCACCGTCGCGCAACCGGGCGACCCCACCGACGACGCCACGCTGCAATGGCCCGACGCGCGCCAGCATATCGACGCGGGCACGCTGGTGCTCGATCGCGCGACCTCGCAGGAAAACGGCACGTGCCGCGATATCAACTTCGATCCGACCATCCTGCCCGCAGGCATCGCGCCATCGGACGATCCGTTGCTCGCCGCGCGCTCGGCCGCGTATGCGCTGTCCTATCAGCGCCGCACGCGTGAAGAAGTCTTGCATCCCGCGATTCATCAAACGCACGCCAACGGAGACCGCTCATGACCCCGGCACGCACCCACTTCGGTCCGCTCGCGCGGCTGCTGCACTGGACGATGGCGCCGCTGATCGTCGCGATGCTGTTCATCGGCGTCGGGATGGTGGCGAGCGTCGCGCGCGCGCACAACACGCTGGTCGCGATTCACAAGCCGCTCGGCATTGCGTTGCTACTGCTGGTGGTGCTGCGCGCCGCCGTGCGCATCACGCGCGGCGCGCCGCCGTTGCCCGCCGACATGGCGGCGCCGCAGCGCATCGCGGCCAAAGCCTCGCACCTCGTGCTGTATGCGCTGATGGTGGCGATGCCGTTGATCGGCTGGGCGATGCTATCCGCAGCGGGCTACCCCGTCACGCTATACGGTCCGCTGCATTTGCCGCCGATCGCGCCGCATGATGTCGAGTTGTTCGCGCTGCTGCGTGCGTTGCATACGTGGCTCGCGTTCGCGCTGTTCGCGACCGTGCTGCTGCATCTCGCGGCCGCGCTGTTTCATGGGCTGATCCGTCGCGACGGCGTGTTTTCGAGCATGGCGCGCGGCGGCCGCTAGCGCTTCACCCGCTCGGAACGCGGGTCGTAAGGCGCTTTCAGATGCACGGTGGCCGGTAGCGGTTCACCGGCGACATCGATTGCGTAGCGGCCGCTGTTCAGATACGCGGCATCCGCCACGCCTTGCGGATTGTTCACGTAGCCCATCGCGACCGGACAGCCGAGCGTGTGCCCGAACGCCGCCGAACTGACGAAGCCCACCGGTTCGCCGTCGCGCAGAATCGCTTCGCCGCCCCACAACATGCGATCGGCGGCGCCGTCGACGGTCAGCACGACCATGCGGCGGGTGAGCGGCTCGGCGCGCCGTTTCAGCAGCGCGTCGCGGCCGCGAAAGGCAATGTCCTTGTCGAGCTTGCACGCGAACGAGAGGCCCGCTTCGAACGGATTCGTGTCCGGCGTGAGTTCGCGGCCCCACGCGCGATAGCCTTTCTCGATGCGCAGGGAATCGATGGCGTAATAGCCCGCGTCGACGAGGCCGAATGCGTGGCCCGCCTGATGCAGCGTCTCGTACACGCCGAGCGCGAGTTCGACCGGCACGTACAGCTCCCAGCCGAGTTCACCGACGTAGGTAAGGCGCGTGGCGCGCACCGTCGCGTAGCCGAGGTCGACTTCGCGGCTCTGGCCGAACCCGAACGCTTCGTTGCTCCAGTCCGCTTTCGACACGCTTTGCAGCAGTTCGCGCGAGCGCGGGCCCATCACGGCGAGCACCGCGTATTGGCCCGTCACGTCGACGAGGGTGCAGTGCCGGTCGTGCGGAATCGCTTTTTCGATGGTGTCGAAGTCGCGCGTGGTTTGCGCGGTGCCGGTGACGAGCAGGTATTGATCGTCGGCGAGGCGCGTGAGCGTGAAATCCGATTCGTAGGTGCCGCGCTCGTTGAGCATGCCGGTGTACACGGTGGTGCCGGGCGGCACGGCGACATCGTTCGCGACGATGCTTTGCAGCACCTCTTGCGCATCGCGTCCCTTCACGAGAAATTTGGAGAAGGACGTCATGTCGAACAGCGCCACACGCTCACGGCACGCGCGATGTTCCGCGCCGCTCCAGGGCAGCCAGTTCTGCTGGCCGAACGCGTAATCGATACGCGCCTGCGCGGGCGTCGGCGCGAAAAAGTTGGCGCGCTCCCAGCCCATCTTGCTGCCGAAACACGCGCCTTTGTCGCGCAGCAGCGCATACAGCGGGGAGCGGCGAAACGGCCGCGCGCTGTCGAGTTCGCGGTTCGGCCAAGGCATCGCGTAGTGCAGGCCCAGCGTTTCCTTCACGCGATCGTGCAGCCACGTGTCGTTGCCGTTAAAGCGCGCGAAGCGGCGGATGTCGACCGGCCACAGGTCCATGGTCGGCTCGCCCGCGACGATCCATTCGGCGAGCGCCATTCCCGCGCCGCCCGCCGACGCGATGCCCATCGAATTGAAACCCGCGCCGACGAAAAAGCGCCGCAACCCCGGCGCTTCGCCCAGCATGAAGTTATTGTCCGGCGTGAACGATTCGGGGCCGTTGAAGAACTGGCGCACCGGCGCGGTTTCGAGCGCGGGCACACGCTGCAACGCGTTTTTCATCAGGATTTCGAACTGATCCCAATCGTCGGCCAGCAGTTGGAATTCGAAATTTTCAGGGATGCCGTTCATGCCCCACGGTTTCGCGTCCGGCTCGAAGCCGCCCATCACGAGGCCCCCGACTTCCTCCTTGAAGTAGATGAAACCATCCGGGTCGCGCATCACGGGCAGGTCCGCAGGCACGCCGGCGATGCGCCCGGTGACGATGTAGTAATGCTCGGCCGAATGCAACGGCACGGTCACGTCGCACAACCGGCCCACCGCCTTGGCCCACTGGCCCGCGCAATTCACGACGATGTCCGCGTTGATGCGGCCTTCCTCGCCGTCCTTGTTGCGCCACGCGAGGCCACTAACTTCACGTGCGCCGTTCGCGTTGCCGTGCTGCGCGGCGCGCGTGTGGATCGCGGTGACGCGGGTGTTTTCGACGATGCATGCGCCGCGCATGCGCGCGCCGCGGGCGAGGGCCTGGGTCAGATCGGTCGGGTTCGCCTTGCCGTCGCCGGGCAGCCAGACCGCGCCGAGCAGGTCGTCGGTGCGCATGACCGGCCACAGGTCGCCAGCCTCGCGCGGGCTGATCACGTCGCACGTCACGCCATACGCGCGCGCGACGGCGGCGGTGCGCTTGAGTTGCGTCATCCGCTCGGCCGTGCGCGCCACCGACAGCGAGCCGCATTGCTTCCAGCCGGTGGCGAGCCCCGTGTCGGCTTCGAGTTCGGCATACAGCGCGGTCGAGTAGCGGATCAGCTTCGTCATGCTTTCCTGCGCGCGCAACTGGCCGACGAGACCGGCCGCGTGCCAGGTGGTGCCGCATGACAGTTGACCCTGTTCGAGCAGGATGACGTCGGTCCAGCCGAGTTTCGTCAGGTGGTAAGCCACCGAGCAGCCGATGATTCCGCCGCCTATGACGACGACACGGGCGTGAGCGGGAATAGATGTGGACATGTGTGGGATTATTTCGGAATGAGGTTCAGAATGCCTCGAAAGTGCACGGAATGCAACGGGGTGCGGTTTGAATCCTGGCCCGCTCGGATCGGCATGCCGTGGACATGTAAGAGGCTAGCGCACGTGGCTACCGGGTGCGGTTACGAAAACGCATCCGCTGCATGCGAAGAAGAAAGTGTGGCTATTTTTGGAAACGCGTGGGAATTGAACCCGTCAGAACGTGACTTTTGCTAGACTTCGCCCAACGGCCACCACTCGCCCCGCATGCTTTCCAATCAGCGCCAAGCCGAAATCCTGCGACTCGTCCGCGAGCAGCGCACCTGCACGATCACCGATCTCGCCGGCCGCTTCGCCGTGTCCGACGAAACCATCCGCCGCAACCTCAAACCGCTGATCGCGGATGGCCGGCTCATCAAGGTCCACGGCGGCGTCATGCTGCCCGAGCGGCTCGACGAGCCGCCGTTCCAGCGGCGCATGGGGGTGAGCCTCGAAGGCAAGCGGGCGATCGGCGCGCGCATCGGCGAACTGGTGCGGGACGGCGACTCGCTGATCCTCGAGGGCGGCACGACCTGTCTGCATATCGCGCAGGCGCTCGGGGCGCGCTCGCGGCTCACCGTCGTGACCCATTCGATCGAGGTCGCCCGCGTGCTGGCCTCGCGCAACGGCAACCGGGTGTTCATCGCGGGCGGCGAGCTGAGAGCCGACGACCGCGCCGCGTTCGGCGACAGCGTGCTGGCCTTCCTGCGCCAGTTCCACGTGCGTTACGCGATCGTCTCGGTCACCGCGATCGACATGCACGGGCGCTTCATGGATGCGCTGCCCGCCGATGTGGCGTTTGCGCAGGCCGCGTTCGCCCAGGCCGAGCGGCGCGTGGTCGCGGCCGATCACGCGAAATTCGGACATAGCGCGCTGGTGCATGCGTTCGGAGCGGATGCGGTCGATCTGCTCGTTACCGACGAGGCGCCGGTGCCCGCGCTGGCTCAGGTGTTCGCGGAGGCGGGAGTGGACGTGGCGGTCGCGGCGTCGGTGGGCGGACGCTCAGGGTCCGGCGATCGAGTTGGCGAGGGAGCGCCGGGCAGGGCTGATTGACCGCGCAGTTCTGTCCTCCGCGCTGCCGGACGGACTTGCTGCCCCTGCGTCTTGCGGATGCGCCAAATCCGGCGTGCCTGGACGCGCCAGCCACGGCGCGCTGCCCCAGCTTGCCTTATTGGCGCGCGGCGGATGAACGCCGGGCCCGGCAGAGTCCCATGCGCGTCGCTGACCAGACCTGCCGATTGCCCCGTCCCCATCCCAAACTCAATCCCTTCCAACGCGTAAAATGGCCGGCTATCACAGGCAATCGCAACCGCACCGAATCGCGCCGGCCATCGCGTCACCGCACATGCCGCGCTGCTTCGTCCGTGCGCGATTGCCTTCGCCGGCTTGAATAGGAATGGACGCTGATGTCGTCAGTTTTCTTTGATCGGGAACGGATTGCGGATTGGCTGGGCGATCACACCGTCGCCAAGGCGCGCTCGGTAGGCGCCGTGACCCATGTGGAATGGCACGGCGCCACGCTCAGCGGCGACGTGCAGGGCACCCAGGCGCAGCCCTACCGGACGCGGGTGCGTTTCCGTACCGATGGCGGTTCGCCCTGGGCGCAAGGCGACTGCACCTGCCCGGTCGGGCGCAACTGCAAGCATGTCGCGGCGCTGCTGCTCGCCGAGCTCGAGCATCACGACGAGATGGATCACATCACCCGCGTCGCGCACGACGATGACGAGGGCGGGAGCGGCAGCCCGCGTCCGGATTCCCCGAGATCCATCACGGCGCTCGACCAACCGTCGGGCGTACGCCCCGAACTGGTGAGCTGGCTCGAGCGTTTTCGCGCGCGCGCCGAAGCCGCCGATGCGCTCGCCCAGAAGGCGAGCGCCGCGCGCACCCAGACGCTCGCATACCGGCTGAACTGGTCCGATTTCCACAAGCGCCACGAGGTCGTGCTGTACCGCGCGCGCTGCAATGCCGAAGGCGCGATCGTCGAAGTCGACGAGCCGTGGGGCAACGTCGAAGCGGCGCTCGTCAAGCAACCGAAATTCGTATCCGACGAAGACCTGTCGATCCTGCGCGGCCTATGGCTCGGCCGCTCCCGCGAGGACTTCGGCCAGTTCATTCTGCGCGGCACCAGCGGCGCGGAGATGCTGCAGAAGCTGATCGCCACAGGTCGCCTGTTCTTCGAGTTCAAACCCGCGCGCGCTCATGACGGCCCGACGCCTTTGTCGCGCGCCGCCGACCGGCCCGGCCGCATCGAATGGGAACCGCTCGCAGACCAGCGCCTGCGGCCCGTGCTGCGCACCGAACCGCGCGCCACCATGGTCCTGCCGACCGAGCCCGTCTGGTACGTCGACGGGGTCGCGAACGAAGCGGGCATCGTGCAGTCGTCGCTGCCGTTCCAGCAGTTGCCCGATTACCTCGCGATGCCGCCGATCTCGCTTGCCGAGGCGCCGCTCGTCGCGTCGGTGTTGCGCGAGATCGCGCCTGGCTTGCCGCTGCCGCCCACCCAAGACGCGTCCGCGATTCGCGTGATCGACGTCGAGCCGGTGCCGGTGCTCACGCTCAACAGCCACGCGCTGCCGTCCGGCGTCAAGACGGGGCAGCGCAAGCCCGAGGCGGTCGAGCTGGCCGGCGTGAGCTTCGACTACGACGGCGTCAGCATCAACGTGGACAGCAGCGTGACGCTGGTGCCGATGCCGGGCGGCGACGTGATCCATATCCGCCGCCGTTACGAGGCCGAGAAAAAGCGCCTGCTCGAACTGCGCAAGAGCGGTTTGCAGAAAGTCCCGACCAGCCGGGTGTTCGCCGCGCGTCAGCTGCCCGACACGATGCTCGGCCTGCCCGATGCCGATGCCTGGTCCGCGTTCGTCAACGACGCCGTGCCGGAACTCGTGAGCAAGGGCTGGCGCGTGACGATGGCGCCGGAGTTCCGCTACAACGTGATCGAAATCGATGCGATCGACGGCACGGCGCATCAGGCTGGCGACGGTTGGTTCGATCTGGAGATGGGCATCCGCGTCGGCGAGCGCAACGTGCGGCTCGAACCGCTGCTCGCCGACCTGTTCCGGCGCGACCGCCGCTGGCTGAGCGGCGCACTCGAGAGCATCGCCGACCACGAACCGATCGAGCTGAAGACCGAAGAAAACAAGCGGCTGCGCTTGCGCGCCGACCGTCTGAAGCCGGTGGTGCGGGTGCTGGTCGACCTGTTCGACTCGCTCGGCGGCGCGCTGGCCGAAGGCGCGCCGCTGCGCGTGCCGTCGGTCGACGCCGGCCGGCTCGACGCGCTGAACGACACGGGCCGCTGGCAATTCCGCGGCGACGATTCGGTCCGGCAGCTCGCGCAGCGCCTGCAAGCCGGTCCGGGTCTGCGTGAAGTGCCGGTGCCGAGCGGGCTGAAGGCGGAACTGCGTGCGTATCAGCAGCAGGGCCTCAACTGGATGCAGTTCCTGCGCGAACAGGATCTGGCTGGCGTGCTCGCCGACGACATGGGTCTGGGCAAGACCGTGCAGACGCTCGCGCACATTCTCGCGGAGAAGGAAGCGGGGCGCCTGAGCCGCCCCGCGCTGATCGTCGTGCCGACCACGCTCGTGCACAACTGGCGCGAGGAAGCGCGGCGTTTCGCCCCCGAGCTGAAGGTGCTGGTGTTGAACGGCCCGCAGCGTAAGGAGCGCTTCGAGCAGATCGGCGAACATGAGCTGGTTCTGACCACTTACGCGCTGCTGTGGCGCGATCAGAAAGTTCTCGCCGAACACGACTACCACCTGCTGATTCTCGACGAGGCGCAGTACGTCAAGAATGCGAGCACCAAAGCCGCACAGGCGATCCGCGGCTTGCGCGCGCGGCATCGGCTGTGTTTGACGGGCACGCCGCTGGAGAATCATCTCGGCGAATTGTGGTCGCAGTTCGACTTTCTGTTGCCGGGGTTTCTCGGCAGCCAGAAGGACTTCACGCGGCGCTGGCGCAATCCGATCGAAAAGAACGGCGATGGTGTGCGCCGCGCGCTGCTGGCCCGCCGCATCCGGCCGTTCATGCTGCGGCGTCGCAAGGACGAGGTCGCGAAGGAGTTGCCGGCCAAAACCACCATCGTCTGCTCGGTCGATCTGGAAGGCGCGCAGCGCGATCTTTACGAAACCGTGCGCACGGCGATGCAGGAGAGGGTGCGTGCCGCCGTCAGCGCGCAAGGGCTCGCGCGCAGCCACATCATCGTGCTCGACGCATTGTTGAAGCTGCGCCAGGTGTGTTGCGATCCGCGGCTCGTGAGGACGAGCAAGGGTGGCGGCGAGGTGCGCCCGGGAGGTGAAGCGCCCGCTGGGAATGCGTCGGAGTTGCCGGTCAACCCGCCGGCCGAGGTGCCCGCCGCCAAGCGCGACAAGGCGGAGAAGATCGACAAGGGCGCGCGCACGATGCGCTCCGCCAAGCTCGATCTGCTGCTGTCGATGCTGCCGGAACTGATCGAGGAAGGGCGCCGCGTCCTGCTGTTTTCGCAATTCACCGGCATGCTGTCGCTGATCGCCGCAGCGCTCGACGAAGCCGCGATCGCCTACGTGGTCCTGACTGGCGACACCACCGATCGCGTCACGCCCGTGGAGCGTTTCCAGCAGGGCGAGGTGCCGCTGTTCCTGATCAGCCTGAAGGCGGGCGGCGTCGGCCTGAACCTGACGGCGGCCGACACGGTGATTCACTACGACCCGTGGTGGAACCCGGCCGCCGAGAACCAGGCGACCGACCGCGCGCATCGGTTGGGGCAGGACAAGCCGGTGTTCGTCTACAAGCTGATTGCCGCGGGGAGCATCGAAGAAAAGATCGTGGAGTTGCAGGAACAGAAGGCGGGGCTCGCCGACAGCATTCTCTCCGAGGATGCCGCGGGCGCCGCCAAATTCTCCGACGACGACCTCGACGCGTTGTTCGCGCCGATGCCGGAGATCGAAGGCGGCCGCTGATTGACCGATGGTTAGCCGCGCGCGCCGCAGGACTGCTGCGCGCGATATTTTCAGCAGACTTGAGCTGCCGCGCGGCGCTCCCCGATCAGCCTGTAACAAAACGTCCGAGTGTATAAATCGACCTATTGCGACCCGAGCCGGAATTTAACAATATTTAAACGATTTATCTTGGGACTATTCTTATACTGACTTGCAAATTGTTAAATCATCGTCCCGCAATTGCGGAGCGATCTGAATTGAGTCAGGCAGTCGGGTAAATCACGTGCGAGCGAGGCCAGCCGATCCGACCGACGATTTTGCAGGCCGGAACCCCGCTCCGGCGGACCTTGAAAGATCACAGGAAAAATTCCCGGAAGCGGCTCCCCGCCTGGTGCGGCGACGCTCAAGCGCTGACCGGTATCCGGAAAAATGGCAGGCGATTTCGATTAAGATGAATTGCCGGAATAATTGATTTGACAAGGTCAGTATAGGGCTGATTTCGAGATGATGCGAAAGCAGTGCTGAACGGGGGCGAGGAAAGGACCACTCGTCAAAAGACAGCTGTGGGAGTTTGAATTGGAAGCTGGATCGTCGGCGTCAGCACCGACATCCCGGTCATTTGCCGGCTCGCCGGCCACCAGCTACGAAGTACGAAGTCGCGTTGCGGGGTTTTATGAGAATTGCTGTTCTGGATGACGATTCGGCTCAGGCCGATCTGGTTTGCCAAACGCTGTCCGAGGCGGGGCATGTCTGTCACACCTACGAGGCGGGGCGCGAACTGGTGCGGCAATTGCGGCGCCAGACTTTCGATCTGCTCGTGCTCGACTGGAACGTCCCCGACATGTCGGGCGAAGAGGTGCTGCACTGGGTGCGCGAAAGCCTCTCCGAGCGCCTGCCGGTGCTCTTCATGACGAGCCGTGGCCGCGAAACCGACATCACGTCGATCCTGAACACCGGCGCGGACGACTATCTGGTCAAGCCGGTGTCGGCGGCGGTGCTGCTGGCGCGCGTCGGCTCGCTGCTGCGGCGCGCCTATTTCCTCAAACCGCCGGCAGCCAAAGAAGTGTTCGGCGAATTCGAATTCGATCTCGGCGCCAAGCACGTGGTGGTGCGGGGCAACACGGTCGCGCTCACGCAAAAGGAGTTCGAGCTCGCGCTGCTGCTGTTCCAGCATCTGAGCCGGCCGCTGTCGCGCGCGCATATTCTCGACGTGATCTGGAAGCAGGCGACCGACATCCCGTCGCGCACGATGGACACCCACGTGTCGATGCTGCGCAGCAAGCTCGGGCTGCGACCGGAGCACGGCTATCGTTTGACGCCGATGTACGGTTATGGCTACCGGCTCGAACGGATCAACACGGGTGAGCCGCCGGCAGCCACCCATGACGCCCCGGAAGCGGGGGAGGCGTGACGCGTTCCCCGCAAGCGGCCGCGCTCGGCAGCGGCGTCGTCGTGGCGGGCCGGCGCGCGGCTGGCTGGCTGGCGATGGCCGGCCTCATCGCGATGAACTGGTGCGGTGCGGCCCTGGCCGAGCCGCCGGCATCGCGCGTATTCAAGCCACGCGTGAAAGCCACCGCGCCGGCTTACGTCTCCTACACGACGCGCGAAGGCGACTCGATGTATGACATCGCCAGCCGTTACCTCAGCGATCCGGCCGACTGGGCGTTGTTGAGCCGGCTGAACCACGTGTCCGCGCCGCGCCGCATGCCGGCCGGCATCGTGTTGCGTCTGCCGGCCGGCAAGCTCAGGCAGGACCCGGAAGCGGCCCGCGTGATCGCGACCAGCGGTCCGGCCGAGCACGCGTTCGGCCAACATCCCTACGTGCCGGTGACGGCGTCCACGATGCTCGTCGAAGGCGAGCACCTCCGCACCGGGCCGAACGGCTTCGTCACGCTGGAGCTGCCGGACGGGTCGCACGTGACGGTCGCGCAGGACGGCGAGCTGGACATCGGCAAACTGCGGCGCACCACGCTGACCGGCGCGGGCGACAGTGTGTTCGAACTGCGCCGGGGCGAAGTGGAAAGCCAGGTCACGCATGCGACGAAGCGCGACGACCGCTTCCAGATCCGTTCGCCGTCGGTGGTGGCGGGCGTGCGCGGCACGCGCTTCAAGGTCACCTACAGCGGCGCCGCGCAGACCACCACGGTGGCGGTGCTCGACGGCGCGGTCGGCGTGGACCCGCTCGGGCAGCGCGGCCGGGACGCAGCGCCGCTGCCCGGTGTGCCGCTGCAAGCATCCAGGCAACTCGTCGAGGCGAGCTTCGGCAGTGTCACGCGTTCTGACGGCGTGATCGGCAATCCGGTCGAGCTGCTCGCCGCGCCTGCGTTGTCGCAGCCGGCCAGGGTGCAGGACGGCAAGACGGTCGCATTCAATCTCGTGCCGGCCGACCACGCGGTTGGCTATCGCGTGCAGATCTCGCGCGACGCCGATCAGCTCGACCTGATCCGCGACCAGCGGGTCACCGCCCCGCATGTGGACTTCGGCGATCTGCCCGACAGCACGTACTTCGTGCGGATCGCCGCAACCGCCGCCGACGGGCTCGACGGCCTGCCGCAGGTGTACGCGTTCGAGAGGCGCCAACTCAGGCTGGAGGCGTCGGCCGCGCCGCGCGCCGGTAGCCGCGACTACGAATTCCGCTGGTTCGTCAGCAGCCGGCCGAACGTCGAGACGCGTTTTCGTTTCGTGCTGGCCACGGCCCCTGATCTGCGCCATCCGATCGTCGACCGCACCGATCTGTCGGGCGGTCAGCTGGTCGTCAGCGACCTGCCGGCCGGCGTCTACTATTGGACGATCGTCGCCGAGCAGTTCGAAAACGGCCGCTTCTACGAGAAGAGCAGCGCGGTCCGCTCGTTTACGCTGGCGCGCTGACGCTGGTAGATTCACGGGCCGGCCCGCTCCCTAGCTCTGAACCAAGCCTTCTCTTGCCGACCACACCTACGCGCCTGAGTCTCGATCCGCGAGCCCGTCTCGGCCGACGTGCCGGCCGGCGCTTTCTGATCGAATGGGTGGGCATCGGGTGCCTGGGCGTCGTGGTGATTCTGCTCGCGTCTATGGGCCGCCTGAGCGGGAGCGTCGATCAACTGGTGTACGACCGCTTTCTGACTGTGCGCGCGCCGTCCTTGCTAGCGGATATCGTCGTCGTCGAAATCGACAACGCGAGCGTCGCCGAACTCGGGCGCTGGCCCTGGCCGCGCAGCGTCCATGCGAAGCTGCTCGAACAGATCGCGAAGGCGAAGCCCGCCGCCGTGATCTACGACGTGCTGTTCACCGAGCCCACTTCTGACGACGCCCAACTCGCGCACGCGATCGCGCTCAGCCCAACCTACCTGCCCGTACTGCTCACCGCGCCCGACGCCGCCGGCCGCCGCGTCGCGGTCGAACCGGTCGCGCCGCTCGTGCACGCGGCGGCCGGGCTCGGCCACATCAATCTCGAGGTGGACAGCGACGGCATCGTGCGTAGCGTCGCGCAGTTCCAGGGCGACGCCGGCTCGCGCTGGCCGCAGTTGATGGTGCCGGTCGCCGATGCCGTCGAGCGTGGCACGCTGCGTCTGAACGTGCCGTCGCAGCGGCAGGCCCCGGCCGAGGCGGGGGCGCGCCGGACCGCTCGCGATGACGGCGGCGAAGGCCGCTTCCTGATCCCGTTCGGGGCAAACGCGCAGACCTACCCGAGGCTGAGTTTCGCGCGCGTGCTCGCCGGCGAGGTGCCGCTCGGGCAGTTGCGCGGGCGCGTCGTCGTGATCGGCGTGACCGCGTCCGGCTTGTACGACCGTTTCGCGACGCCGGTGTCCGGCGAGCTGGGCCCGCTGCCCGGCGTGTATATCCACGCGAACGTGCTCGACGCGCTCATCACCGGCCGTGAGATCGAGCCGGCCGCACGCTGGCTGGTGTTGGCGGCGTCGCTGGCGCCGCTCGCCGCGCTGCTGGCCGGATTCCTGGTGTTGTCGCCGCGCCGTTCGTTGCTGCTGACCGGCGCGCTGGCGCTGCTCGCGGCGGCCGGCAGTGCTGCGGCGCTCTACGGCGCACGGCTTTGGGCGTCGCCAGTCCCGGCGATCGCCGGGCTGGTGGTCGTGTATCCGATCTGGAACTGGCGGCGCCTCGAAATGACGATGGCCTATCTGTCTGAGGAGCTGCAACGTCTCGCCGACGAACCCCATCTGCTGCCGGAAACCCCGCAGCGCCGCCGCGAGTTCGGCGGCGACGTGCTGGAGCAGCATATGGCGCTGATGGCGCAAGCCGCGCAGCGCGTGCAGGACATGAAGCGCTTCGTGTGGGACAGCCTCGACAGCGTGCCCGAGCCGATCCTCGTGAGCGACGTGCGAGGCGTCGTGCTGATCGCCAACCATGCGGCCAAGGCGCATTTCGCGCGCCTGCGCGCGCCGTCGCCGGAAGGGCGGCCGATGCAGACGGTGCTAGGCGGCCTGACGCTCGTGAAGACGATAGACCGGGTCGCGTTAGAGCGCGTCGCGCCTGACCGCGTCGCAAATGACCGCGTCGCGAATGACCGCGTCGCGAATGACCGTGTCGCAAATGACCGTGTCGCAAATGACCGGGTCGCGGCGGCGGATGCCGAACGCAATCTCTACGCGCATGCGCACTGGCCCGCGCCGCTCGATCCGGCGCGCAGCGAATTTGCCGCGCTGATGGCGCAGGGCGTCGAAGTACGCGACGCCGACGAGCGTGATCATCTGCTGCGCTACGCGACCTGCAACAACGCGCAAGGCGAGACGACCGGCTGGATCGCGGGTCTCGTCGACGTATCGGCGTTGCATGCGGCCGAGCGTCAGCGGGAGGACGCGTTGCGGCTGCTGTCACACGACATGCGTTCGCCGCAGGCGTCGATTCTGGCGCTGGTCGAAATGGAGCGCGGCCGCGCCGAGCCCGCGCTGGCGCGCGAACTGCTGGGCCGCATCGAACGCTATGCGCAACGTGCGCTGACGCTCGCCGACGACTTCGTGCAACTGGCGCGCGCCGAATCGCAAGCCTATGTGCTCGAACCGGCGAGTCTGACCGACCTGGTGATCGACGCCAGCGACGAAGTCTGGCCGCAAGCGCACGCCAGGCGCATCGCGCTGCAGACGGATACGGCCGGCGATACCGACGACGGCCACTGGGTCTGTGTCGATCGCTCGCTGATGACGCGCGCGCTGGTCAATATTCTGAACAACGCGGTCAAGTACAGTCCGCCGGACACGCGCATCGTGTGCAGCGTCGCCAGCGTGGGCCCCGCCGTGCCCGGCGCCGCGCGGCGCGTGTCATGCACGATCCGCGACCAGGGTTACGGCATTCCGAAGGAGCAGCAGGCGGGGCTGTTCGAACGGTTCCGCCGTTTTCATGCGACGCAGCGGCCCGAGGTGGGCGGCGCGGGGCTGGGCATGGCGTTCGTCAAGACCGTGGTGACGCGGCACGGCGGCGATGTCGACGTGGTCAGCGCGCCCGGCGCGGGCACCGCCTTCACGATCCGGCTGCCGGCACTGGAGGACGCGCAGTCCGACGCATCCCGCACGCTGCGAGCATGACGTATCAACACGTACCGATCGAAGCGAGAAGATGGCAAAAGTCACCCTGATGTGTGCCGCGCTGGTTGCGACGAGCCTAACCGCTTGCGCGGGTTTGAATGCGGACGTGCACATCGCGAATGCGGCGGCCGCGCTGCAAGGCGAGCCGACCTACGCGATCGCGCGCTTGCCGTCGCAGGACGCGAGCGCGGATCATCCGCAATTCGAGGCCTTGCTGCGCGAGGAACTGGCGAGGCGCGGCTTCGTCGAGGTGGCGGGCAAGCCCGCGCATTATCTGCTGTCGATCGCTTACGACACGCGGCCACGTGCGATCGGCGTCGGCGCGGACGTCGGCGATTGCTCCCCGGGCGACTGTCCGAAGCCCGGTGTGCCGTTCTCGCTGTTCGGCGCGCGCACATGCCAGCATTCGTTGACGCTGCGGTTTTTCGAACCCGCGAGCGGCGATGAGCGCTACAAGGTCAGCGCGGTCATCGCCGATCGCGACGCCGACCCGTCGCATGCGATGCCGCTGCTCGTGAAAAGCGCGCTCGCGAAGTTTCCGTTCGACGCGCCGCCAAACTGGCGCGTGAAACTCCAGCAGGACAACGCGAGCGGCGTGCCGACGGTGATCTCGGTGAAGCCGCTGCAACCGTAACGCGGGTGCTATTGCGGCGTCGCCTCAGCGGGCGGCCAGCGGTTTTCGAACACGCAATCGGCGAGCGGCAGGCGGCTCGCCCAGCGCTCGGTTTCCAGCATCGGCGCGCTGTAAAACTGATCGACGTGGCCGAGGCACAGAATCGCCACGGGCCGCGCACCCTCGGGCATCTGCAGCAGCGCGCGCACCGCGTCGACGTCGAACAGCGACACCCAGCCCATGCCGAGACCTTCGGCGCGCGCGGCTAGCCACATGTTCTGGATCGCGCACGCCACCGACGCGAGGTCCATCTCCGGCAAGGTGCGGCGCCCGAAGATATGCCGCTCGCGCCCGTCCATCAGCGCGATCACCAGCAGTTCGCCGCACTCCAGCATGCCTTCCACTTTCAGCTTCATGAACTCGTCGCGGCGTTTGCCGAGCGCGTCGGCGGTGGCGATCCGCTCGCTTTCGACCGTCGCGTGCAAGGCCGTGCGCAGCGCCGGGTCCGTGATGCGCGCGATCCGCCACGGCTGCATGAAGCCGACGCTCGGCGCGTGATGCGCCGCGTCGAGCAGACGTCGCAGCACGGCCGGATCGACCGGGTCGGGCACGAAGTGGCGCATGTCGCGGCGCTCGTAGATGGCGCGATAGACGGCATCGCGCTCGGAGTCGTTAAAAGGCTTCGCCATGGAACAGGGCGGCCGTGAAGGCCGGGTTGGAGGGCCAATAAGCATGCATGTAAGTCGCCACGATCGAGCCCGCGCGATACACGGCTTCGCCGGGCGCATCGCTGTGCGCCCGGGTGGCCGAACGCAGCGGTGCGAGCGGGGTGTTCAGCGTCGAGTAATGAAACGTGTGCCCGGTCAGCGGGCCGTGCAGGCTGTCGATCTGCTGCATGCCGAGCGCGGTGAAGCGGGTTTGCATCGTCGCATGGCCGGGCAGCAGGCCGAGCATCGGGGTGCTGGCGCCCTGCGTGTCGGTCAGTTGGTCGAGCAGGTACAGCATGCCGCCGCATTCGGCGACGAGCGGTTTGCCGGCGGCCGCATGCGCGCGGATCGACGCCGCGCTGCGCGTGTTGGCGGCGAGCGTGCTCGCGTGCAGTTCGGGGTAGCCGCCGGGCAGGTAGAGCGCGTGCGCGCCGGCGGGCAACGCTTCGTCGGCGAGCGGCGAGAAGTAGTCGATTTGTGCGCCGAGTGCTTCGAGTAGTGCCACGTTCGCCGGATAGATGAACGAGAACGCGGCATCGCGGGCGATCGCGATCCGCTTGCCTTCCAGCAGACGCGGCAGCGCCGACGGCACGGGCGCGCCGAATTCGACCGGCGGCGGCAACGTGGCCAGCGCGGTCGGCTCGAGGGTATCGGCGGTGCGCTCGAGGCGCGCGTCCAGATCGTCGATCTCGGCGGCCTGGTGCAAGCCGAGGTGACGATCGGGCAACGCGATTTCATCGCTCGCCGCGATGTGTCCGCACCAGCGCAGCCCGGGCGGCAATGCTTCCGCGAGCATTTGCGCGTGGCGCGGGGAGCCGACGCGATTCGCGAGCACACCGTAAAACGGCACCTGCGGCTTGAAGCGCGCGAGGCCGAACGCGACCGCGCCGAAGGTCTGCGCCATTGCCCTGGCGGAGATCACCGCCAGCACCGGCACGCCGAAGACCGTGGCGAGATCGGCGCTGCTCGGCGTGCCGTCGAACAAGCCCATCACGCCTTCGATCAGAATCAGATCGGCTTCGGCCGCCGCCTGCGCGAGCAGATTGCGGCACGCGGCTTCGCCGACCATCCACAGATCCAGCGACCACACCGGCGCGCCGCTCGCACGTTCGAGGATCATCGGGTCGAGAAAGTCCGGCCCGGTCTTGAAGACCCGCACGCGCCGCCCCAGCCGCCGGTGATAGCGCGCGAGACCGGCGGTGATCGTGGTCTTGCCTTGCCCCGAAGCGGGGGCGCTGATGAACAGGGCGGGGCACGCTCCGGAGGAAGTCCCCTTGGGGGGCGCGGACATCGCTCAGAACTCCACGCCGCGCTGCGCTTTCACGCCTTGCTCGCGATACGGATGCTTGACGATGCGCATTTCGGTGACGAGGTCGGCCGCTTCGATCAACGCGTCCGGCGCGTGACGGCCGGTCACCACCACGTGCAGCATCGGCGGGCGCGCGTTCAGCACTGACAGCACTTCGTCGAGCGGCAGGTATTCGTATTTCAGCACCGTGTTCAGCTCGTCGAGAATGACCATCTGGTACTCGCCGCTTTCGATCATCCGGCGCGCTTCGTTCCAGCCTTTGCGCGCGGTGGCCATGTCGGCGTCACGGTTCTGCGTGTTCCAGGTGTAGCCGTCGCCCATCGTGACGAAATCGCAGTTGGCGATCGCGCCAAGAAAGTCGCGCTCCGACGTATGCAGCGCGCCCTTGATGAACTGCACGACGCCCAGCCGCATGCCGTGGCCGAGCACGCGCACGGCCATGCCGAACGCGGCGGTGGTCTTGCCTTTGCCGGTGCCGGTGTTGACGATCAGCAGGCCTTTTTCGACGGTGGCGCTGGCCTGCTTCTTCTCATGGCCTTCGCGCCGGCGCTCGGTCATGCGTTGATGCGATTCGGGATCGGTCTTCATTGAAGGTCCTGTTGGTGAGTATCGTTGTGGTCTGGCGATCGGTCACTTGCGTGGGCGGCGGTCGTGGCGATCGCCACGGTGACGCCGGCGTGCAGCGTTTTGGGCACCAGGAGGCGTGCTCGGCGGGAGAGGGGGGCGTCCGTTGCGGTAAGCGGAGCTCGCGCGTCGGGTGCCGCAGGCGTCGCATACGCGGCGCCCGGTTCGGCCGACGCGGCGAGCAGCGCGCACGGTTCGCAGACCCCCTCCACGCCGAGATGCTCGCGCACCACCGCCGATGGGTTCGCTACGGCCATCGCCGCGATCCGCTCACGGCTGAACAATTGCAGCGTCAGTGAATGACGCGCGCAGAACGCGCGTAGACCTGCTTCGTCGGCTTTGGTATCGACCGAGGCGACTACGCGGATCTGATCGAATGCACGTGTGCCGAGCGCGGCGCGCACCGCCGCTTCGATCTGCTCCGCCGAACTGTGCAAGCGGCAACCAATGCCGACGCTCAGCGTTTTCATTGGCTATCTGCTCCGTGCGTCCGGACGGAGGCCACCGCATCGGCGGCATGAACCTGGAGCGCATCAGCCTCCTCGGCGCGTGCCGCTGCCCGCGCCAGCGCGAGCGACGCGACGCCGCCGATCACCACGATCGCCGGCGAGCCGAGGCCGGCACGCGCGACGGTGTCGGCAAATTCGCGGAGCGGCGCGAGCACGTGACGTTGCCCGGGACGCGTCGCCGACTCGATCGCCGCGCACGGCGTATCGCCACTCATGCCGGCCGCGAGCAACGCGCCGACGATCCCGGCGAGCCGCCGCATGCCCATGTAAATCACCAGCGTCATGCGTGTGGCGGCGAGCGCGGCCCAATCCGGCTCGCCCTTGCCCGCGCCATGTCCGGTGACGAATACCACGCCCTGCGCGTAGTCTCGGTGCGTGACCGGAATGCCGATTGCCGCGGGCGCCGCGATGCCCGCCGTGACGCCGTTGATGACTTCCACCTCGATGCCCGCCGCGTGCAGCGCCTGCTGTTCCTCGCCGCCCCGGCCGAACACGAACGGATCGCCGCCTTTCAGCCGCGCGATACTGCGCCCGGCGCGCGCGTGTTCGAGCATCTGCGCGACGATGCCGGCCTGCGGCGTCGACGGATGCCCGCCGCGTTTGCCGACGTAGACGACCAGCGCATCGGCGCGCGCGAATTGCAGCACGTCGGGGTTCACCAGATCGTCGACCAGCACCACGTCGGCTTGCGCGAGCGCGCGGGTCGCCTTCAGCGTCATCAGTTCGACGTCGCCGGGGCCCGCGCCGATCAGCCACGCGCGCGTCATCGCCGCGTGCATGGCGCGCGCCATGGCGTGACCGACGGGAAGAGGCAAAGTGCGAAGAAGCGCCAGACGGCGGATATCGAGGTCATGCGGTGCTACGGATTCGGGCTCGACGAACACGCGGCTGGCCATGCTTTCCATGGGAAAACACCCGCCCACGCGCGACATCGAGCTTCAGCGCCTTCACATCCGTCCCTCGCGGATTCCGGCGGCCGGCGGCGTGACGTGCGCCGCCTCCGCGTCTGGCCGGTATCCGGGCTGGCGGCCTCATGCGCTTTGCCTTCCCGTCCGCCTGGTTGGACAGTGGCAGTGAAAACGCATGCGCGGCGCAACAGAAATGAATCTGGCGTCGCAGGTCGCTTACCGTTGCGGGGACAGCACAGGTTGAGCGCATGACGCGCGGCCTGTTTCCCGTTTAACTGCACACGCGAATGCATGTGCGGGCACCAAACGCGCGCCTACGATAGCACACGGCGCCCCGCTCGATAAGCGTCCCGGGCCGGCGTTTCCTCGACGGCGCAAGGCCGCGGCCTATACCCACGCGCACTTTGGTGCTCGTGTGCGCGCTCGGGAAACAGGGTGGCCACCTGCTTTGGACCGGATCGACCCGTGCTGGCCCCGCACATTCGAATCGTCGCCCAGTGCGCGCAACACGTGGCGCGGAAATGCTTCGTCGGCCGCGGCGAATTCCGGCGTGCCCGGCACGGACTAATCGGATTGCGAATCGCGCGAGAACTCAAGCGAGCGCGACGCGGACCGCCAAGCTTAGTCCGTAGAGACCGTTGATCCATTCTCCAGTGCAAGAATCTCCCGTTTGACGGCCTGAAGCGTTTTTGCGTGAGTTTCGTGGTCTCTTCGAATGCGCTCCGTCGGCCCTACCACCGACAAGCCATAAAGATCGCCGCCAATTTCCAGCGCTACCGCGATTGCAGACAGCTCGGGGGCACTTTCACCGAAATTGATGCTCCAGCCGCGCGTCTTCACCTGGGCAGCCTGTTCGATCAGCGCCGCCAGATCCTTGGCCGTCGCATCAGTGAAACGCTCGAATGATAGTTGACTGCCGAGTACCTGTTGGGCATTGGCAGATAGCTCACTAAAAATCGCCTTGCCGATCGAGTTCGCGTGCAGTGGGCGAAGGTCGCCGGGCTTGCGTGTATAGCGAATCGCCTTATCCGATTCGACCACATCGAGATAGACGACGTCCGTGCCGTGAATCTTGCCCAACACGGCGGTCTCGCCGCTCACATCGCGCAGCTCGACGAGTTGCGCATGCAGCATCTCGACAATCGGATCGACTGCATCGATGGCGCTGGCGAGCTGTTGCAGACGGCGCGTCGGATAGTAGCCGCCGCGCTTTCTGACTTCGTACAGATAGCCGCGGCTCACCAGTGTGCGGGCCAGAGCAAGGCAACTTGACATTGGCGCGTTCAGCAAACGCGCGAGTTCGGTCAGCGAGAGCGGGCGCTGTTCGGTGGCGAACAGTTCGAAGAGGTCGAGTGTGCGGGCAACAAGTTTGACGTCCATGGTGGTCGGGTGAATCGCTGACGCAAGGCAATGCCGCGCAACAAGTGTCCTGCCTTTGTGCGGCGATCAATACGACTTCGGCAGGCCCAGTACTTTCTCCGCGATGAAACACAGGATCATCTGCGGGCTCACGGGTGCGAGCCTCGGAATCATACACTCCCGCAGATAGCGTTCGACGTGGTATTCCTTCGCATAGCCCATGCCGCCGAGCGTCGCCATCGCCGTCTGGCACGACTGGAACGCGGCCTCGGCCGCCAGATACTTTGCTGCGTTCGCTTCAGCGCCACAGGGCTTGCCCGCGTCGTACAACGACGCCGCCTTCAGCACCATCAGGTTCGCCGCCTCGAGTTGCATCCAGGCCTGCGCGAGCGGATGCTGGATGCCCTGGTTCTGACCGATCGGCCGGCCGAACACGACGCGCTCCTTCGCATACTGAGTCGCGCGCCGCAAGGCTGCCTGCCCGAGCCCGATCGCCTCCGCTGCGATCAGGATGCGCTCAGGGTTCAGCCCGTGCAGCAGATAGCGAAAACCCGCACCTTCATCGCCGATACGATCGGCCACCGGCACCCGCAGGTTGTCGATAAACAGCATGTTCGAATCGACCGACTTGCGGCCCATCTTGTCGATTTCCCGCACTTCGACGCGGGAGCGGTCAAGCTCCGTGTAGAACAGGCTCAAGCCCTCCGTTGGCCTGGCAACCTGTTCCAGCGGCGTCGTGCGCGCGATGATCAGCATCCTGCTGGCGACCTGAGCGGTTGAGATCCAGATCTTCCGGCCGGTCAGCACGTAGTGATCGCCGTCGCGCACAGCCTGGGTTTTCAGGTGCGTGGTGTCGAGGCCGGCGTCGGGTTCGGTCACCGCAAAGCACGCCTTGTCGCGCCCTTCGATCAGGGGCGGCAGAAAACGCCGTTTCTGTTCGTCACTGCCGAACACCTGCACGGGATTCAGGCCGAAGATGTTCATATGCACTGCCGAGGCTCCCGACAGGCCCGCGCCCGAGCCGCTGATCGTGCGCATCATCAGCGCGGCTTCGGTCATGCCAAGACCCGCGCCGCCATACTCCGGCGACATCGCGATACCGAGCCAGCCGGCATCCGCCAGCGTGCGGTGGAAGTCGTGCGGGAAGCCACCTTCACGGTCGCGTTCCAGCCAGTATTCGTCGTCGAATTTTTCGCAGATCTTTTCGATTGCCGCCTGGATCGATTGCTGGTCTTCGGTGAGGTCGAAATTCATGTGAGAGGTCCTGTGTCGTACCTGCGCCTGAGCGCATTCAAAGCGGAAATACACTGACGAGTACCGCGGCAAACACCATCAGCACGGTAGCGGCGAAGAGAAATGGAATCGTGAACTTCTGATGTTCGGCCAGTTCCACGCCGGTCAACCCGACGATCAGGAACGTCGCTGGCGTGAGCGGACTGACCGGGAAGCCCGTCGTCATCTGCCCGAGCAGCGCGGCCTGCGCCATCTGCACCGGCGGTACGCCGAGCAGCTTCGCGCTCTCGGCCAGCACGGGCAGGATGCCGAAGTAGAACGAATCGGGATCGAACAACAGGCTGAGCGGCATCGACACAAGACCGAGCGCGAATGGCATGTGGCGGGCATGTTCCACCGGCACATGTTGCACGACGACCTGAGCCATGGCGGTCAGCATGCCGGTGCCAGACATGATGCCGGTAAACACACCGGCCGCCAGCAGCACGCTCGCCATCATCAGCGCGGCCTTCGCATGGGCATCGATGCGTTCGCGCTGCTGTTGGACATTCGGATAATTGATGATCAGCGCGGCCACCGTGCCGATCATGAACATCACCATCGGATCGACGATGCCGGACACGAGTGTCGCCAGTACCACCAGCGTCAACGCGCAGTTGATCCAGAAACGTCCCGGACGGCGCAGCGCCTGTTCCTCCGGTGTCAGCTCCCGCAGCGTGATGGTGGCCGCCGCAGCACTTGCGCGATCAAAGCCCAGGCGCTTTTCCTCGCGCTTGCCGAGCATGAACGCAGTGCCAAATACAAAGCACAGACCGACGATTTGCACCGGAATCATCGGATAGAAAATCACGGTGCCGGGAATATGCAGCGCCGCCGACGCGCGCAGCATCGGCCCCACCCACGGCAGAAAATTCACGCCGGCGGCCATTGACGTCACGCAGGCGAGTATCCGGCGATCGAGCCCGAGGCGGGTGTAAATCGGCATCATCGCGGGCAGTGTGACGAGGAACGTGACGGCGCCGGAGCCGTCCAGGTGGATAAGTAGCGCGAGCAACGCCGAACCCATGACGATGCGCGTCGGATGGCAGCCGACCACGCGCAGCACGCCGTTGATGACCGGATCGAGCATGCCCGCGTCGGTCAGAATCCCGAAGAACAGGATGGCGAACACGAACATGCCGGCAATCGGACCGATGTTCTGCACCCCATGCACGATGTACTTGCCGGTCGACAGCCCGAAGCCGGCCACGAGCGCCGCCACGACTGGCACGAGAATCAGCGCGACAAGCGGTGACAGGCGTTTCGTGATGAGCGCGAACAACGCGACAATCGCGACAGTACCGGTCAGCGCGAGCATGGGGCGGCTCCCTGGCAGGTCAGCGGGAACGTCACGCGCGGCGGCAGGCGTGGATCAGAGAACGAAGTCGCGCACGTCGCGGCCCTTCGCTTCGGCTCTGCCGGTGCCCGTGACGATTCGTGCCAGCCGGGTAAGTCAATGTTGCACATGTCTGTCTCCTGCGCGACTCGGGGTCGCGTGCTGTTGATCTGTTCTCGACGACGTGTCAGGCTGGCGCGTCTTCAGTGCCCTTGCAGCCGAACAGCTGCTCCATGTGCTCGTTCAGCCCGGGCGGTCTGGTTCGATATGTGGCGGGGGTACGGCTCAGCTTGATCGGCGAGGCGATGCCCTGGTAGGTTCCGATCCGCACGCACATGCCGCGATGGGCGGTATGCGGATGATCAAGCGCCGCACCCAGCGTAAGCACCGGCGCGCATGGAACGCCGTGGCGAATCAACGTGTCGGCGAGCTGTACTCCATCCCGGCAAGCAAAGCGGCTTTCCAGCTCGGCGCGTAGTTCGCGACGATGTGTGCTGCGCATCCTGTTGTCGGTGAAGCGCGGATCGCTCGCGAGCTGGGGCGCGTCGATGACCGCGCACATCGCGGCGAACTGCGAGTTGTTGCCGACCGCGAGAAAGATGTCAGCGCCGCCGGTATGAAACAGGTCGTATGGCGTGATGTTGGGGTGAGCGTTGCCGGTACGCTGAGGTTCCTTACCCGAACAGAAGTAGTTGGGTGTGTGCGGATGCAGGATTGACAGCGCGCTATCGAACAGCGTCGATTCGACGAACTGCCCGAGTCCACTGATGTCCCGCTCACGCAACGCCATCAGGACGCCGAGTGCCGCGTTGAGTCCCGTTACCATGTCGACGACCGGCACACCGACGCGCAGCGGCGCCCCGCCGGCTTCACCGTTGACGCTCATCAAGCCGCTCAACGCCTGCACCGCCGCGTCGTAACCCGGCAGCGCACCCAGCGGTCCGTCTGCGCCAAAGCCCGACACGCGACAATGCACCAACCGCGGAAAGCGCGCCTGTAACGCCTGTTCATAGCCGATGCCCCAGCGGTCCAGCGTGCCGACCTTGAAGTTCTCGATCAGTACGTCGGCCGTCTGCAGCAGCTGGAGAAGCTTTTCCCGTTCGTCAGGCTGTGTGAGGTCAAGCATCACACCCAGCTTGTTGCGGTTGACGCCCTGGAAATACGCTGCCGTGTCGCCGTCAAACGGCGGACCCCAGGTGCGCGTTTCGTCGCCGGACGGTGGCTCGACCTTGATAACCTCGGCGCCGTGGTCGGCCAGGATCTGGGCGCAATAAGGTCCGCCCAGCACACGCGACAGGTCGACCACACTCAAGCCGCTCAATGATCCGGAATTCGCGTCCACTTTCATCTCCTGTCTCCACTCGTCAGGCGCCGGAACCGGATCGATGGCTTCTTCATCGCGCCCGGTGTTTCACGCCTGCCCATCTATAAAATATGTAGTCCTGATTTACGATCAGGCAGCGTGAACCCGCCTGATGGCCTGTTCCTCGCCCGCTGAACAGCACAGCGTGGCGCGTGGACGGCGCTCGTGCCCAGATTCGGGATCCAACATAACTTCTCGTGGGTGAACTTATATTCACATCGGTGAATATTCGTGTCAAGGAAACCGTTTACGTTCGGGCTAGGTATTTTCCCTCGGTAGCGCGCTGCTTTTAATTAGGACGCTTGTGATCTGTCGGGGCGCGCGAGAGGAAGATGGCAACCCATACCAGGGTTATCGCGTGAAGCGTACCGATGCATCAAGGCCGACCTGAGATGCGGTGATGGAAGCGGTGAGGCGTTTGCTACGCTGGTGAGCGCATTGGACGCTAATGCCAGTAGAAGTTGGTGGCGTCTTTGGGAGTGATGCGCACGTCGGGGCCGTCCATGCGAATCGAGGCTTGCAGTTCACGCGTGAGGTTAATACGTTGCATAATTGCAGTCCTTTCTGGCGGCGGTACCCGTCCTGTGGGGAAGTCGCGACACACCCGTAGATGCTGCGATACGTCGGTATACGGGATGCAGATTTCCTGCAACGGTAAGCGACAAGCAGCGCCGGGTTCATCGCCAGGCGCCGCAGAGCCGGCTTCGATGTCCACGCGCAAGGCCGCGTCGGCATATCACCACTGGGCGAGAAATCACTCGCCCGGGCAGGGAAGCGGTGCTTTCGCCAGCCCGGATACCGGCCAGAATACGCAGGACGCTCGTCGCGGGGATGCGACGGCACGTTCATGACCTCAGTCCCGCGCTCGCGCAACGTCTACGGATGGACCTCACGATGCAAACTCAAATGCGCAAGATTCCCGTCACCATCGTCACGGGCTTTCTCGGCAGCGGCAAGACCACACTGCTGCGGCACATTCTTCAGCATGCGGGCGGCAAGCGCATCGCGGTGATCGTCAACGAGTTCGGCGAACTCGGCATCGACGGGGAAATCCTCAAGGGTTGCGGGATCGGTTGCGACGAGAACGGCGTCGAGACCGACGGCCAACTGTATGAACTCGCGAACGGCTGCCTGTGCTGCACCGTGCAGGAAGAATTCTTTCCGGTGATGGAAAGACTCGTGGAGCGCCGCGAGCAGATCGATCACGTGCTGATCGAAACTTCCGGGCTCGCGCTGCCCAAGCCGCTCGTGCAGGCGTTCAACTGGCCGCAGATCAAGAACAGCTTCACCGTCGATGCAGTCGTGACGGTGGTCGACGGTCCGGCTGCCGCAAGCGGTCAGTTCGCCGACAACCCCGTGGCGGTGGATGCGCAGCGCAAGGCCGATCCGAATCTCGATCACGAGTCGCCCCTGCACGAGTTGTTCGAAGACCAGTTGTCCGCGGCCGATCTGGTGATTCTGAACAAGACCGATCTGCTCGACGAAGCACAGCAAAGCGCGGTCGAAGCCGTGATTCGCGAAGAGATTCCGCCGCAGGTGAAGATCGTGCGCGCGCATAGGAGCCAGCTCGATCTGCATACGCTGCTGGGTCTCGAAGCGGCCTCGGAAGAAACCATCCACCTGCGCCACGATCACCACGGTTCCGCCGACGACGCCGATCATCACCACGACGAATTCGATTCGGTGGTCGTGCAGGCGAACGCGCCGTCGCGCGAAGCGGTGATCGCCGCGCTGCAAGGACTGGTCGAAACGAACACGATTTACCGCGTCAAAGGTTTCGCGGCATTGCCGGGTGCGGCGATGAGGCTTGTGATCCAGGGCGTGGGACGGCGCTTCGACAGTTACTTCGACCGGCGCTGGCAGGCTGGCGAAGGTACGCAAAGCCGCTTCGTGCTGATCGGCGCAGATCTCGATCAGGCCGCGCTGCAAAGTGCGTTCGAGGCGGCGCTCGGCGTGCCGTCGCACGCCGAAGCGCGCGAGGCATAAGCGCTCATGCATCTGCTGCGCACGACGCCGGGCGGCTTTGTCGACGATACGCAAGGCGTGATCCGTATCGATCAGCAGGCCGCCGATATCGTGGTGCTGAGTTCCGCCGACACCACGCTGTCCTTGCTCGCTAGCGTGTTCCCGCGGCTGGGCGAGGGTTTCCCCAGCGTGCGGCTCGCGAACGTCACGTATCTGCGGCAACCGGCCTCGGTCGACTTCTACGTCGAGGATGTGTTGCAGCATGCGCGGGTGGTGGTGGTCGATCACCTCGGCGGCGAGGCGTACTGGCCGTATGGCATTGAACAGGTGGTCGCGCTCGCGCAGCGCAAACAGCAGTCGCTCACGATGTTTTCCGGCGACTTGCAGGAAGATCCGAACCTGCTCGCGCGCAGCACGGCCGACGCCGCGTTGTGTCATCAGCTGTGGCGTTATCTGCGCGAAGGCGGCCCGCAGAATGCCGAAGCGTTTCTGCGCTGCATCGCGTACCGCGCGTTCGGCTGGGGGCGCGAGCCTGCGCCGCCCCGCGCGTTGCCGGCCGCGTCGCTCTACCATCCCGGGCACGACGTGCCGACCATCGCCGACTGGCAGGCGCGCTGGCAGCCGGGTGCGCCGGTCGCGGCGATCCTGTTCTACAAGGCGCATCTGCAGGCGGCCAACACAGCGGTGTTCGACGCGCTGATCGACGCGCTCGAATCGCAAGGGCTCAATCCTTTACCGATCGCGATCACGTCGCTGAAAGACACGATGAGCCGTGAAATCGTACAGGCGTTGTGCGCGCAACACGAGGTCGCGCTGGTGCTGAACACGACCGCCTTCGCCGCATCCGCGATCGACGACCCCGAGCCGCTCGCGCTCGCCGGCGACGCGCCGGTGTTCCAGGTGATCCTGAGCGGCGGCAATCGCGACGACTGGCTCAAGGACAACCACGGTCTCAATTCGCGCGATATCGCAATGCATGTCGCGCTGCCGGAAGTGGACGGCCGCATCATCACGCGCGCGATCAGTTTCAAAGGGCTCGCGTATCGCTGCCCGCATACCCAGGTCGACGTGGTCCGCTATCAGCCGGACCTCGAACGCGTGAGCTTTCTCGCCGAACTGAGCCGCCGCTGGTGCCGTCTGCGTTCGCTCGATAATGCGGACAAGAAGCTCGCGTTGATTCTCGCCAACTATCCGATGAGCGAAGGGCGCATCGGCAATGGCGTGGGTCTCGATACGCCGGCGTCGGTGGTCGGCATCCTGGCGATGCTGCGCGACGAGGGCTATCGTCTCGCGCCATTGCCCGCGCACGGCGACGCGCTGTTGCAGAAGCTCACCGAGGGCGTGACCAACGATCCAGTGGTCCGCGATCTGCGCCCCGCGTTGCAAAGCCTCGCGCTCGACGACTATCTGACGCACTTCAACGCATTGCCCGCCGCCGCGCGGCACGCATTGAACGCGCGCTGGGGCGCGCCCGAGCAGGACCCGACGTTGCGGCGCGGCCGTTTCATGATCGCGGGCTGGCGCTGCGGGCAGGTGTTCGTCGGCATCCAGCCGTCGCGCTCGCGCGAGCAGGGCGACTATGCGAGCTATCACGATGCGGAACTCGTGCCGCCGCATGCTTACCTCGCGTTCTATTTCTGGCTGCGTCATCAGTTCGGCATCGACGCGGTCGTGCATGTCGGCAAGCACGGCAATCTCGAGTGGCTGCCCGGCAAGAGCGTCGCGCTGAGCGATGCGTGCTGGCCCGATCTGATTCTCGGGCCGATGCCGCATCTGTATCCGTTCATCGTCAACGATCCGGGCGAGGGCAGCCAGGCCAAACGCCGCGCACAGGCCGTCATCGTCGATCATCTGATGCCGCCGCTCACGCGCGCGGAAAGCTATGGGCCGTTGCAGGACCTCGAACGCCAGGTCGACGAATACTACGAAGCGCTGATGGTCGATCCGCGCCGCTCGAAGCTGTTGCGGCGCACGATTCTGGCGACCATCGTCGAGCACAAGCTGCACGAGGAGCTGAGTCTCGCCGCGCCGAGCGGGCAAGACGACGAGGACGCGCTGCTCACGCGCGTCGATGCGTGGCTGTGCGAGTTGAAGGAGGCGCAGATTCGCGATGGTTTGCACACGTTCGGGCAGTCGCCCGCCGGTGTGCAGCGGCGCGATACGCTGCTGGCGCTGGCGCGCTTTCCGGTCGGCGATGGGCAAGGCGGCAAGGCCGGCTTGATCGACGCGCTGGCGCGCGATCTGCGCATGGACCACCTGTTCGATCCGTTGTCGGTGGATTGGTCGGCAGTGTGGAACGGCCCGCGTCCCGAGGTATTGCGGCAGGTGAGCGATGCGCCCTGGCGGCATTGCGGCGATACGCGCGAGCGGCTGGAGTTGCTGGCTGCGCAGATGTTGAGCGGTGTGTGCCGTGAACGGCCCGATGCGCACGACACGCCGTGCCCGGCACCACTCGTGACACCGCCGGCCGGCACGTTGCCGCAAGCCGGGCAGGTCATCGCGCGTTTGCGCGACGATGTGCTGCCACGGCTCGACGCATGCGGTCCGCAGGAGATGCTGCAACTCAAGCGCGGCCTCGAAGGACGCTTCGTGCCGCCGGGGCCGAGCGGTTCGCCATCGCGTGGACGGCCCGACGTGCTGCCCACCGGCCGCAATTTCTATTCCGTCGACACGCGCGCGATTCCCACGCAAGCCGCGTGGTCGCTCGGACTGAAATCCGCGCAGCAGTTGATCGAGCGGCATCTGCAGGAACACGGCGACTATCCGCGCGCGATCGGACTCTCGGTGTGGGGCACCGCGACCATGCGCACCGGCGGCGACGATGTCGCTCAGGCGCTCGCTCTGCTGGGCGTGCGGCCCAAATGGGCAGCTGGCAGCCATCGCGTGACCGACTTCGAGATCATGCCGATCGAGGCGTTCGATCGCCCGCGTATCGATGTCACGTTGCGTGTGTCGGGGTTCTTCCGCGACGCGTTTGCAAACGTGATGCATCTGTTCGACGCCGCCGTGCAGGCGGTCGCCGAACTCGACGAACCCGAAGCGCTGAACCCGATTCGCGCGCGCGTGCAGCGCGAACGCGATGCGCTCGTCGCGCGCGGCATGGACCCCGCCGAGGCGCGTAAGCGCGCCGGCTGGCGCGTGTTCAGCGCAAGGCCCGGCGTGTATGGCGCGGGTCTGCAGGAAATGATCGACACGCGGCAATGGCAAACCGACGCCGATCTGGCCAACGCGTACCAGGCGTGGGGCGGTTACGCGTACACGCAAAAGAGCGCCGGCGAAGAGGCGCGCCATGCGTTCGGCGCGCGCCTCGCCGCGCTGGACGTGGTGCTGCAGAACCAGGACAACCGCGAACACGATCTGCTCGATTCGAACGACTATTACCAGTTTCAGGGCGGCATGGTCGCGGCGGTGCGGCATCTGGCCGGCAGTCAGCCGAGCGTGTATCACGCGGATCACAGCAACCCGGCCGCGCCGCGCGTGCGCACGCTGCATGAGGAGATCGCGCGGGTGGTGCGCTCGCGCGTGGTCAATCCGAAATGGCTCGATGGCGTGAAGCGTCACGGCTACAAGGGCGCGGCCGAAATCGCGGCGACCGTCGACTATCTGTATGGTTACGACGCGACCGCGCGCGTGATCGCGGATCATCAATATGCGCTCGTCACGGATGCTTACCTGAACGACGCCGATACCCGCGAGTTCTTGCAGCGGCACAACCCGCATGCGTTGCATTCGATCTGCGAGCGTCTGCTCGAAGCGATGCAGCGGGGTTTGTGGCAGGCGCCGGGCGAGTATCGCGCGCAAGTCGAACAGCATCTGCTCGCGAGCGAGCAGCAGATCGAAGGAAGGCAAACATGAATGCAACACACCCGGCAGCGACCCAGCAGGCGACCGGGCGGCCCGTCCAGCGGCCCGCGTTTCCGTTTGCCGCGCTGATCGGCCAGGCGCCGTTGCAGCAGGCGCTGCTGCTGGCGGCGATCGACCCCGGGCTCGGCGGCGTGCTGGTCAGCGGGCCGCGGGGCACGGCCAAGTCGACCGCGGCGCGCGCGCTCGCGGAGTTGTTGCCGCAAGGGCAGCTGGTGAACCTGCCGCTTGGCGCGAGCGAGGATCGGCTGATCGGCACGCTCGATATCGAAACCGTGCTGCGCGACGGCACGGTGCGGTTTTCGCCGGGCCTGCTGGCGAAAGCGCACGACGGCGTGCTGTATGTCGATGAAGTCAACCTGTTGCCCGACGCGCTCGTCGATGCGTTGCTCGACGCGGCGGCGAGCGGCGTGAATACCGTCGAACGCGATGGCGTATCGCACAGCCACGACGCGAGCTTCGTGCTGATAGGCACGATGAACCCCGAGGAAGGCGAGTTGCGGCCGCAATTGATCGACCGCTTCGGCTTGATGGTCGAGTTGCGGAATTGCTTCGAGCCGCCGGTGCGTCAGGCGATCGTGAAAGCGCGGCTCGCGTTCGATCTCGATGCGCAACGGTTTCGCGCGGGCTATGCGGAGCAGCAGGCGGAGTATGTCGAGCGGATTCGGGCGGCGCGCGAAGCGCTGCCGCAACTCACATTCGACGACGCCGTGCATGCGCATGTCAGCGCGTTGTGCATCGACGCAGCCGTGGATGGCCTGCGTGCCGATCTCGTGATGCTGCGCGCGGCGCGCGCGCTGGCCGCACTGGAGCAGGCGGGGGCGGTGACCGTGGAGCATGTGGAGTGCGTCGCTGAAGCGGTGTTGATTCATCGGCGTCGGCAGCGTCGTCAGGATGACGGGCAAGCGGCCGGCCACACGCGTAACGGCGAAGCGCAGCCGCATACGGCTTCCCGCTCTGACCGTCCGCCGGCAGCCGCGCTGGGCGACGACGCGCCGTCGGCCGCCGTTGCGGGCGAGAACGATTGGGGTTACCTGCCGCCCGAGCCCGCCGCGACCACGCACGTCAAACGGGTGTTGCCGCTTGACGCAAAAAAACGCTGAGCCATCGGAAGGGCGCCGCCGCTGACTCGCGCAGCGGTTTTCGATGGCGGCAACGCGCAGGCGTGAATTCACGCGGCCATGTGCGGGTCAATTCGCGCGGCCAGCCGGGCAAACGCATCGCATGGCCGCAGACGCTCGCCGCGATGCGCCAGGACGCGCTGCGTGCGGAGCATTTGCGCTTCGTGCGCGAGGCGCCGCGCGGCGGCGTGCTGCATTGTTTCGTGCTCGATTGCTCCGGCTCCATGCTGGCCGGGCGGCGCCTCGCGCTCGCCAAGGGTCTGTTGATCGCGCTGTTCGACCGCGCGAGCGCCGCGCGCGACGAGGCTGCGCTGATCTGTTTCGGCGGTGCTGGCGCGGACGTGCGCTTCGGCCCGGCTGTGCCGCGCTGGTGGAACGAACGGTGGCTCAGGCCGGTTGGCGGTGGCGGCGGCACGCCGCTGGATGCCGGCATCCGCCGGGCAGCGCAGTTGCTGGAACGTAGTGCGCGGTTCAGGCCGGCCCAGCAGCGCTGGTTATGGGTTTTGACCGACGGCCGCACACGCGACGAGCCGGCTCGCCCGCTCGTGGCGGACGAGGTCGTATTCGTCGATTTCGAGCGTGAGGCGATCCGGCTGGGCCGCTGTGCCACGCTCGCGAAGGCGTGGGGCGCGCGATGCTTGATGCCGGAGGAGCTGATTGGCTGAACGGCGCGTGCGCTGCGCCGCCCGCGCGTTGCCGCGCTGTTTATTTCAAGCCGTGCGACCAGTACAGCACGTCGTCCTGCCGGTCGAAGACGTAGACTTTCATCGCCATCTGCTGAGCCGCGTCGAGTCGATCGAATTCGAGCCCGTGATGCGAGGGCTCGCCGGGACCGCTGCCTTTCTGCACATTGCGGATGATGGCGCTGGTCACGATCTCCGTATCGAGGTCCGCCGACTTCAGACGGAAGGCCACCCGCAGCCGCTCACCGACCGCGCCCAAGGTCCACGAGGCGGTCAGCGACATGCCGAGGGCGCTGATGCCTTTCGCGCGGCCGAGCCCTTCGTACGTTTCTCCTGTTTCGCCAAGACCGAAGCGCACCGCCAGGTGTGCGCGGACGCGGATCGACTTGCGCTCGCGCAGACGGCGGACCATGTCGGGCCTGGACAGCACGACGTAATCGAACGGCGCGCGGCAGATTGCTTCGACCGTGCAAACGAAACGGAACACGGCGTGGCTCGCGATCGCGACGATCTCGACGTTTTCGCCGAGCCCGAGCGGCAGCATGCGGCCCCCGTGTAGCGGCGGCGTGACAAAGAGCGCGTGATTCGGCGCGAAACCGATGATGCGGCACGGGTGCATCGGCGCACCGCTGCCGACCTGCGAACGCATGCCGATCAATGCACCTATTTCCAGATGCATGTCCCGGAGTGTCAGTGGACTGCTTGAGTCCCCCGGCTGGGCGGTTTCGGACGGCGGTTGGACGGTCGAGTCCAGCAGGTCGCCGCGTTGCGGATGAAAGTTGCCGAACAGGAAATCGCGCTCGTTCGGGGTCGCGAGGATGGTTCCGCTGGCGAACAGCAGTGTGCCGTCGCTGTCGACGATCGGCCAGTCGAGGGGCGTGCCAACTGGCACCGCTACCGGACTGAGCGCCGGCGAAAGCGCAGCGGGCGAGTTTTCCTCGACGTGTTCCTCGACAGGATTGTCCATGGTCGGTAGTGGTTTAGGTCGCGGGATAACCTGGTTGACGGCCGTGGGGACGCAAACTTTAATTTCGCGGTCGCCGCGGCCGGGTCGGTTGGTTGATTTTTGTTCCGGACGGATCTCTAGATTAAATCGGATGACTAACTAATTTTGATGTTGCCAATCTGGCGCGCCACACTATTGCCATGCGGGCCGTTCGTTCCGTCGAAAAGAAAATTCACAGAAGGGGGTTGACGGGTTGCTGGCC
>NZ_JAQQEU010000034.1:0-87351 GCF_046026895.1 Paraburkholderia sediminicola
GCCTCACGCTATTCGCTATGGACGGTACCACTTTGCGGACAGCCGACAGTCACTGCAACCGTGCACATTTCGGGTCACAGCTAAGTGGAAGCGGTAGAGTGGGAAGTTACCCGCAAGCTCGCGCCGTAACTCTTTCGTCGATCGACACACATATCGTCCGCGATGCTGAAATAGGCCCGTATGGAAAGAATGAGATGCTAACGGCCCGCCAACTCATTCCTCGCATTCCCGACCATTCCGTCACTGTGTTCGATAAGGGCTTTATGTCGGCGCAAATCCTGTGGAGTCTCAGGGCCTCAGGTGCGAGTCGACATTTCATCATTCCGGCAAAGTCCAATACCCGGTGGCAGCACATAGAGGGAACGAAAGAGGACCAGCTCGTATTGCTCAAGGTCTCGCAACCTGCACGACGCGCGAATCCAGGCATGCCTGAACACTGGCATGCTCGCGCGATCCGAACTACCGACGCGAAGGGGCGTGAACGGATACTCTTGACATCTTTAACAGACAGGCGGCGATTCAAACCGGAGGACATCGCATCCACCTACCGACGTCGTTGGCAGGTGGAGACGAGCTACCTCGAACTAAAGGATACGATGTTAGGCGCTGGGCTGACATTGAGGAGTCAAACTGTTGATTGCGTCTATCAAGAGTTTTGGGGGGCCCTCATCGCCTACAACTTGGTTCGCATCGCCATGTCCAGGATTGCCAGCAGCGCTGACGTATCACCGCACAGACTCAGCTTCGTTCGGTCGTACCACGCCATGCAGCTTGAATTTTTGAGAGTGGCGAGCGATGGGAGGCAGGATTACCTTCCCGCGTTGCTAGTTCGACTGGCGAGACGTATCGTTTGCCTGCCCCACCAAGTGCGTCCCGGTCGCACGCGTCCCCGGATTGTAAAATCAAAGCCATTTCGGTATCGATTCAAGAAGCTATGGATCGAGCGGCCGGCTAGGCCACCGCCCACGTTGGCGACATAATGTCGGTGACTCGGTCCGAGCTAGCCATGTCGAGGACAAACATGCCGGGCCGGAGTCGACCGCGTCGTTCGGGGTGCGAGCAGTTTGGCCTGGAACAGGACTCTCGTTGTTGGGCCCGGACGGCTTCTACGACGAGAGCCACATGCGCCTCCAACTACATTGAAGTGTCGACGCAGCACTTTCAGGCACCGATCACTAGGAGTGAGGGGATGTCGCTCAATGTAAGTGGAACAGAAGGCTACGCGGAGATGGCAGAATCGCTAATTGAGCATTGGCAAGAAATCTCGTTCAAGGAGCAACATGCACCGGTCATGTCTCATTTCAAGGCAGCCCGCCTGTATCCTTGACGTCGGAGCCGGTATTGGAATCGACGCCGCTGCTCTTGCGGAGTTGGGACACACAGTTGTAGCGGTCGAACCGGTGGACACGTTCCGCTCTGCCGGAATCAAGTTGCATCCGTCTCCCCCGATTGAGTGGTTGGACGATAGCCTGCCGGATCTTGCGACACTGCATGCAAGACGTGGAGGATTCGACATAGTGATGCTCTCGGCTGTTTGGATGCATCTTGACGCAGACGAGCGTCGTCGAGCGATGCCCAACATCAGCAATCTAATGTCCAGCGACGGTACGCTGGTCATGTCCTTGCGTCACGGCCCGGTTCCGAGAGGACGAAGGATATTCCACGTCTCGGCCGAAGAAACCGTTCAACTCGCAAATGCATACGGTTTGCAAGCTGTGTTGAAACTCCAGACCGAATCCGCCCAGCGCGGAAATCGGCGCATGGGTGTGACATGGACCCGACTGGCCTTCATAAAAGACGAGGCGCGAGTGATTCGGCTGATAGCGCCCGAGGGTGTGTGAAAACGCATTGATCGCCTAAACTGAATCAACGCGCTGAGACCGGGTGACTCATGAAGCGATTCGTTGAAGGCGATGACCGCAAGCAGGTCGCACTGCTTCCCGAATGCGTCGATGACTACATCGGACAGGACAATCCAGTCAGGGTCATGGATGCTTTTGTCGACGAACTGGACCTTGCGGAACTTGGCTTCAACGGTAGCACGCCCGCAGTCACGGGCCGCCCGTCCTACCACCCAGGCGTGATGCTCAAGATCTATATCTACGGGTATCTGAACCGCATACCCTCCAGCCGACGTCTTGAGCGCGAATGCCAACGCAATGTCGAGCTGATGTGGCTGACAGGACGTCTGGCGCCAGACTTCAAGACGATCGCCGACTTTCGCCGCGACAACGGCCCCGCCATCCGCAACGTATGTCGTCGTTTCGTCGAACTGTGTCGTGGACTGAAGCTGCTATCCAGCGACATGGTGGCCATCGACGGCAGCAAATTCAAGGCTGTGAACAGCCGCGACAGGAACTACACGGCAGGCAAGATCGACAAGCGTCAGCAGCAGATTGAGGAAAGCGTTCAGCGATATCTCGACATGATTGAAACGGCAGACCGGACCAGTCCGACAGGTTTCGATGTGAAAACCGTGCGCCTGTACGAGAAGATTGCGCTGTTACGCCAGCGGATGCGCGAGCTCGAACAGATCAAGGAGCGGTTGAAGAAAGAACCGGACAGACAGCTATCGCTGACTGACCCGGATTCCCGCTCCATGACCAGCGGTGGCAAGAGAACCGGCACCGTCGGCTACAACGTGCAGACCGCCGTGGATACGAAGCACCATCTGATCGTGGAACACGAGGTGACGAATATCGGGGGCGATCACGGGCAACTCAGCAGGCTTGCGAGTTCTGCGAAGAGCGCGATGGGCAAGCTAAAGCTGAAGGTGCTGGCTGACCGCGGCTACTTCAGTGGTCCGGACATCCGTGCCTGTGAACTGGCCGGAATCACTACGTATGTCCCGAAACCACTCACCTCGGCGTCAAGGAAGAAAGGGCTCTTTACCAAACGCGACTTCATCTACGTTGCCAGGAACGATGAGTATCGATGCCCCGCCGGCGAGCGCGCAATTCTTCGATTCAAGACCGTTGAGAATGGCATGAATCTGAACGTGTACTGGCCCAGCGCATGCCCGCGCTGCCATCTCAAGGAGCGATGCTCACCCAGCGACTATCGCCGCATCCAACGATGGGAGCACGAACATGTACTGGAAGCCATGCAGCGTCGGCTCGACCGGAAGCCCGATGCGATGACCATTCGAAGAAGCACCGTTGAACACGTCTTCGGCACGCTCAAGCATTGGATGGGTGCCACACACTTCCAGACCCGGACGCTCGGGAGAGTGAGCACCGAAATGAGCCTTCAGGTACTGGCATACAACCTCAAGCGAGTCATGAATATACTTGGTGTTACGAGGACAATGAAGGCAATGAGGATGGCTGGAAGCTGAGGCCCTGAAGGGCTTCTTGCTCGCATTGCTCGAATAGCGCAAGCTCGACGCATCCAACTTGATTGACCCGACCGCCAACCTCGCCCTCAGCCGCGAAAATCGAGTTCCCACACGCCCTCGGCCAGTTAGAGTCGCTCACAGACAACTTGCGACTGGCCGTTTCCAAGCTGACTGGAGCCGCTCGCCTGCCGAACTTGCGACGCATGCATGGGTCTTGACGCCCGTGCGCCTCGATTCAGGAGGGCGCGTGCTCGCGCCCGAGTTCAAGATGAGCTTTCACGGTAGACGCATTTTCGGGCTCGATACCCGCAAGCACTTTTTCTTCGGGCACGCGTACCGCATCCGATCCGTCGCGGAGAGAATCGACGGGTGAAGTCCGCCGACGAATATCACCTTTCGGGTATTTCAGCCCATTGCCATCGCCCGCTCACGCGAGCTCGACCGGGCCGTGATCGTCGCAGTGATCGCCGTGCGGATGGTGCAGGTGGCCGTCGACGAGATAGTCGACGTGATCCCCTTGCGGCACCGCTTCGTGGCCGCACCCAGGTCCGTGAACGTGGGCCGGGTCGTGGCCCCCGCAGTCAGGCGTGCATTGGTCCGGATTTTTGGCGCTCACTTCGAGCCGGTGCTCGTCGACATGATCGCCGTGCGGGTGATGCAGATGACCGTCATGCAGATAATCAATGTGATCGTCGTGCCTGATTGCAGTATGTCCACAGTTCGGGCCATGCTCATGGTCGTGGCGAGCGTGATGTGGTTCGTTGCAGGTGCTCATGTGAAGGCTCCGTGGTTCAAGCGCAGCCGTCAGTCTGAATGGCCAAACGCACAACGAGTCGACAGGAGCGACTCGGCGGCACCGTAGTCCGGGGACATTGCGGCCCCCTATTTTTCAACTGCTCGCTTCCTTACCATGGTAGGTCATGCAATGGCGTGTTGCGCGGGAAAGTGGGCAAAAGAACTGGCTCGGCCGACTGATTCGCGTCATGAGCGTACTGCCCGACGCGCTGACGACACTACCCCTGGACGCGATCGCGACGGTCCCGGGTGAGGGCATGAGGGACGCCCTCACCCGGAAGACTTCAGGTACCCTGCGCCTCCGGACTGGCGAATAGACTCAGCCGTCCGCTTGCGCAACCCACCAGGATGACACGATCGTCCGGGCTCCATGCCAGAACACTGACTGCTACGTCCTCGCGCTGACTCGCGACGCGCCTGTGCGAACCTGTATCGTAGACCGCCAGAATGCCGTCGTCGCCTCCACTCGCTATACGCGCGTCTGCATGGCTAAATGCGATGGTGTTAATGCGCGCCGTGTGCGCCGCCACCGTTAATGGCTCCGTGCCCTGCGGTCCGGCACCGGCGAAGTCCCAAATGACAAGCGATGCACCGGCCCCGGTGGCGAAGTAGCGGCTGTCGTGCCGCCATCCCATTGCCGTGACTTTGGTTGGATAGCCGCTCATCCGGAAATCGTCAGCGCTTTCAGCGTTCCACAGGTGAATGGCATTCTCCTGCGTGGACGCCGCGAGCGTGCGGCGATTCGGGCTAACGGTCAGTTGCAGCAGCGAGCCCTTCCACGCATAGATGCGCACTGGTTTAGCCGCGTCGGTACGCCATTGCTCAATGCCTCCGTAGCAGGATGTCATGAGCCTGTCTTCGCGCTGCCAGCACAAACCGGTCAGCGTACTGGAAGCCGGTTCGAAGGCGTGCAGTTCGTCGCCCTGCGCATCCCACAGGCGTAATTCACGTCCGGCGGTGGTCGCCAGGATTCCTCGTTCCGACCACGCCAGGTTCTGGACCCAGCCGCGACCCGCCTTCAGTCGTCGTAGTTCCGTCCCCTCAGCAGGCGCCCACAGCGCCGCACTGTTGTCCAGTCCGCCGCTTGCCAGAATCCGCGCGTCTGGCGACCATGCGAGACTTCCCACCCCCATGGCGTGAGCGTCATGGCACCAGATCTGGCGGCCATCAAGCGCGTCGTAAATTGCCAGGGTGCCATCCGCATGTCCCACCGCAACCCGTGTTGCGTCTGGCGACCATGCCAACGTGCTCACATAATCGCTCCCCTGTACCTCCCACATGACCCGCAGCGGCTGAGATTCCTCAATGCGGCTCATATGAGGCACGCTCTCAGGCCTTCTGTTAGCGCCTGACGGTCGAGATCGCGTCCGATGAACACGATCTCGCTGCGGCGCGGCTCAGTTACTTTCCAGAGGCGATCCGCGCTGCTGTCCATGAGCATATGCACACCCTGCAGGACGACGCGGCGGTCCTCGCCAGCGATGTTGAAGATACCTTTCATGCGATAGATGTCCGCGCCCTTTTCCGCCAGCAGTGGACCGAGCCAATTGTTGAGCTTGTGCTCCGACAACGCTCCTTCCAGGCTAATGCCAACCGAGTTGACGGCCTCGTCGTGAGTGTGGCCCGCGTTGAATTCGCGGCTAATCAACGGAGTGATGCGCTGCCCATCCCGCTCGAGCCGCAGATCGAACTCGTCTGGACCGTGCTCAGTGACCAACGCATACGGACCCGGCTGCGAAATGAGCAGTTGCACGCTCCGCTCCGCACCCGCTTCGGGAACGCGCAGGCTTACTGGGGTGCTACCGGCCATCAGCTTTGCACTGGCTGGCTGTAACTTGCGTTGCCTGGTAAAGGCGATGTTCGCGCTGGTCGTCACCTGGTCCAGGTCTTCAGGTGTGGCACCCTTGGCTGGCATTAACAGTGTGCCAATCGTGCGATCAGGACCGCTACCGTGGCGTAGTTCCGTGATACCGGCCGGCAATTCCCAGATGCCGGCCCACTCGAACGGATATTCCGGTTCGAGGAATGCCGGTCGATCTTCGAGCACCCGGCTCAGGTCAAAGCCACCCACATCCATCACTGTCTTTACTGGTATGTCGGCGTTGACCGTGCGGTGGATGCGCGCCAACCCGTTCATGCCGTGCAGACGCTGCTCCAGCATGTCCAATTCCGGGGCTGACACGAGGTCGGCCTTGTTAAGCAGGATCACGTCGGCAAAGGCAATCTGCTCGCGCACCTCGTCCGTGTCGTCGATATGCAACTGCACGTGCTTTGCATCGACGACCGTGACGATCCCGTCCAGCCGGAGTGCTGAGCGGATTTCATCGTCGACGAAAAACGTTTGGCATACCGGACCAGGGTCGGCCATGCCAGTCGTCTCAACCAGGATGTGATCGAAGCGATCGCGACGACGCATCAGGTTGCCCAGGATACGAATCAGATCGCCGCGCACGGTGCAGCAGATGCAGCCATTGTTCATCTCGAACACTTCTTCGTCCGCGTTGATCACCAGCGCATCGTCAATGCCAATCTCGCCAAACTCGTTTTCGATCACGGCAATACGCAGACCGTGCTTCTCGCTCAGGATGCGATTGAGCAGCGTCGTCTTGCCCGCGCCCAAAAAGCCAGTCAGCACTGTGACTGGAACACGTGTGTCGTTCATGGTAGCTCGCTGTAGTCAATAGGGAAGCGTCCAGGCATTTGCCAACCCTGGCCGCGGTGAACCGCACATCGCATCGGGAACAGGAAATGACTTCAATCGTGGCGTGCGCGGCCTCGTAGGACGCGTTCGCCGAACGATGCTGTCTGCTCATGTTGACCGAGCCGAACGCAGAATGACGAAATGTTATAACATTCCATCCTCTTTGAGGAGATGGGTTCGGGTTGGGCAAAGGCGCGGGTAGGGCGCTCCATAGCCCGCCAATTCGCTGTAGTGCCAGCCGTATAGCGCTGGTGTCCTTGTTCAAATGAGCAAGACGCTACTGGGGCCGGTGGTGCCGGCTAGTGAGGCTCACAAAAAATCATGGGGCGTCGCCCGTAACGGCTGCGATGGCTTGGCGAGGAGATGCGATTCACGAAAGGTAGCAGGCGGCTTTTGACATGTAGCGATAGTGGAGCTGGCGGCTGCAAATGACGTTGTGACATGACATGCAAATAGAACCCAATGATTTTCCCTGTTAGCCAGGCAAGCACTCGGTGACCGGAATACGCGCGACGAACTCATTCTTACGGCGGGCCGATGCCCGCTGCGCATTGCACGGGCATCGGCTGACGCCCCAGCGCCGGCAGGTCCTCGTATTATTGCTCAGCCGGGGCGGCCGCGACACGGCGTATCAGTTGCTGGAAGACATGCGGGCGGTCCGCACCAATGCCGCCCCATCCAATATTTACCGGGCCTTGCATTTCCTGATGGAGCAAGGGCTGGTGAGGCGCGTTGCCACGACCAGTACCTTTATGGCGTGCGGCGATGTCGTTGGACAGCACGAGGTTTTCATGGTCTGCAAGCGCTGCGGGTCGGTTTCGGTGGTCCACGACGAGGCGCTGCGAAGGACGCTCGAGGGCGCGGCGCGCACCGCTCACTTCGTCGTGGACGGGCAGGAAACGGAAATCAGGGGGTTGTGCGAATCCTGCTCGGGCGCCGGGTGACCTTTCGTACCCGCCTCGCCATGCAGTCAGGCGCAAAAAAAACGCCATGCGTGCATTATTTTGAAACGCAATGTTATAACATTGCGTTCCGTATTGCATTTAACAGTTTGCGCGCAAAAGGTTACTGATCCCGATAGCGGTGGCGTTAGAAGCACCGCCGCAGTGCGGTATCGCCTGGGACAAGGACAACTGGGCGCGATGACGCAGGGAATACCGCGTAGTGGGATGCAACCTATTCAATAACGACAGTCAAATCGATGAAACATCGCACACTTTTCTCTCACGCTGCGCTGCTGCTATTCGCGCAAGCGCTAGCGGGCCATGTTTATGCCGCGTCGGGCGACGGCTCGGTAGGCGGCCTCGTCACGGATAGTCTCGGCAAGCCCGTAGCGGGCGCCAATGTGGTCCTTCAAACCGCAACCGGGGCGTCCGCAGCAACCACAAAAACCGATGCAGGCGGGCATTTCTCAGTGCAGGACGTCACGCCCGCGACGTATGCAATCGTTGTCACCGCAACGGGATTTACTAGCGGGAGCAGCATCGCCACCACGAGCCCTGGAACGGCAAGCTCCGTTACCGTCGCGCTCACAAAAAGCGACGCGATTGACGTGCAGGTCAGTGCCCAGCGCCTCGACCAGGCGCGCAACGGACTGTCGCCGGAAACCGGCAGCAGCGTGTACCGCATTACCGACGCGGACATCCACAACATGCCGCAGGGCGATGCGACGCCGCTCAACCAGGTCCTGCTGCAAGCGCCCGGCGTCGCGCAGGATTCATATGGCATGGTCCACGTGCGGGGCGAACACGCGAACCTGCAATACCGGATCAACGGCATCATGATTCCGGAACCGATCTCCGGCTTTGGCCAGTCCTTCGATACGCGCATCATCCAACAGGTGGACCTGCTCACCGGCGCGCTTCCCGCGCAATACGGGTTGCGAACCGCTGGCATCGTCGATCTCACGACCAAGTCGGGCGAAGCGGGCAACGGCGGCTCGCTAGGCGTGTACGGCGGCAGCCACGGCACCGCGCAGACGAGCGGCGACGTGTACGGCACCCAGGGCGCGCTGACTTACTACTTCAGCGGTTCGGCCGGCGTGAACGATCTCGGCATCGAAGCGCCGACCTCGGACGGCTCGCCGCTGCACGACCACACCCGGCAAGGCAATGCATTCGGCTACATGTCGTACCTGATCAACCCGCTTACCCGGGTCAGCGTCACCTTTGGCACCGCGAGCAACCAGTTCGAAATCCCGAATACACCAGGGCAACCGACCCAATTCGTGCTCAACGGCCGGACCAGTTTCGATTCCGCCGCGCTCAACGAAACCCAGAGTGAACTCAACAACTTCGCGACCGTCGCGTTGCAGGGGACGAACGGCGACAAGCTCGACTATCAGGTCGCGTACTTCACGCGCTATACGCGCACGCAGTTCAACCCCGATCCGATCGGAGATCTGCTCTTTAACGGCGTCGCTTCGCAAGACTTCCGTAGCAATTGGGCCAATGGACTGCAGGGCGATACCACCTACCGGCTGAACAGTTCGCACACGCTGCGCGCCGGCGTGTACTTCGAACAGGACCGCGCGGTCGCCAACGACAGTGTCTCGGTGTTCCCCACTGTCGATGGCGCCCAGTCCTCCGACCAGCCCTTGACGATCAACAGCGCGAGCACGACGATCGGCCGGCTCTTTGGCGTCTATGTGCAAGACGAGTGGAAGGTGAACGACAAGCTCATCATCAATTACGGGCTGCGCTACGACAAAATGAACGAAGTCGTCGATGCCAGCCAGTTGAGCCCGCGCGTCGGCGTGGTGTACAAGGCAACGCCGAGCACCACGCTGCATGCAGGTTACGCGCGGTACTTCACACCCCCCCCTCTCGAACTGATCGCGCCGACCACGGTGGCGCAGTTCAACAACACGACCAACCAGGCTGCGAGTCCGCAAAATTCGCCAGTGCAACCCGAGCGAAGCCATTACTTCGATGTCGGCGTAACCCAGCGCGTCACCTCCGCCGTCACGGTGGGCGTGGATGCTTACTACAAGAAGGCGACCGATCTGCTCGACGAAGGGCAGTTCGGCACCGCCCTGATCAACACGCCGTTCAACTACCAGACCGGCCACGATTACGGCGTCGAATTCACTGCCAACTATAAGGACGAGCATTTTTCCGCGTATGCGAACCTGGCGCTCAGCCGCGCAACTGGCGAAAACATCGTCTCGGGCCAGTTCAATTTCTCACCCGATGAACTTGCGTACATCGCCAGCCATCCGGTCAACCTCGACCACGACCAGTTGATCACCGGTTCGGCGGGGATCGCCTACACGTTTGCCCGCACGACCTACAGCGCGGATACCACCTTCGGCAGCGGTCTGCGCAGCGGCTTTGCGAACACGGATCATGTGCCGTTCTACGTGAATATCAACCTCGCGGTCATCCACCACTTCCGGGCGCCCCTTGTCGGCAACTTCGATGGACGCCTGGTCGTGGTCAATCTGCTCAATCGTGCCTACGAATTGCGCGACGGTTCTGGAATTGGCGTTGGCGCCCCGCAGTTCGCACCGACGCGCGCTTTCTACGCAGGCATCACGAAATACTTTTAAGCCACCCGCGCGGCCTCCCGCCGCGTGAGCAGGAAGCCAAGACACCATGAATGATTTTTCCGAACTGTTTCTCGCTGTGCGCCTGGGCGGATGGGTCATCTATCCGTTGACCGTCCTCGCGGTGGCCGGCCTTGCGATCATCCTCGACAAGGCTTATTCGCTGCACCGGTTCGCGCGAATTCCAGCCCGCATTGACCAACTGATCGAGGCCCCCGTCGTCGATTTCTCGCAGACACGCGCACAGATTGCGGCGCTGCCCGAGCGCCATGCGCTACGCAGCTTCGCCGCGCCGATTCTCGACGGCGGCCATGCGCCGATCTGGTGGATCGAGTCACGTGCCGAGACCGCCGCGCAGCATATCGAGCGCGCGCTGAACCGGGGGCTGTGGCTGCTCGAAACCATCGTGACGGCCGCCCCTCTGCTGGGACTGCTCGGTACGATCATCGGCATGATGCACTCGTTCAAGCTGATCGGCGGACAGGGCGTGGCGAACCCGACCGGTGTGACGGGCGGTGTCGCGCAGGCACTGATCGCGACCGCGATCGGCCTGCTGATCGCTCTGGTCGCGCTCTTCGCGTTCAACTATTTGTCCCGGCGGGTCGGCGAGCTGCTCGATCACTTCGAGCGGGTCGGCACACGGCTGATCGGGCAGATCCGACTCGACCAGGAAGATCCGGAAGAAGCGGTGCAACGCCGGCTCGACCGGGAGCGCGCGGAAGGGCCGGCGCAGTTGCGGCTCGCCCGTGAGCATGCGCAAGGACCGCGCACGTGAAACTGAAACGCTCAAGACAGGCTCGGCGCGGGAAGATTGAAATTATCCCGATGATCGACGTGATGTTCTTTTTGCTGGCCACGTTCATGCTCGCATCGCTTTCGATGCAGCGACTTGATTCGATCAAGATCGACCTGCCGGGCGGCCAGGCGCAACGGCTCAATCTGGACACGCCGCTAACCCTCACCGTGACGCGCGCCAATGCTATCTTCGTCAACCGGCAGCCAGTGCCGCTCGCGGCGCTAGCGGGAGCACTGCGGCCGTTGCTGAAACCCGACGGCAACCTGGTGGTTGCCGCCGACGACACCGCGTCGCACGGCGTGGTCGTCAAGGCGATGCTCGAAGCACGGAAAGCCGGCGTGCAGCACTTCCTGATCGCCGTTCACCATGAGTAACGTGTGCCGCCTCAGCAACACGTCCTTGCTGGACGAGCCGAAACCACGCATCGTCGTTGCGGTGGCCATCGCATTCGGGTTGTGGTGCGCAGCGCTCGTGCTCGTCGGCGGACTGCTCGTGACGCCTGAGATCACGCCGCCTTCGCCTCCGAATCTCGACGCGCAACTCGTTGAAATTGAGCCCCCGCCGCCGGCCACAAGCACGCCGGCGCAGGCCGCGCCGGTTCATCCGGCACGGCCGGCGAACATCAAGCATGCAACGCCGGCGCCGGTGCCTCATGCGACTCCCGTACACAAGGAACCGTCCCAGCAAGCTGCCGCGCATGTGGCGCCGCCAGCGCCACCCTCGGCCCCGGCGGCGCCTTCCCCCGCGCCTCCGGCGCCGCCAGCATCGGCCATCCCATCGGAGAGTGTGGCCAATCGTTCACCGGCCGCGACCGACGTCGCCGCCAGCGGCAGCGGCCATACTGGCGCGCGCATAATCACGCAGCCACTGCCGGAAATCCCGGACGACTTGCGCGAAGCCGCGTATCACGCCATTGCGCTTGCGCGTTTCACGATTCACCCGGACGGCTCCGTCGAGGTCGAACTCCTGCAGCCGACGCAACAGCCGCGTCTGAACCAGCTGCTGCTCGCCTCGCTGCACAACTGGCGCTTCTTCCCCGCCACCGAGAATGGCAGGCCGGTCGAGAGCCATCAAGACGTTCGCGTCCACCTCGTGGTCCAGTAGCGCACGCCTGGCGTATGCCATGGCGGTGACCAGATGTTGGAACGACCAGTGCCGCGAGGATCGGTAACTGGCTTGGCGCATGGTCTCCTGTGGGTCTGGAAACGGACGCTGGCAGATCTTGCCTGAGTGGCTCCAATGGGTCGATCTCGGCCGGCCACTGGGCGCCACGGAGGCACGAGTTGATGCAAAACGCATGAGACAGTAGTCGGCCACGAGCGGCCCGTCGCGATCATTTAGCGAACGGCCGCGCCTGTCCAACAAGCCGCCCTTCAGCCGTCGTGCCCATCGGCGGCTAGCAAATTTAATGCGTGCTTTCGAAGGCATACTGGCATCGCGCGAACGTGAACGGCCCCTCGGCAGATGGGAATGCCCGCCCCCGGCAGGGTTCTTCTGCGTTCATTGGACGAACAGTCAGGTCCGCTACTCCGCACTGACGCGGGACTGGTAGGGTTAAAGGACACCGTCATCCAGTTCACAGTATGACCGGTCCAATCACTACATCTGCAGATGGCTCGGGGCCGCACCGGAATAGTCCGCGACCTTCGTTAATGCTGGGCGGTTTCACTTGGGAAACACAATACCGGGTTTAACGGGCGCGACCGCGTCAAGCACTGTGCGTTGGCTTGTTGGAATTCAAGGTTTCGAAGCCTATCGGGAGCCATTTTCATTTGATTGCGCCTGCTCTTTTCGTTTTCCCGTAATCCGCCATCAAAGATCACGCTGCACGCATCGTCTTCGGGAATGCGATTGGCATATACACGCTGGCCTCAATTTTGGTGCGGCTATTAAGCAGACGATAAGGTTCGACTCCTTATGCTCTTAATGCGCGCACAGACAAATCCGTTAATTCCCCGCAATTTAAATGGAGATCGAGCATGCTGCGTCACATCACTATCACAACCCGTGCGGCTCTGGCTGTCACCGCACTGACGGGTGTCGTTGCTGTATCTCAGGCCGTCATATCACGCGACGACGCCGTGAGTGCAATCGAAGAGATGCCTGAGGCGGTGACGAACTGGGCAGTCGAATCAACCGCTGACATGGACGTTGCACCGATGTCCCCGGTGCAGCTTGCGGTGTTGCTCGAAGGGTTCGATTGGCAACCGCTCGTGGACGTAGCGAACTCCCGCTCGCACCCCGGCGCGCCCGCGCGGAATGCGCCTGCATGAAGTCGATGCGCTCTGCATCTGGTGCTTAGCGGCAAGCGGCATGTTGATGGGGTTGATCACTGTCTCGCAAACGACGCGCAGCGTAGGAAACAACCGCTATCCCTGATAGGGCGGCGAGCGTGATGCAGCCTAGGACCCGTAGCGTCATCGCGATTGCAATGTCCACGCCCGGGAGGGCCGGGATATGTCTTGCGACCCGGCGCGCAGGACCGGCCCGCCCCGGCCCACCGTTTGGAAAAAACAGAAGAATAGACGATCAGCGATCGCACTGGCGCATCGCCCGCGGTCGAGCCGTTGCTGGAAGTTGAGCAGAACCGAGGCTTGCGCAAGCAGGAGCGCGCAAAGCATAACGACATACGCCGGCACTAGCCGGCGACAGTCCCTCTATTTGAAGCGTCGAAACCAAAGCGATCAGGGAGCGCGCGAGCCACCAGGCCCCGTGCATCAGGCACGAAGAACACCGCTACGTTACGCCACTGCACAGTTACTTTGCGTGGCACGACTTACGTTGTTCGTCGAAAAAGGCGCGCACGTGCTCCGGCAGTTCCGCACCCAAAAATTCGACGCCGACAGGTTCCGGATCCGGGCTAAAGACTTTATCCGGGGCCGGAATCTTCGGTGGTTTGGCATCCATGGTCTTTCTCCTTTACAAACTCATTATGCGTCGGGCCCGTTTGACACCAGTGTCCGCCTCGCGGGCCCATCGCGACCTTATCGGGTTCGCCGCGAACTCATCTTCGAACCGCTTCGCTGCACCAGATCGGCAACGACGGCCACCATATAGCCTGGGCCAAGGCGGTGAGCGGACTCAGAAGTGCTCGCTGGAATTCGTGGATTTGATAGAACCTGTTTGCCTAAGGACAAGCCGAGTAAGAGGCGAGGAATCCCTTGTTGTGCGGCATTGGGACGGACGAGGTAGCCACGTTCGTCGCCGAGCCCGAGGGCTGCAAGCAGCCGTTCGCTGAGCAGGCGACTCGATGGGCTGCAATTGCCGCTCAGATCCAATTTGGCCGTTCCGGAATCACAAGGCTGCGTTGTCCAAAGAACCAATCCGGGCACGGCTGACGGAATGGAACGCGCCATAACGGCAGGTTGCAATCGCTTCAGCGTCGGACTGTGAAGCGGCATATGCGAAGGCAACCGACCACCGGCCGCAGACATCGCGATAACGGATCGAATAAATGAGCATGGCAATCTCCAGTGGCATCGACGATCAACGGGGGTCTTGGTACCCTTCGTCACCGGTCCGGAAGCGTTGATTCCATTTTGGTCAACCGCCGCTGACTCGATCCTGTCTCTCGGATTACATGCTTGTTATCTCGAAGCGACTTGTGCGCGTCGCAGTACTCCTTGGGCGGATGAAAGATACGCCGGCTTCAAAAATGGCAACGACGACGCATTGTCCTCAAACCATTTGTCTTTGAGCCGTGAGATCGCCAATCTCACCACCGCAGTAAGCCATGTGTGGAAACTATCATTGACCATCGACGGTCGGCCAGCCGATAGGCGGTCGACCGATTTGGTCAGCGTTCTTCTTATGTACCGTGTAGAAGACGCTGGTCGCTACCGCAGACGTCGGATCATCTCGGCGCAGCTCGGATATAAACCTGTTATGCCGGAGCGTCTAGCATGGTCGCCAACTCAAATGAAATCGCAAAATCCATGGAATCAAGTCCCTATGAGCGCGTGGAGTTGCCGTGCGACGAGGCCGCGCGCAGGGCCGCTGTTCGCCTAAAGCTGTCGTTGACCTCGCACCGGCTCGAGGGGCCGGAGTGCGTCGACATGAGTCAGTCGTCCAAGATCTAGTCCGACTCATAGGTTGCCTCGCAAAAAAGAAAAAAGCCGCGCTCCTGTGAGGATGCGCGGCTTTTTCATTTTTGTTAAGTGAACGGCATTACGGCCAATGGCCGGGTTTGTCGTTATGGGGTTGAGTCAATGCAATAAGGCGATACCGCGAGCTCGACCTTGGTAGCGAACGCAATAAGTCCACGCGTCGTCCAGTTCCATGCCTGTCTGCTCAGGCTTCGCATTCACTGCCTGACGCCGGTCAATCACATCGTAAGCCTGCGCTTCTGACTTGCCGACTCGTACCGAACCATTCTTGATGCCCGAGGTAGCAACAATCTCAAACCGGCCAACAATCATCTTGAACATGCTTCTCTCCATACGGAAGGCCCAGACGGATTGCGGCCCCGGCGGGGACGAATCCCCACCGGGCGGTTAAGAACAACGACTGAGCGGACGAAGCCGCCGTTAATCAGATATGCAGTGCCTCTCGCGTCCCGCCGAGCCGCACGGGGCCGGCTCGACCCCGAGGCTTGTTACCCGACGCCATCCATTCGTCCGCAAAGTCAGTCCCGCGAACCTTGGGGCGGTGAACGATTGCGGTGTAGCCGTCAGCGCGAAGGCGCTTGGCAAGCACCAGCGCATCAGCCATCCCGGGCGACTTCCGCGTTTTCGGATCTACCGCATCAAAATCCGCAAAGATGTGCACTACGCCTATCCCTAGGCCATCGGGAACAACGAAATCGGAGAGCAACACGCGGTTAAGGCAGTACCAGACCGGTACGCCAAAAAGCATATGCGCGCCGAGCACCGATTCGAGCCCCTCGCCCACGCCGATCTCGCCGTTGACCGGCTCCATCAGCCGGACTGCGCCGCCGTTCAGTTTGTGCAACGTCACGTCGTTCATCTTTGAAGGCAGAACTTCGCCATCGTTAGTGATGATCGTTGCCTTCGCGGGCTTCGACCGATCAAGGAAGGTCCGATGAAGTGTGCCGAGGCGTGCGTCGGGCAGCGTGAATCTGGCGAGAACGCCAGGCCACTTACCGATCACCTTCTTTTCATGCCGGTACTCGAGCATTGCCAGCCGGAGTGCCGGCGACGACGAAAGGTCGAGGCCGGGCACACGCGCCCGCAGATACCTCGATATGAGATCGTCGCGCCCATGCGCCACAGCGCTCTCCCACATCGACTCGAGCCTCTTTCGCGCCCATGCCGGATCGGCCTTGCGGCCGGCCGAAGGCGCTATGCCAGAGAGTCTGGGTGTGTCACGCACCGGCAGCGGAATGCCGCCTTCGAGTTCCAGCATCAGCTCGCGAAAGGTGATCCCGGCTGTTTTGCAGATAAGCTCGAAGCCGTCTCCGGCTCTCATGCTTCCTTCATTGCATTTGCGGCACACCCAGTCGCCGCGGCCGCGCTTGTTGTCATAAGTAAAGCGGTCGTTGCCGCCGCAGATGGGACAAGGTGCGCCTTTCCCGGTCAATGAGGTTGCGGGCACTCCGTACTTCTGGAGCAACGCTACCCACTGTTCCGGGGACAGCTTCAGGTCCTTAACATTCATATGTCACTCCAGTAGTGGTGTGGTTGAGGTCGATGCCTTTACAGGCGGTGAAACCGTTGCTCAGAAAAGCCGTCTGTCACGCGCGAGGCGCGCGAAACGGCTTTTCTCAGCAAGGACGGCGCTGCCGGTTGGGATTACGGAAAGGTGCGAGGAGGGAAAACTCACCCTTCGCGCCCTGCCGCCCCGTAAGGGATGGTCAAGGCAGCGAAAAGGTGAGCCGATACGGGAACAAAGGTGAGGAGGTTCGGGATCAGACGTGCTGAATGGCGATCAAGACTTCTTCTTGATAGACCACAGCCACTTGTCCCACAGGACTTGAGCGCCTGTCGGATCAAGAATGGGCTCCCCGCGCGTATTTACTGCGGGCACCTTCGTCTTGCCAAGTCGCCGGACTTCGACGCGATCTCCAATGCGGCAGTGCGTCTCCGCGATCGCGTCACGCAGGCCTTCGCCCTGCAACACGCGGGTCTGTCCACGGTGCTCCAGCGTCAGGCAGAACGACTCATAGGTCTTGCCGGGTCGCTTGCCATCCGGGAACTCGCGCTCACCCCACTGCGTTACGACGCCGTAATGCGAACGTTCCGTGCGAGGTGTGCCCGGCGCTTTCGTGGGCGATGCCAACGCCGGTACCGCATTCTCGATCACGACCGGTGCGGTAGCTGGCTCGACTTGCGCGCGTGCACGGGGACGCTCTGCCTCTGCAGCCTCACGCTCCCGGGTAACTGGCGGGGCGGCTGCCATGATCGCTGCTGCGATCGCGTCCCTTAGCGGGCCGGGATGTTCGCTAACGACGGCCCAGTGAGGTTCGAGTGACGGGACCAGCTTCATGCCGACCGGCGTGTCACGCAATTCGTAATCGAAGGCCGGGCGAAACTGCACCACCACGTCGCCCTCATCGCGAAAAAGCCGGGCTTCGCCAGCGATCACCAGCTGACGCTCGTTGCGCCCCCCTTGCCCTACTACTACTGGCGCGGGAGTTGCCGGCGCTGATACCGGCTCGCCAATGCCAAAGATGCCACCCAGGACTTTGCTGAATGTCGTTGTTGCCATTTTCGGCTCTCCTACAGCAAGGAGCCGAAGCAGCAGCGACGAACGTCTTCCATGTCACGCTTCAGCAGCGGGTTACTGACGATGACGTCCTGCAGGATCTCGGGGTCGACGCCGTTGATGAGGCAAACGTACCGGTACGGCAGAGCGCCGTCCCAAAACTCCATCACCCAGCCGAGCGTTGCCCGGTAGTCGTCGAGTTCAAGCTTTTTGCGGTTGCGAAGCCTGTCGCTCAGGAGCGTGCAGCAATCCATCAGCGACTCGGGCATGTTGTCGCCGCGACGACTGTCAGTGGCGAAGCCGACAAGTGCGTCGACCATTTTTTCGCGCACCGCTTCGCTCCAGAACTTCGGATCGGGAAGCGGCTCAGGCTTGAGAGGCAGACTGGCAAGGATTGGCAATTCCCCGCCAAACATATCGAGTTGCCATCCCGTGATTCCGGTTTCCATGGGTTATCTCCGGTGAACGGGAACCCATGCCCGCAACGGGTCGGTTCCCGTTGGGGTGAAGTTGCAAAGACGCCCCAGAGGGCATCTTTGCGGTCAGTGGCGGGCCGACTATTCGTCGGTGCCGGTTTTAAGCGAAACAACGACAGGCGACTTGGCGTACTGTCGTTTGATAGGGGTTACAGACGCCGTCGGGACTGCTTCAGCCTGAGGCTGGGCAGTCGCCGGCGTTGCTGAACTTTTGTCACTCGATTCTTTTTCGTCTTTCATCGTCTTGCGAATGGATGCTTTGACCCACTGGTAAGCAACGAAACCGACGAAAAGAGCGGCGAAAAACGAGTGCATCGCAAACCAAAGGCTGAAGCACGCAGCAAAGAACCACATTGGCGAACGCGTCGCCTTCATCAAGACCAGCTTCGGCATTTTTCTCTCCAGAAAAATTAACGCACTAGGGGATGTCCAGGGCTGGAAGGCACTGGACCGTTTCGATGCTCATTCGAGCAGGGAAATCGGGCGCGCGGAGAGACGCTTTCCTCACGGCTCTGTTGAGTCGTGACAAAAGCAGCTATCGGCGGAAGTGAACAGATGGATAGAGGTCGGCCGCAGGTACAGAAAGGGGCCAAAAACTCAGGTCGATGCGTCGAAGACGCGGGGATAGGAATCACTTTACGCATCGCCTCGCGACTCAGCGGGGGTAAAGCTCCAAAAAACATGTGCGCTTTCGCGTTGCACTGCCAATTCGACGTCTTTCGCTTCCTTGACTTCGATGAGGACGTGTCAAGCTGGTCCCATCAACAACGCATTGGGGCAGCAATGTTTTTCGAGATCCTTCTGGGCGTCGCCGCATGGAAACTACTCACCCGCAAGAAACGTCCGTCGATTGGCGACCTATTCCGGCACAAGCCAAAGGACCGCAGCGCGGCGCTCGGCGAGGCTGGCGAAGCCAAAGCTCAGGCCAAGTTGCGCGACGGCCTGACCGCTCTCTGCGGCGCCGACTATTCTCTCTTCAACGGGCCAATCATCATCAAGCACGCGCCTGGCACCGATTTCCCCACCGCGGAGATCGATCACCTCGCCGTCACCCCGTTCGGCATCTTCGTATTCGAGACGAAAAATTGGTCGGGCTACATCAGTCCCGCGTCGGCCCCCGGACTCCTGACGAGGACAGATCGCGACGGTAACGCCCAGGACCGTCGATCGCCGCTCGAACAGAACCGGACAAAGGTTGCGTTTTTCCGCAGCCGCCTTCCCTCGCTGTAGCCCGTCGCCGGCGCAGGGTTGCTTGTCTCTGAGGATGCACATCTCAGCCCCGCGCTGCATTCGGACCTTCTTTCTCTTGGCGACCTTTCGCACTGGCTGCGCGCGAGACGCGACAGCTACGGCGGGATGCCGCCCGGACGTGGGGAAGGCGACCGCCGCAATAGCCCTTCTGGTCGACACGTCCCACGCCGCGATGGAGGCGCACCGAGTCCGCGTATCCAGGTAACTTTTACGTGTCACAAATCCAATAGTGTCGATGCTCCACAGATGTCACTAAATGTTTCAAGACTGCGACCGATAACTAAATATTAGGCTTTCTTAGGAGCGACAAAAGCGGGGCGCTCTGGCGAAAGGCGGTACAAAATGCGCGCCTTTCGAGGGCTGGACCTTGAATCCTTAGCGTTACTCTCTCTTACAAATTTGAGATGACGCGGGAAGCATTCACGGGGCGCTTGAAATTGTTACTGGAGCAGAGCAGCGACGACTGTTCGGCGTCCCCGCAACTGCCAAGAGGCGGCAACAGCGACAACCGTCCAAGCGCAAACCATTAAGTGACAGCGCGGCATTTGCGCCGTCCAGTCTCACGAGCAATCTGCTCAATCTGACGACGACAACCAGGGTGGTCGTTCCTATTAACTTCTGGAGAGAAGAATGCAAAATGGCAAGACGTCCAGTCCCGATCGCCGGCCCAATGGGCGCGGGCTGGTGTCGGGGTTCGTAACTAAGGGCTCACTGCCCCCGACCGACGCTAACGCTGGGCAAATGGTGCCCTTCGACCCGCTGGACGAATTAGTGTTCAGCATGCAGGACCCGAAAGCTGCTACCCGCGACAAGATCGCGGCGGCGGCACGTGACGTATTCGGCGGCGGCGCAGAGACCACCGAACTGGTGGCCAACCTCGTCGAACACATGATGGCCGTCTCCGAGTCGCGGGAGAAGGTCGTCTCAGAACTGATCATACTGGGCGGGCACCTCCAGCAAATGATGACGATGGCGATCAACCATCACACCGGCCTGGTCGGTGACACCCCAAAGAGTCAGAGACGAGGCGCGCAACTGTGCTTTGCTTTCTTCGAACGGGCCATGAAGCTGACGCGGGCTTCTGCATACAACTACATGCGCTGTCATATGAAGTTCGCGGACAAAGCCGAAGCTGTGCAGATGTTCAGCTTTGGTGAGCTACGGATACTAGCCGCGGATGACGTAACCGATGAGCAGATCGAAGCTGTCGCTACGCAGAAGCAGGCGACGCCAGATATGTCCCGCGAGGACGTCGCGAAGCTCGTAAAAGCGCTCCGGCTGAAAGAAGAAGAGATTGCGGATAAAGAAACTCACGTGGCTAACATCGAAGGTTTGCTCGCTGACAGCAAGCTAGCCCTCGATCAGAGCGCGCGGGAAAACGGCCATTTGAAGCACACGATTGCCGACCACGAACGGGCGATCCTCGAACAGGAGAAGAGCATAGCCACTCTCTCCGAGATGCTCGCTAGGAACTCAGCTGGATATCCGGCCCTTGAGAAGGCGTTGGCCGACAAGAACAAAGAGTACAAGGAACTGGCTGACAAGTTTATGGCGCTGGAAAGCGCTCCGCCAAAGGTAGAGCGAGTCGAAGTTCCGGTTGAAACGCTGCCCCAATCGTACACGTCGCTCAAAGAAGCGCTGGACGGTCTCTCGAGCCAGTTAGACGAAAAATTGAGGGAAAAACAGTTGCTGGACGCGCGGAAGGCGGAACTCGAGGCCAGCCTGCGTGAAAGCCAAGCCGCGCTCGATGCTCGTATTGCGGTCAAAAACGCTGTAGCAGACCTCACCACGGCGTGGGCATCGGTTGCAGCAAAGATGGCAACCGTGCAACTGGCGGTCCAGGCGTCGGCTGACCCAACCGAATTCAATTCGACACTTGAAGCGATCGCCGCGACGATGCGCAAGTACGTGGCGGAAATCGAGGCAGCTCTGCAGCGCACGAAAGGCTAAGACGCTGTTAACGGGGTTGAGCGGCTCATGCCGCTCGCATAGAGTACGAAAAGAAAAAATGCTTAAAGTTAGTCTCTACGGCCATAGTGAGCCGCAAAACCTTCTTCTCTCCGATTGGTTGACGGAGAAAGTGCAGCGCGGCAATTTCGCTCTGACCGACTTCATGCGCCGTTCGATCGGCGCGAACGGCCGGATGCAATCCGTGTTTTCGCTTTCGCTCGACAACGTCGCGACATTCGATGAACACATCGGGGCAAAGGCCACCCTGATGAACATGCCGTTCCTCGCGCTCTCACCGGTCCTCGACGATCCGCGAGACTGGGAAAGCTTTGTCGACGGAGTAATGTACTCGCCCAAAGTAGAAAGCCTTATCGCGGCGATGCCCAAGCTAGACCAGGTCACCAGCCGTGACGTCTACCACTACAACCTGTCGTACGTGCAACTGCTGAAAGACGTGCTGCACATGAGCATCGTCGCCGTGCCGCTGCTAGGCATCTCGACCGAAATGGCTGCTTACCTGAAGCAGGTGCCAATGGCACGGCTCGAAAAAGCGGTTGGCTCCATCAGCTTTCCGCTTTTCCAGTGGCGATTCCACGATCAGAACTTCTGGCTCGAATACAGCGCTGGTTGGCTGACCGAGGAAACCGTTGCTCATTACATCATGGCCACCTCGCCAGTAAGGGCAGGATCGCTGCCCTACAAGCATTTGTGGACCGACCTTCGGCTTGAGCGAAGCCAGCGTGAAGATTTCGCCCGGCTGATGATGGCTCAAGGTTGCCGCTCAGCGACGGCGATCGACCTGTTTGGCCTTAACCAGAACAAGGCGCGCGCTTTGTACCGCGAGATCCACGGCGTTAGTTCACCTTGCGGGTGTCGGGCGAGTTCCCTGACCTGACAGCCGTTCATCGACTCCAAGCTTCGGTCTATGTCTGGCTCTACCGCAACGGCCTCGAAAACAAGGCGAACATTCCGCAGGCGCTGATAGCTGCAAATGACGTCATGGCGAAGATGTGTTCGGCAGGAACCTTGTGATTACCGCAGACAGGGCCAACTACCTGACGCGTTCGATGGCCATGGACTCCCGTCTCACGATGGCGCCGTGCCGGGCCTGTGGCACCGACTACGTCCTGTCCAACGGCGAAGGCAAGATCGAGCTCGCGAAGGACTTTAGCTGCCCCGGTTGCAATTACCTTCTCGCGCCAAAAAGTCAGGTGGGCAAGCGCAAGCAATCACAATAACGGAGGTCGGGCCATGCATCAGGATTTCGCGGTTCAGATCGGATTGGTGGTCTTTTCTCACGATGGCCGGGTCCAGTTCGGCTGGCGCGACATTGAGACTGGCGAGTTCCACGCCGAAGCCGACGGCCAATGCATCTCGGGTGTGATTGGCGCGGTGGAGTTCTGCTCGGACGTGATGCACTGATATGCAGGACTTCGCTTATCTCTTTGGCGACAGCGTCGCGGCCTGGCTCAGAGGCCGCGGCGACGCTCGCTTCAATCAGTACGAGCGCCATTACAGAGCGGACCGGCAGGCGACGCCTGAGACGTTCGACCTCGAAAAATCCAACGAGCAGTATGCGAAGCAGTGCGCGAGATCGGGCGGTCGGATTCTGCGCGTGCTGGACAGCAAGGCATTCAAGCACCTTGTGTTCTTTCTCGCGCTGGCCTGGGGAGGCTCATTGATGCTCTCGACGGTTGGACAACAGCAGCCAGCGATCGCCGGCACTCTGCTCGCCGCGCTTTTTATTGCAATACGCATAAACCGGCGAAGGAACCGCTCCGGACGGCGGTAGCAAACGGTTGCGCCTACGCAACGACACTCTCGCCGCAATGGCTTACCGCTCTTTACAATGCCAGCGCACGCGAAATTTGGGGTATGCATTCACGCTTTCCGAGAGTTGCGGCCGACGCTCCCTTGACTTTGGATTGCGCTCGATAAGATGAAAGTAAGCAGATCGCGGGGGCGACTGCACTAACGACTAGGGCCAGAAAAATGACCATCAAAAGCACTTTTACACTGACTTCCGCCGTAGTTGCGGCTGCTATCCTCGTCGCTGCATGCGGTGGTGGTGGTGGTGGTGGAAGCAGCTCGCCCGCTGCGGGCACACCCGCAAGCGCTCCGGGTTCGGCCAGCGCTCCCAGTTCGGCCAGCTCTCCGGTAACGGGCACTCAACCCACCCCGCAATACGCTGCGGACAGCGCCACGCTTGCGATGTTTAATCAGGTGAACGCCTATCGTCAGCAATGCGGTTTCCCGGCAGTTCAGCAAAACACGGTTCTCGATCAAGCTGCGCAAGCGCATGCGATGTGGGAAGGATTGAACAACACGGTGGCCGACAACGAAACGGCTGGTCAGCAAGGCTTTACCGGCGTGAGCTACCTTGATCGTGCCGTGCATTTCGGATTTCCCTCTACCGGCGTCGTGGGCGCAGGCGTGAGCGCTGCCTACTACACCACGTCGAATCTTTCCGAAGCGGAATACGGCCAGACGTTGGTGAACGAATGGATTTCGACCGTGTATCACTCGCAGGCCATCTTGACGCCGGTTAAGACGATTGGCATCGGTGAGTATGAGACCGCGTTCAGCGGTTCGCCGGAAGTGTGGGGCTCGATGAGCCTGCTGAACACTGAAATGCAGCAACTCACCACGAGCGGACCCATTACGTTCCCATGCCAAGGCACGACCGGCGTTCCGTACAAGGCTGTTTCGGAATCCCCGACGCCGCCCAATACTTCGGGTCCGTGGGGCACGCCGGTTATTGTCATGGGCAACGCGACCGATACGCTTGTACTGACTTCGGGCACGATGACGGACCCGTCCGGCAATATCATCAACCTGCAATTGATCGATTCGGCCAACGATCCGAACAAGCTGACGCAGCCGTATGCAGCGGTCGCTTACCCGGCAACGCCTTTGGCTCCGAACACCACGTACACGGTGAACGTGTCGGGCACGGTGAACGGCACTGCTTTCACGAGGCCGTTCACGTTCACGACCGGGAATATCGTCGGCTAACGCCATCGCAAAGGGCTCACGCGGCCCTTGATCGAAAACCGCCAGCATCACACTGGCGGTTTTTTATTTCCGAAAATCGTTTTTGACACGCTCCAAAAAAGAAGGGATGCAACCCGCAAAGGCTGCACCCCTTTTCTGCTACAACCTGTCTAGGTCAGGTTTAATTTGGCCCGCCACAAGCCGCAGGCCCCGGCAACGTTGTATTTCCCGTGAGTTGTCCCATCGCGCTTCCGTCCGTTGGACTGACAGGACAGTACAAAATGTATGTGTTGCCAGACGTGCCGCAAGTGTCGGTCCAGACGGGCCCCGTGGCACCATACTGTTGCTGGTAGTAGGTGCCATGACCATACGAGCCATCGAAATTTGTATAGTATCCGGTGAAGGGGCCCTGTCTGCCATAACCATTCGTTAACGTATATCCCTGCGCCTGCGCTTCACTTGCACACGTTACCGTAGGCGCGGGCGGTGCGTTGCATGTGTATATCCATTCACTCCCGTTCCACGTTGGGCCGCTCAGAAATCCGTACTGACAAGTACCCTGCGTCGGTGGCGGCGGTTGGCATGAGAGACCGCCCCACGAACTACCGTTCCACGCCGGACCAGACAACACCGCCCAACCGGCAGGGCAACTCGGCGGCGCCTGGTAATTGCATTGCGGCGACGAGTAATGAGAACCTTGCCAACGCGCTCCTGCAATCGTCGTCCATCCCGGCGCAGTAGAACACGCGGGAGGCGATTGCGCCGCAGTCGCGATCTTGGTGCCGCAAAATGAGTCCTGAAAGCCGTACGCGCAGTGCGTACGTTGCGCCTGTGCCCATGCGTGACTACCGATGCAGAGACCCACACACACAATTAGTAACTTCAAAAACTCTTTCATCGCGATAAATCTCCAAATTTTCGAAACTCATTAGAAAAAGCGCCTCTCCGGGCGCTTTTTTACTGCCGACGCTGCAACCTCAGTTACCGGAATACGCTTGGCAAAAGGACCAAACCAGGATTAGAAAAAGCGCCTCTCCGGGCGCTTTTTTCTATTGCCGATGCTGCAGCCTCAGTTACCGGAATACCCTTGGCAAAAGGACCAAACCATCGTCCGGTCGGCCATGTACTGATTGCCAGTTGCATTGTCGAAGAAGCACGCATACTCGTACTGAGTGCCCCCGCTAGGTCCACCGCCCGCATAGTAAGGACCGTTGACGTAGCACATCGCGACCTGCGTGTAGCTGCCAATCTTCGTCAACGTCGCAGTCAAACCGGCAGGGACGCTGTACCCAGCCGCGGCAGCGTTAGCTTTGCAGTGGGCCGTGGGATCGGAAGAAACCGGAGGCGTAGGCGCATTGCAGCTATAAATCCATGTACTGCCATTCCACGTTGGACCGCTCAGAAATCCGTACTGACAAGTACCCTGCGTCGGTGGCGGCGGTTGGCATGACAGACCGACCCACGATGAGCCAGTCCATGACGGACCAGACATTTCCTGCCATCCGCTCGGACACTGCGGAGGCGCTTGGTAATTACACTGCGGCGACGAGAAGTGCGAGCCCTGCCAAAGCGCCGCCGCACCAGTCGTCCAACCTGGGCCAGTAGAGCATTGCGGAGGCGTCTGTGCCGAAGTCGAGATTGTTGGCCCGCAAGATGAGTCCTGAAAACCATACGAGCAATGCTCGCGCTGTGCCCATGCGTGTGATCCAGCAAGAAGACCCACGCACACGATCAAAAAATTAAATATTTTTCTCACCGTTCAATCGATATTTAGTACGAGCAGTAGGTTTCAACTTCGCCTGTACCGATAGCGCCTCCATCCACATTTGACGTACCTGAACCCGAACCGTTTGTGATCGAAATCGTCCACGGTCCCGAACCAGGGCCAGCGAAATTCACCGCCGCAGTCGTATCGACCCGGAAAGTCTGCGGCACCAATCGCATTTGCGGATAGCCCCCGGCGAAGCATGACGGGGACGGCACCACCGAACCATTCCAAACCTGATAAAAGTTATAGGTTTGCGTAGGACCGCCGACCGGCATCCAGATCGGACCCGCGCCGTCATTCAAGTTCTGGCAGGAAAGCGCCTGCCCTCGCCCGTCGCTATTCGATGCTAGCGCACCCAATGGACTACAGGACGCGCGCGGCGCACCTATGGCCCCGGCCTGGATCGTACGCGCAACTGTGAGCGTTCCGCCGACCGTGGTATTTCCCGTAGTGTTAAGCGTCGTGGCCGTCGCCGTGCCGAGACTCGATGAGCCAGAAACGGTTAAACGGCCTGTGCTGATCGTGCCCGTGGCGTCCAGATTCTGGACGTTGTGCAGCGATACACCGTTCACGTTCTGATCGCCGGTCCAGGTCAGGCTACCGTCGCGCCGGATGTAGACCGAGTCCCCGTCGGTCGCAGGTCCGTTGGTCGCCATGATCGACGCAGCTTTCGAGCCGAGCGGGTTGCTTGCCGTGAATGACCCGTTGATCCCCGTGATCTGCGCTGGGCTCTGTGCGTTCGAATAGCCAAACTGGCTCGTGCCCGCCAGCTTCGAGCCGGCCAGTGCGACCTGTGCAGCACCAGCGACGTCCGGCTTCCCGCCCTTCAAAAGTTGCGTGGTCGGATACATCGTGAAGGCGACGTGGCAGTTCCCCGCTGTCTGCGTGCAGCCTGATGGCACCATCGTCATAGTTGTGACGTACGCACCACCCCAATACGGCCCGCTTTTGTGTGCCTGTTTGAGATTGCCCGCCGCTACGAGCTGAGCGATCGTCGGAGGCGTGATGGTCGCGTTATTACCTGAGGCGGTGTACTGCGTCAGGATCGCCCCAAAGTTGTCAGAGATGTACCCCTGAAACGCGGTCACCAACGTCGCTTCGTTCTGTCCTTCCAGCGCCAGCATCGTCGCGCGCTGATGCTCAATGTCTAGCTTGATGCCCTGCACTGTCAGGATCGCTGAGCCCAGAAGGACGAACATCATTTCGAGCAAGCTGCCCATGGTCCTATCGCCCCGTTACGTGCGCGACGTGTAAAGCTGAAGCGTCGCGTAGGCGCCCGCAGATGCGCACGCAGTGCCCGCCGTAGTGCTGCTGAAGGTTGTGGTCGGTCCCGAGAGCGTCGTGCTGTTCGCACCGACCTGCGAGAACGTGTTGGTCAACGCGGCAATGCTCATTGCGCATACGGCGGCAGGCACCTGATAGCTAAGAATCAGAGAGTCGTTCGCCGTGCTGAGTGTTCCGACACTGACAGTGACGGCCTGATTGAAGATCCCTTTCAGCGACGACTTGTCGCTAGCCAGACGCGCTCCGGCCGAGTCGAACGCCCGGTTCGTCGCCAACGTCGTTAGCGTCTCAGCAGAAAAGTCAGCATCGTTCTGCGTCGCATTGAGGATGCCGGTGTGAAACATCTGCGCTTCGCTGGTGAACTCGGAGGACTTGATCAGCGTGTAGACATAGGTGCTGCCTTTAATGACCGCGATGGCCAACAGCGCAGCGCCCGCCATGTATGCCCCCGCCTCGATCAGCGACAGTTCACCTGACTGCTTTTTTCGTCGGCCCATCCGAAGAAGACTCAAACGACGGACAGCGTTGGTGTTTTTTTGTTGCATCAGATTTCTCCCGAAGATCACGCCGTATCAGCGTGCCTAGATATGACTGCTCGTTGAGCGCTTACTGGGCGCCTGCTACCGGAATGCCACCACTCATGTTGACCGCTCCCGTGACGACGTACGAGCCCACTCCAATCGTCAGGAAAGCGACTACAGCAAATCCAAGAAGCACGTAGTGAGTCATTCGCGCATTGCGCTTCACCGCTTCGACGACTCTGCCAAGCGAATCGCGCCCGAGCGATTTGATCGCCGCTTCAAACTGATCCCGACCGGCGGCATCGGTGATGGTGTCCACGATCATTTCCGAGAAGATGCCCGTGTCAAGGGCACGCATTGGCTGATCTGGTCGCTGCGTGAGGCGCTTGTTCATCGTCATCAGATGCCACCGCATCCATGGATCGGCCGTATGGGCGACCCGGTTGATCGCCGCGCGCAACGTCAGGTTTGAATCGAACAGCCCAGCGAGCGACACAATCAACAGCGCTGCGCGCATGTCGCGCCGGTTGCGCCACATCAATGGGAAGCCGTCGAACCGGATGCGCAGCGGCCCGACCCAGCGCTTCAGGGTATAGAGGTAGGCTGCTATGGTTCCGACAACGACCGACGTGGATAACCACCAGTAGTCGTAGGCAAATGTGTCGATGTGGTACAGCAGCCGCCCGGCATCAGGCCACTGCTCGAGCGGCTTGATCTCTACAACCTGCGGATAGATCATGCCGCCGAACATCATGCAAAAACCGTACAGGTAGACAAGCAGAAACGTCGGATAAGCAACCTGTAGCGCGGTCTGTGACGACAGAGTGCGCTTGGCGAACGCCGCCATTTCGGCGAGCTCGAATCCCCGCACCACTGCGTCCCTCTGCGTCGACTCGTCAGCAATATCGAACAGCGTGTACTCGTCCCCCGGTATGAACGGCTTGATTGCTGCCGAGAACGAGTCGCCCTTCACCAGCCGCTCCCGTACCTTGGCAAAGACTTTCCACACGATGCGGTTGCGCTTCCGGTTGCGGTTTTCATACGTCTCGAGCCGCTCGCGCAGCGTTTCGACGTCGCGAAGACCCTTCTTCTCGATGTCGAGGCGCGTTTCCTTGTAGAACGTCTCGCGCACGCTCTGGAAGCGCCAGCGCGCGATACGCATCTGTGTCGCTTCGGGGAGGAGCGCAATCAACGAACTAAGCATGACCCGTCAGCCTTTTAAAGTTTTCCGTCCGCGCCTGGAAACACGCGGTATTGCCCGAACGACTGCATCGAACGGTTGATAAATTGTGGGTCTATTTCGCCACGGGAAGCCTTGAAAAGAGCGTGTTCATATACCGTCTTTCCGGTCATGTCCTCGTTATCGAAGGCGGTCTTGCGCTCCCGACGCCATACCTCGCGTGCTCCCGCCCAGTCGCGAACCGCAATTCGCTGACGGAATTCATCGGTCGGCCTATACAGTTCTGCGACCAGCGTGGGCCGCTTTGTTCCGCCGGCCACTTTGCCGTCGCGCGAAAACAGACCGTCGAGGCGGCAATGCTGGCAACCGGCGTGGTTGCGGCAAGCCATTCGCGACGTGTCGAGTCCGAACTTCGAGCGCAGCAGTTCGAGATCGGCTTCCTGCATCACATCTTCAGCAGGTAGCTTGCAGCGCGGGCATAGCGTAGGTATGAGCTTCTGGTTGCCGACGGCATTAACGAACCCTTCGGCGGCCAGTTCATCGATGGGCAGCATGAGACGCCCGCCGGCCATCCGCATGAACGCAGAAATGATGTCGCCCGCGTGCAGCGAGAAGCGCACCGGATGTCCGGTGAGCGCAAGCTCCGACAGGAGCCCCATCACCACGCGGTCACGCACTTCTGAAATCGTCACATCGTCCGGGTCCATCCGCATGAGTGTGCGGATTACTTCCGCGTATTTGCGGTTCGCCTCGTCGTCGGTTTCGTCCGGGCGGCGAATGATCGAGATTTCCGAAAGCCACGGCAACGGATATTCGGACGGCTCGCTAACGGCGAACTGCTTCTTTAGCTCGCGGTCGGGCAACATGTACGACAGTGCGCGGAGCAACGTCGTCTTTCCCGAACCCGTCTCGCCAGTCAGAACAGTGATGCCGCCGCTCACATAGTTGAGCGTGTCGATCAGGGCCAACTGGCTCGGCGCGAGGCCCATCTGCTCGGGCATCAACACGGAGTAATTCTTGAAGTTCCCATCGAGCAAACGCAGGGCGACGTCATAGCCGCCCACTGTCGGCGCGGACTGCCAGCGCAGATTGATGGTGTCGCGCCCCGCCACCAGCGGGATCATTGCGGACTGCGTCGCGCTGGGCTGAAAAGAGTTGCCCGAGTTAGTGTTCTTCTGAACCAGGTCGGAATACGCGGCAGACAGCGCCCGGCGGACGATCGTTTTTGGCAGACGCCGATAGGTATACACATCGCCGTTTACCCGGAAGCGAACTTCCACTTCTCCGCGAAAGTCCCGTGGCTCAAATGCGATGTCGCTTGCGCCGTACGCGTGCGCGGCTTCGATGATGTCCCGGAAATTGCCAATGGCACGCGACGCCTCGCGTTCCACGGTCCCGGTTACTTCGCGCCGCTTCCCTTCGTAAATTGCCGCGATCACTTCCTCTGTCGCGATCATTTCTTCCTGCACGAGCAGATCGCGTGCGGCAAGGTCTTTGACGAACGTTGTGAATTGCGCCCGCTCACTGAACCGCGCGGTCGCCGCAACGATAGCGATACCGGGCTGGATCTCGACTGCCACGAATTCCTTTCGTGCGGCGGTCGACAGCTTCAGGGTTGCGTCGCCGTCCGTGCCAGTGACGATCCGTTTGAAGTCGGGCAGCGCATCGGCCGACACCAGCACCGGTCTGCCGTTTAATGCGCTCGTCGGCTCTTCATTGTCATCCTCTTCGTCGTCGGCGTTGTGCTCAGCGGGCGCTGTACCGCCGTGCGCTCCCGGCACAGGATAGCGCGGGTTCGATGACACGGGCACGGTCGCGACTGCCGGTAGGGGCTCGTTCCGAGGCGTTGCGCCAGTGGGGAATTGCTGTTCCGGGTGTGGTTGCGGTCGAGGCTGCAAGGCCACCGGCTCGGCACCGAGGGCCGCGACGCTCTCTTTTTCCGTGGCTGAAGACTGACGGGCGGCGGTCTGACTCGGCGATCCCCGTTGAGCGGCTATCAGCTCGTCCAGCTCACGCAGCGCCTTCTCGCCTTCTACATATCCGTCGCCCAGACGGCCGGCTACGTCTGCGCCTGATTCAGCGACCACTTCCCCCGAAGGGGCATGGACATTTACGCCTACGTGCTCGGGCTGTTGCAGGAAAGGCGCGTAAACTGCCGCGGGCGGGCTGGCCGGCGCAGCGACCGGCTTGTCTGATTCTACGTACGACTCGACGTCCTCAACATCTTCGCCGGAAAGCCGGCGGCCAAGAAACGAGACTGTCGGATTGATCGCGCGCGTCGGCTCCCTGAAGGTCGGCTCCTGCCCGGGTTGGCCAGCTGACTGCGGCGCCGCCTGCCCTGCCTCAACGAATGCCAGCCAGACCCCGCGAAACCGTTTCATAAAGCCCCCGCTCGCCTGAGCGTCGTCCGTCTCAACGCCGGAAAAAATACCCATGCTTACCGTCCTCCCCCAAATGCGCCAACGTTCGTTGCCATCGGAAGAGGTGCGCCGAGATCAGTGATTGCCTGGATGGCGGGGCCATCTCCCGTCGAACCGACGCCGGCGGCCTGCGAGATGACCTCCGACCAGGTACGCCTTCCTTCTGCTACGGTTACGCGATACCCATCGACGCGCGTCACGACCCAACCGTTGAGCAGCTTCTCCCCGCGACTGGCCGAATAGACTCCGCCCTGATAGTCGTAAAGCACGTGCGCACCGGACGAATCGCTGTAGGCGCCAACGAACGAAACCGGTGAGGACTTTCGCACCGGTGTTTCCAACCTCTTCGGAGGCTTTGCAACGATGTTTACCGTCGCCGCGGGGGGCGCCGGCGCTGCCAGTATTGGAGCGCTCAATGCGACACCGCCCGCAGGAGGCTGCGAGCCGTCAGCCTTCCGCATGGAATTGACGAGGTTCTGTCGCGCAAGCCCGTCGATGTCGTCAAGCGTCAGGTGCTTCTCATCGGCGTGTGCCAGCCCGGCGGCACAGAGGACAACCAGCGATGCTGCCGCGAACCGGCCTGATTTATTGGAGAACATAGTATTTACCCTTCGCGGTGAAATGGACGCCGCTTCCGTCGTCCTTAAGCTCGAGTTCAAGTGCGTCGAGAGCCATGTTGGCCGGCAGCTTTTCTAGCAGCCGGCTCTGCCACATATATCCGTCGATCGACCAGTCGCCAGCCTGAAGGATCGGTCCGTTGATCTCTCCGGCGTTCGGCTGGCGGGCGAGCAGACGCTGGGGCGGGCGCAACGTGACCACGTAGCCGTGACTCATCAACTGGTCGGGCTTCGTCGACAGCCGTTGCGGGTCCGTCTGAAGCTGCTTGATAAGAGCCTGCGCGGTCGGCCACTGCTTCTGTTCAGTAAGCGCGAGCTTCTGGACATGCGGCACGGCCGGCCCCTTGACCTGCAACAGCAAACCGTTGGGATCGAACACCACTGGACGCATCTCTGCCGGTGCACGAGCGTCGAATTCCTTGTAGGTGCCGCCCTCGCGTTTGTAGGTGATCGAGCAGAAACCTGTCACACCACATGACGCCTTAAGGAACTGCCAACCGGCGACGTTCGTTTCCTGCTTGCCGAGCATGTCTATGAGCGCGGGCGCAAGTGAGGAAGCAATCGGTACTGCGCCATTGAAGGTCCGCGCAACGGCGGCCTGATAGTCCTGCATGTAGGTCGGCGGCGGTGCCGGCGGTGGTGGCGGCGGATTGATATAGGTGAGCGCTTCGCTCCCCAGATAGACCACGGTGGCGCCAATGACAGCGAGCGGTATGATCGTCGGCACCTTGACGGGCACCTTCCTGATCAGACCAACGCTTTTGCCTCGCAGCAGCTCGGCTGGTGTGAACGGCTCGTCGAGGCCCGTGAGGTCGGTGCCGTAGCCGATTGTGAACAGGGGGACACGGTCCTTTGCGCACTCGTCCTCAACCGTATCGAGGCTGGCATCAAGCGCATTGAGGGCTACCGTCTGGTCTATGCGCACCGCGCCGCGGACAACGAAAATGACATGCACACGCTGCCCGTCCTGAACCAGAACCAGCACCGCGGGCTTCGAGCGCACGCGATCAAGACCCGCGACCCGTGCGGCCGCCGAATAGAGTTTTAGCCCCTTCCGTTCGGATGGCTCCGGTGCGCAGAAGCCGGCGACAGTCTCTTCCTTGCCCTTGATCTCAACGCAGTGCGTCGCGTCGAGCTCGTTAGCGTAACGGCGGCGCTCGCCCGCGGCGCCCTTGGTCGCATAGGCGCGCCAGTCAAGCCCGAAGACGAGACGCGCCTTCCTTTCGTTGGGAATCGATTCGAAGTGCATGCGCCGCTCACATCGACGGGACGACGGAGGCCGTCAGCATGATCACCTGGAATGTCTTGGCCTTGTTCCATGCGCCGCTGAAGCTGAGAATCCCGCTGTTACTGGTACCGTCGTAGTTGTTGGTGACGGCGCCATACATGACCACCGTCTGCCCGTCGGACAACGCGATCGTCTGGTCATCCTTACTGCCCACGATGTCCGGCAACTGGATCTGCTGTGACGATGCGCCGGAACCCGTACCGATGGTGGTGAATGGGCCATTGAGCTTGGAGTTATCGCTCCAGTACGAAAGGATGATCTGGTTATGGTCGTTGACCGATGGCAGGACGTTCACGAAGTCGCCCACCGTTACCGATCCAGGCGTAAGTCCAGGCGCACCAGCGCTACCGCTGATTGAGCCTGTTGCAGGCGTCGTTGCCGCCAGATAGCCCTTCGTTTCGAAGGAACCGATCGACATCGGCAGTCCGTTGAGCGTCATCTTGGTCTGCGTGTTGTCAGCGATGGTCTTGCCAAAGGTGTTTAGCGCGTTGAGTACCGCATTGGTGCCATTGAGCGGCGCGCCCGGGTTGAGAATCGAAAGGCCGACGGAACCGGCGGCAGTCGCTAGCGACGTAGGTGAGGTAATGCTGATGGCGTATTTCGATAGACCGTCGGAGATCCTGTTGAAGACGATGTCCGCGTTTGCACCGGCCTGCGACCCGTCGTTAAGTGCTATTTGCAACGTGCGCACCCGGACCATGACCTGACGCGTCGAAATGGCGTTCTCGTGTTTTAGCACCTCGCTCATGCGATCGACGGCTTCTTTGGTGTCGCGCACCATGACGAGGCGGCTTTGGGGATTGACCGTGATCTTGCCGAGCGGTGTCTGGAGGCTTTGGAGCTCCTTCGTGATCATGTCGATCTGATTGAAGGAGCCGTCTCGCCCAGTCGATGTCACCGCTGCAAAGGAGCCTGTGTTAGCGCTCGTCGTCCCCGTTCCTGTTGACTGGGTACCCGTTGAGGTGTCTGTGCCCTTCGACATCGACGACTTGATGCTAACTGCGCCCGGAACGGCAGCAATCTGGAACGTCCGAGTTACGAAGCGCGATATGTTGATCGTTGCTCCATCGAAGTCCCAGGCGAGGCCGAGGTCTTCAGTCACGCTATGCAGATACTGTCCAATCCGTGCATTGCCCGGTTGCCGGTAGACTGGCTCAAGGTTTGCCGCCCCGGCCATTGAGGTCGTCTGCATCACCGTCCTGCCTGCATTTCCCGACGCCGCATCGATGAGAGCTTCGCGCGGAATAAAAACATCCGGGCTTATATGGACGGGATAGCCCGACGCATCCGAGATGTACGTACCGATCTTTGTGATTGGCAGATTCGCCGGAAGCGTGATTGTCTTGTCGCGGAATACGGCCGGCAGCGTCGCTTCGTACGCAACGGGCACAAGCCGATCGCCGAGAAACGCGGTCGAAACGTGCTCGACTAGCGGCATCGAATCCCCCATGCCAGCCATCGCGCGCGTTGCGTCGTGTGTCGCTGCGTCATAGGCGTGGTTGATGTCCGATTGCGACACAACGCAACCCGTCAGCATGGTTGCCGCAAGGAGTGATACAGCGGCCTGGAAGCGGTTTGCTCGCATGGTTTAGTCCTGGCAGTTTGCCGCGCGGGCGACCACGCGAATGACGTTGTTAATGTGTTCGCAGACGCGCGTAGGCGTGCGCATGTGATTGGTCGCGCGCATGACTTGCGTCAGCACTGAATCGAAGTCGCCACTGAACGTCGCATTGAATTCGAGCGGCAGGTCATCGTCGATTTTCCAGGCCAGTTGCCAGCCCTGCTGCTGCAGCCAGCGGTCGAGCGCGTTTCGCAAATTGATGTCCTGCGGGGTGATCGTGAGCGTCAGGGCGCTGGAACCGGCTGCAGCCTGTGCACCCGGCAGGACAACTGGCGTGACGGCAGTTGAAGTGAGCGTTGGCGCCACAGCTTGGAACGGCGCAAGTACCGGCGGCGGCGATGCGTGAGACGTCGCAGCCGCACTCGGTGCAGGGTTGGCCATCGCGAGCGAAGCCGTTGGGCCAGGGGCGGCTGGGCTCGCTGCGTTGGCCTCCAGCATCTGCCAACCGTCACCCGCTGGCGGCGACAGGTGGGATTGCGGAAACGCAGCGTTCGCCAAGCCCGTCATAGCGAGTAATGCGAAAACCTTCGCAAGGATCGAGGCGCGACGACGGGTGGGCATGATGATCATTGGCTTCATGAGATTCAGTGGGCCGCGCGCACAACGCGCCGATAAATGTGGTTTGCGTACACCAGCTGCTTGTTGGTTGAGACGGCGTTGTACGCACCAACCGCCTTCCACGTCGGGCCGAACTGCTTGATGTTCGACGCGAGAATCCAGGTGCCGACGTATCCGTTGATGCATGGGTTAAACAGCGACTCCCGCGTGACGCCATAGCGCCTGAGCTTCGGAAGCCACGACGAATTGATCTGCATGAGGCCAATATCTTCAGAACCGTCCGTATTCCGGTTCACCGCGTTGGCGCGCATGCCTGACTCCTGCTGTGCGATTGCGCGCACCAGCACCACATTGACGTGATGGAACCGCGCTGCGTCATCGAGGCAGTCTGCGAGCGCCGGCTGCACGCACAGCAGCGCGCTCGCCAATGAGGCGACGGCCCGGCGCCTCATGATTTCGTCCGGTCGAAAAAGCGGACGTCATGCTTACGCGTCACGTTCACCACATTGCCGTCGGCGTTGACAATGAACTGGTCTGCGGTACCGTTGAACTTGTAATAGCGGCCCTGCTGCTCACCTGAGCCCATGTGAGCGACATCCGAGACCTTGACGTTGCCGACCGTGTCGGCAAATTTGAAGTACGTCGATCCTTCCTTGTCGAACACGGCTTCAAGGCCTGCGGTGTTCTTCGCGTCAAATCCGTAGACGAGGCCGGCAACGCGCGCCACTTCGACGCTGCCGGAGCCATTGGACACAACAAACCGATCCGCCCGGTTAATTGTCACGACATTGCTTGAGTCGTCCCATTTTGGCTTGAGCGAGTGCCCCTCCATGTCCCGAAAGACGAGCTCTTTTGCAGGCCTTTGTGAGAAGCGGATCTGAATGTGCGTGTCGTCGCCGTCCCGGATCGCTAGCGCGCCGAACTTGGCGGCGAGACCACCGTCCTGCGGCGGCACGTTGTCGCCCGCGCTGACTACTGCCCCCGACGCGGGCAATTGGCTTACTGCTGCTGTTTGCATTGCAGGCTGCGCAGGCGCAGCGCTTGCCACGTAGTTCACCCCGGTCGATTTGGCAGCCGCGCGACGCAACGTCACGTGGTGCGCGGTGAAATCGACGTCAGCATAGAGGTTCACTGCCCCCAGCAGGCGGTCGAGCGACTGCATCCAGTTCTCGCCGTCTCGCGTTGCGAAGCTCTGCGCGTTCGTCAGGTCGACGTCTTTTTGCGCCGAGCCGCTCCAACCTTGCGGCACCAGCGACTTGACCATCTGCGCAAGCGGCAACGTTGCACTCATCGGACGCGTCGTCTCCAGACTGGGTCGCGGACCAATCAGTGCGAGGCGGTTCGAGAAACCGGCAAAGCCGGCAGGCATGTCGCCACTGCGGTTGCTGGCATCGGAGGTGAAGGTGTTCGCCTTTTTCCATCGGGCCGTGGCGCTCGACCCACCCACCGAATAGGAAACGACTTCGGGCGTCCCTGACACAACGATGTATGGGCCTTCAGCGTGACCGCCGTCTACTTTCAGATTCTGGCCGGCTCGTGGCTGAAGATACGTGTCCGTACCGTCGTTGAAAATAAGCGCGGGTCGCTCGGTCATGTTCCCGTTGACCTGATAGTCAAAGTCAAGGGGATCCGTACTCGCAGCCCACGCCGACAGCGACAGCACTGACAGCGCGATAAGGGTTAGCGTTTGCTTCATAGACCGCGGTCGATTTGGGAGAGATGCTGGATGAAGCGCGCGAGGTACTCGCGGCCTGGCTGTGGGTTGGCGCTGTGGTAGTACGCCACGGCTTTCACCGCCGAATGCGTCTTGCGATAGTTCTCGTTGAGGATGTCTTCGGCCACGTGGATGTTCGTTGCCGGAGCAAGTGCATCCCACGGCGACGCGAAGCGCTGCCGGTGATAGCACCAGTTCACCTGCATCAGGCCAACATCGAAATCACAACGACCATCGGAGATAAGGAAGCGGATCGCCTTGTAGGCGTCATCGCGCGTGCGAAAGAAGAAGCCGCGTCCGGCGACGTTGAGAGTCCACGGCCATGCACGACCCTTATAGGCCGACTCATTCAGCGCGACGCCAGTAAGGATCTTTGCGTCGACGCTCGTATGCATGACGTCGAATGGCGCCTGCGCGGAGGCACAAGCCCAGCCACCCCGGCGCTCGGTCAACGCGGCCTGCGCGTCGTCGTCGAGCACTGCCGGTTGCAGCCAGCCATTCTTCACGAGCATCGCCTGAAGGCTCTCAGGCGCCCCATCAACGAGCACCGATGCAAAGCCGCGCGACCCCGGGTTGATGCTCTGTCCTTTCAGGGGTTGCGCCCACGTAAGAAAGCGCTGCAGGCCGCAGGCATACACGGGCGTACCGGGGAGCTCGAGGACGGTGCGCTCGCCGCTTTCTTCAACGACGAAGCGGGTCGGACTGATCACCGTATCGATCACTGCGGCGCCCGCCGACGAGTACGCGACCGCTAGCAGCAGCGCTGCAACGACGTGCCTAGTCATGGTACGGCTCCATGACGATGTCCTGCGTCACCTGGACGAGGAACTGCTGCCCAGCCGGCACTGTGATCGTCGGCGGAATGTTCTGGTTACGCTGAAGCACGGCCTGCGCAGTCGTCGCGGCAACCTGCCCTGCTGTGCTCCCGGTGGTCGTTATTCCGACCGGGCTTGCCGTCGTTGAGGTAGTTGAGCCATTGTCAAAGCTCTTCAGCAGGACTGCGGTAATGAAGCCTGCGCCAAAGATCGCCACGAAGTGGTTGTTGACATCGCCCGAAAATCCGGCGGCGCCATTCTGGTCCGCACCCTGCATGCCGTTCATCGGCACGCTCTTGCCGTTGGGCAGCCGCAGACTGGTCGACGCGACAAGCAGGCGCTCCTGTCCGACCTTGACGTCCGCGCTATACGCGCCGTTGATGAACGAACCCTTCGGTATCATCAGGCAGTCGCCACGCAGGCTGTCATAGATGTCCTGATCGACCATCAGCGCAACGCGGCCGGGTTTGTCCGAGTTCAGGCCTTCGACAGTCTTCACGTGGATGTTGTGGGGAGGTGTGAGCGTGCAGCCGCGGGCTTGTCCGTTGAAGGTGGTCCGCTCGATGCCGCCTTGCCCCGCTGCATCCTTGAGGAAAGCGCGATCGCGGTCTTCGGGCGCCTGTCCCTGTTTGCCCGGCGCGAGCGCCATCGCGTCGGCCGGGTTCTGCATGCCCGACGTCGCCGCAGCTCGAGCCGCGCGAAAATCGTCCAGCGACGGTACGCCCGCCGGCACGGCCGACGCCTGCTGGGTGGCATTTCGGGAGGCGCCAGACTGCTTGAATACCGACGACGTATAGATGGCATCGAGCTTGTTGCTCGCAGCAAGCGCACGAGTGTCGGCACCGTCCGCTCCCACCTCGCGCTGGAAGTCATTGCCCGTCAGCATGGGTTTGACGCCCGGACGTTGCGCAGCGGATGCATCCGACGCGGCGCGCGCGGCCGCTTCAGCCGCCGCCGCCTCCTGCTGCTGCTTGATCATCTTGTCGATGTCGGAGTTGCTCGCTCCAGGGGCCTCTGTGCTGCTTTTCAGAGCCGACGCCTTCTTCAGGCGGGCCTCTTCCTGCGCCTGATTGCTTGCCTTCAGCTCGTAGTAGAAACCGAGCACACCGATCACGATGGCGGCCAGCAGGCCAATGCTCATGATCGCATTGCGGGGCGTCTTGCCTTTGACGAGTGCAGCCTGTTCTGCGTTAGGCGTGGCCTGTTCGGTTTTCTTCGCCACGGTTAGAACACTCCGAAGATGCGCCGACGACCGCGCGTCACCGTTACCTCGTCCTTGCCCGACACAAGAACGATCTCGTCGGCCAGACGCTGGAACACGAGGAAGTCGCCGCGGCGGATGAAGTTGCCGACGACACGATCGCCGTGATCCTTGTACATCGGCACCGGCCACGTCTGTGCCGTGGCGGGCATGCGCATCCAGATCGAGTGGCCGTCATCGAATACGACCTCCGGCTTGAATTCCGCGTTACCGTCCACCGAGTAGTCCCAGTTGAGCTTGTCCGGCGACACGCCGATCGAGCCTGAGTCGCCGCCGCGTTCTCCGACGGATGCGCCCGGGACTGTCCCACCGGCTTCGTCTCGCACGTTCACTCGTGCCATCGGTGCGCGCGGATACTGGAAGCGCACGGTCTGGTAGAAAAAGCCACCGGCCGGCGACGCGATTAGCGTGAAGTCGTATTCCCGGCGGTTCGTCGTCAGGTGCAGAGTGTTCACCAGGTCTGCCTTGTGCGGCTTGATGAAGACATGGTTCATCTTGTCGTCGTCAATCTCCCACTGGACACTGTCGCCCATTGCGGGGTCGGCGATCAGCTTCTCGCCGGGTTCCAGCTCGATGGTCGTCAGTTTCAGCGGTGCAGTGAGCACACGGAAGATCTGGTCGCGGCTGTACGGAAACACGCCGATCCTTGCGTCACCAGGCATCGTGAGCGGGTCAGCGCCACCATTGAACGGATTGACGGGACTCATCGGGTCCCCCGCAATCATCGCTGCGTTGAACGAGTTTGCGTCAGCAGGTTTTTTGGCATTCGCCGCCGTCATTTGCAATGCCGTCGCCGCAAGCAGAACGAGAACGCCGAGCGTCGGACGGTGATATCGGGAGGTCATCCTGGTCAAGCTCCACCGGTCCGCTCAAGGCGGAAGAACGGAATGTAAATGCCGAAAGGATTTGCGGTGAGTGCCGCGTCGGCGGTTGGCGCCACGATCTGGTAGCGAAGCGTCAGCGCATAAGACTTCACGTCGGGCAAGAACTGTCTGATCTTCAAGCAGCGCGATGTTGCGCACGTTCACTTCGCGGATCAGCTTGGGATTTGCGGTGATCTGCTGGAAAGGGGCGTCGTCGCGCAGCCAGCTCTTGAACTGGTCGGTTGCGGCACCGATCATCTGAGCCTTTACCGAATTGATGTTCGACGACATGCGCGATGTCTGCAGGCTGTCGGTCAGCACTGGCTCGATCGTGAACCAGCGCACCGCCATGTCGCGCATGCTCGTGCGCAGCGCCTGGGAGTCCGGCTTGTAGGCGACGAGTTCCGTCACGACCGGGTGACCGCTCACGTCGGCCGACACACCCACCACGCGCGTGACCGAAGGCGGCGGCTGCCGTGTCCAGACGGCACCCGCTGCGACCGCAGCACAGGCGAAGGCAATGAGCATCCAGCGGTTGCTCTCGACCTTCAGCCGCGTGCTTGTCTCGAAAATGACTTTCGATGGATCTTCCTCGGCATACATGCCGGGGGCCGTGGATAGCGCGGCCTGCCGCTTGTTCCTGAAAATGCGCATGGCAACCCTTGATGAATGGGTACCATTGAAACAATTTCTAACAAGGGCTTTGAGGCAAAAGGCACAGAGATTTGAGCGCCTTTGTGGGCAGGCCGATTGGGTCTTAGCCTTGCTGGCTGTTGAAAACTTTAACCATGGTTACGGGTCTCAGGCGGAAAGAGATATGAAATCGGTGCTCTTTCGTTTCCATCGCGCATGCAGGTTCTGCAATGCTTTCTTCTCGTTCCAACCTTTGTTATAAATTTACATTTTTGGAACAAGATCGCTAAATTTTTGGTCCGAAAAATCAGATAGTTAAGACCATGACACTACCAAAAAAATCAACCACGGTTAAAAACGCGAATCCTACGCGTGGTTGCGCCGCAAGAGCCAATAGCAATCGGAACGCAGGCAGAAAATTGTCGATTTGAAAGCGATCGTAGAGCACAGCCACCGCTTTTCAATGGAAGGCTTCGCCAGTCAATCGATAGAAGCACTTTTCTAGCAGCGCCTTTACTGAGAAAGCCTAATGATGGAAAAAGTCGTGGACGATGCATTGCGGCTAGCAGTAATTTTCAAGGCCGGTGTGGGGACACAATGGAGGACATATCGTCAAGCAGCAGAGAAGCTGTCGAGGTTGTTTGAGACGAACCTCGCGCCTCCGAGGATTGCCGAGGCCCTCGCCGTGTCGCGATTGCCTCGCGAAGTTACAGGACTGTTCGCCGGACCGGGCTTAAGCACCGGCAACGCGCGCGCGCTCCTGAGATTGGCAAGTCAACGTGGAGAAAGCGTGCTCGCGGCCAGCGCCGCAACGATAGACACAACCGGCATGGATGCAAAGGGCATTGTGCGCGCCCTACGATCAGGCGGTGAAGTACGCTCACGAGCGGCCCCTCCCGGATTGAAGGGGCCACTCGCCATTGCAGCGTATTACATGCGGGGTGCTTTCCCGAGTCAACGGGTCGCGGCCGTGCACATGGGCATACCGCAATCGCGGCTAAGCGAGGCTCTTACCATTGAAAAGGTGTTGCCCGCTGAGGTAAAAATGCTCTTTCCGGGTGACGATCTTACTTTCGCGGCCGCCAAGCAAATAGTGAGGCTGATAGCGCTGCAGGGGGCGAAGAACGTTCGCGCGCTCGCAGCCGAGGCGGCCTGCTCCCCGCGTAGGCCATCACCCCAACTGATACTGAACCGCCTGGCGGGTGTCGATATCCCCGGCGTCGATGCGAGGGTTAGGAAAGCGCCAGGAAAGAATGCAAAGCGGCGCCTAGTCGTTGAATTGCACCTTCACGAGTCCGACGCTAACAGCGTAGCGGCGCTCGAGTTCATGATTGAAATGCTGAAGACAAGGTTTGGCATGGAGTGAAGGAGAATCGGAAGCCGGAATTGGCGTTACGATCGTGGCCGAAGAGTTTCACGGTTTCACAGTTTGGCGGAAGCGTCGCCCTGAATTTGTTGTTTCTGGCCAATACGTTGGGACAAACGCCAAAGGCTCAAGACCGTCAACCGGTTGACGGTCCTATTGCGGGAAATCGAAACAGTGACGCCTGCAGGTGCAACTAGGTGCGATGTTTTTTGCAGTATCCGCCTGTGATCTTGAGCGCTTGACAAGGGTGTGCGTTTGAGAAAATTCGATAGTTGAATATCTCAGCTATCTCACATCAGGTCACCAATAAATTCGCACACGCCTTGCCCCGTCGAGTCGCCCAAAAAGGCCATCGAATACCACCATCTTCTGCGGGAGCGAGAGACATCAGCCCTGAACTACGGCCGCTTATACCAACGGCTACTCGAAGAGCGGGTTTTCGCAACTCAGCGAGCATTGTCCATCGCTTTGTCCGTACCTGAGGGGCATGTCTCCAAAGCGCTCAAGAGTGCCCTCTTACGCGCATTCGGCTCAGAGGCTCATGTCTCGTTTAGAGTCGCAGAGGCTTTGGCCGAACTTGTTAAGGTCGTAGGCGTTGCAAACGCTGACGATGCGCGCCATCCTACTGGGGCAGCGCACTGATTTGACTGCCAATCAGATCCTAGAGACCTTGGCACGAACCGAACCGCCAAGCCATCTACCGCAACAAATTAGGATGTCTGTAGGTCGCCGCGGTCGTTATATTCGTAAGCGCGCAATCTAGCGCACGGAATTGATATCCCGGGACGGTTGAGAGATTGCGCCGCACGACACCCGCGTCGATCGCTGACGTCGCGCCAATACCCTGGTTGAATCAAGCGGGCTTGCGTGCTGCAGCCGGGAGCTTCGCGAAGTTGAAGGGCAACAGGTCGGTGACATCGGCATGCGGTGCGCGCTGCGGCAATTCGGTCAGCACATGCACGAGGTATGCGTATGGCTCGACATTGCAGGCCCGACGCGTGAGCATCAGGCTGTACACGATTGCGCTCGCTTTCGCTCCGGCAACCGTGTCACTGAACAGCCATGAGGCCCTCTTAGAGAAGCAATTCCATAAGCGGGCGAACTGGCTCTTCGCGGGCTCGTTGCGTGCGGGGCAACGTGCAGCCGCCATCATGAGCCTGATTCGATCAGCGCAGCTCAACCGCCATGATCCATATGTCTATCTCAAAGACGTACTGAATCGCTTACCAACGCATCGCGCCGACGACATCGCTCAGCTACTGCCTCATAGCTGGGCGCCGATCACCGCCTGATCGCTGGTAGGCACTCCCTAGGGTGCCATTGCCGGGCGCTTACAGACGTGCCGAAGGCAGCGAGACTGATTCTCGCACTCGCTAAGTACCTGGAGTCCACCTACTGGACGGGCGTCATGGCGTGTTGCCTCATCAACGGTGTGGTCCCGCCTGATCTGTCGATGGACGACGAGAAGCCGATTGTCACGTTCGATATTGCGGACGACGATCAGTCGCTCGTGATCGGTCACAGCAACGAGCGCGTCCATGTCGTGCGGCGCGACCATCGTGAATGGCGTCACTCCGAGTGATACCAAGGGTCTCGAATCGCCAGCGGACTTTTTCGACTGGTGCGAACTTGAGGGTATCGATACTAACTGCCTACGACTGTTGCGCGAGATCGCAGGCTTCAGCACGGGTCGCCAGATTGGTAGCTTGCCGCTCAAGGGACTTCCGCGCTATGAATTCGTTTCGCGATCCTAATGAACGTACACAAGGAAAGAAAACATGTCGATCGGTCCAACCACGCATGACCTCAATACACAACATGCGCAGGCAGCCAATGCCGGCTTTCACGCGATCATGGTGGGAGACCAACATCTGAGCGCTGCTCAACTGGGTAACAAGTACAACCCGAACGGCGATGGCGAGCATCGGGCATCGCCGTTGCGTCGCGCGGAGTGGCGCCAGCAAGTTGCTGCTGAGAACACCGTGATCGGCTTTTGGGACTGGGTGGAATACCAGATCGAGCAGTACCACAGCGACGCGCGCTGTCTGGCAGCGCCGGATCATAGCGCGGAAGAGCCAAGTCCGGCTCTGATCCGGCTGATCAACGATGGGCTCGGGCGAGGGGTACATGGACGGCAAGGTCTACTGTGACTGCGAGAAGCGAACGCTCGATGTGAGTGGCACCGACTTCCTCGACTTTCAGTCGTATATGGAGGCGCTCGCCGCGGACGGGATTCCGGGCACGGAGCTGAAATGCAGAAGGCGTCACTGTCGTGTCAGCGACCAACCAGCGAGAACTTACAGGGTTCCTGCAGGAGGTGGTGCGCAAGATGGAGCGTCCGTTGATCGTTGGTCGTCGATACGGGACCGAGTTCTCTATCAGGCTGGTCGCGGAACGAATGGTCGTCGTCAAGTTCGCGCTCTGCGGCGAGCTTGATATTGACGCACCGCTTGGCTTCTCGACCTCGCTGACCTTACCCCTCTGGCCTTCATGCCCTCGGCCCGCGGCCCGTAGGTGGGACCGGACACGAGCATAATCGAGGGTCGTCCGAATCCTCTTTTTCTTTAAGCGAGACGCGGCCGCAGAAGGTCGCGCAGACCAGCGATGTGCTGCCGCGCTTCGTGTGACCGCGTCGCCGCGGGGACAATGTGGCGGGAGGTCGTGGCTGGACGGATGAAGCCACGCTCCTTGGCTTGCGCAAAGCCAGTCTTCCAGTTGGTTGCCTGACGCCCAATTCCCTCGCCTGCCTCGTACACGGTCATCGATTCGCCGTCCGCACTCACGACGTAGGCCGTCTCGCCGCTCGCGTCTACGAATGTCTGGCCAGCACTCTCACGAGCCACGCGCTCGCCTTGAGCCTCGACCTGCACCTTGACGTGTTGCTCGAGAGCAGCCTGAGACTTTCGGCGCAGCTGATAGCGGAAATCGACCGGGCTGCGGAGCAGAGCGCTTAGGTAGCAGATGGGTTTTGCGGCTGCCTTTAGATGTTCCCACGTCGCCTCGACGACGTCGGAGAGGAGCTTGCCCTTCTCACGCGCTTCACGCATGAATTTGAAAATCAGGAAATCAAGAAAACCCAGGGACCGCAGACGCTGAAGGTCAGCAGGCACTTGCCCGGGTTGTCTCTTTTGAGAAGAAGCAGGGTAAAGATCCTTATATATACCACCGTCTGCCACGGTGGCAGACGGACTGGGCAAAGAGTCAGGCTGGGGTTCCGGGTTGTGAGGAACCGGGGCTTCGACAAGACCCAGCAGTTCAGCGGCATGCTGAGTGAGGTGGAGATACGCGCGACCAAAGAGACCTGCTTCAACATAGCGGGACTGAGGACGACGTTCAATCAGACCAGCGGCTTCGAGGTCATCCAAGCTGCGATAGAAGGTGCGCATCGACTGAAGAGCGCGACCAGTGAGCAACTCGCGACGCGCGAAGATGGCTGCAAACGGTTTGGCTTGATCTACGGTTCGTGCGAGAGCAGCGAGAACGGCACGCGCACGTTGGGGAAGGGCGTCGATGTGGGACGCGCGAAATGCGGCGCGGAAGATGATCCAAGGCAAGTTGGTGTCATCAGAACGGAAGGCGGTGAGGGCGGTTGAGTCTTCGGGGTGAGTTTCACCCTCGCCAGCAACGAAGCGTTGCGCGATAGACATGTCGAGCGTCCATTCTCAAAAATGGATTTGAATTCGCTTGACTGGCTATCTCGTTGCGCTACACTCCGGGTTGACGCTGTACCCTTTCCAGTTTCCAGCTGGGGAGTGTGGTGCGAGGTTTCCAGCCAAGCCCACTTACGCAAAGGCCCTCAGTTTCCAGCTGGGGGCCTTTGTCTTCTTGGCGTTACCGTGTCATAAGCTCCACCAAGTTTCGTCACGAAAGTTCAACCAAAACAACGACTTAGAAATTTGGTTGGTTTCCAGTCCAGGTTTCTAAAATCTAAGTCATTGAAAACGCTACGGTTTCTTCACGAAACCTGTTTCTCGGTAAGCTTCGATTCGATCAGTGCTTGAATCTCTTTTGCCCACTCATTGGCCCGCTCAGCATCCACTTTGAGTCGCACACCGATGATGCCGTTGCGCGCGGTGATCTCGCAGTAGTTCTTCTTGCCTTGCTTCACGATGAGTGTTTGGCCGGTCGGTGTGGCTTTCGCAGGCTTGGCTTGCACGCTCGCGACAGCTTCTTTCTGCGTGAAACGCTCTTCATTCACCAGTCGATTCACAGCCTCGATCACTTCCTTCGTACGGCCTTCTGTGTGCGCCCGGGTCAGATGCGCAGCGGCGTCAGCACCCAGTCGCTCAGGACGCGTTTCTAGGATTGCCTTCGCATCCATTGGCAACCCGTCAAACGCGAAGATCTTGCTCACGTGCGATTCCGACAACCCGACTGCGGTCGCCAACTCCTGCTGGGAGAGAGCGTCGGCTGTCGCCTGCAACCGTTGGAAGTGACAGTACTTCTCGTAGTCCGAGAGGGAAGGGGCAAAGAGATTTGAGAAGAACGCCAGCCGCTCTGCTTGCTCGGGTTCCATGTCCGAGACGATGGAATCGATCTCATCGATGCCCAATTCGCCGTAGATGGCGACGCGGTTGTTACCAGCGTTGATGTTCCATTCACCGTCACCGCGAGCCTCCAGCACAACCGGATACACCAGTGGGTACTGGGCAAGATTCGCTTTCAGTTCGGCGTATTGCTCAGCTGTGAGCTTCCGGCGACGACCGGGCACCTCATGCATCTTGGCAATCGGCCGCTTTGCTCGGGCACCCTTGTCTAGCACGGTTTTGAGGTCGGCAATCTCTTTGCGTTGTCGCTCGGCTGTTGCCTGCAGCTGCATCAGCTGACCTGGTGCAGTGCGAGCCTGAACGGGCGGCGCATCGAGCGCTCGCTGCTGATCCTCAGCTGTGACTTGAATATTCTTGGCTTTAGTAGCCTGCTCTTTCATCCAGTTCGCCATCGTCATCCCTCCTGTGCCCAGATGGCGCACACCTTGTCATCGACGCGGTCAACCAGCTGGTCAACGGGTGTGCGAATGCGGCGTAGTGTCTCCGCCCCAACGTCGTTCGGGCCAAGATCGTAAAAAGTAGAAAAACGCATGTTGGTGTTGCGCGCCAGATCAGATTCCGGGATCTCGATGGGCACCACGCGGGAACCGTAGATCTGGGTGATCCAGCCTTGTAGGATCTGTGCGGCGGGCTTTGACGTCATACGCGTGACCAGCACATCCACGAAGTCAAACTCCTTGGCGCGCCCGTCATCGAAAGCTTGCATCCCATTGATCAGATCGCCGAACAGGTGCCAGAACTGCACCATGGAGGCAAAGCTAAGCATGTCCGGCACGACCGGCACGAGGACGCCGTCCGCGGCGAAGATGGCGTTGATTGTCAGATAGCTCAGCGTGGGTGCCGTATCGATGATGATGTAGTCGTACGCATCCTTCAGCTGGGCGAGGCCGTCATGCAGCACCTGTTCGAAGCGCACCGACTCATCGCTGGCTGCCCGCGCTGGGAGCATGAACTCAGCATTGAAAAGTTCGGTGGAGGAGGGGATGATGTCCACGTTCGGCCAGTAGGTCGGAACGGGGAGGGTGGTCATGTCAAACGGTTCGCCCGCCAAGTAGGCCTCGATCAGGGGCATCACGGTTTGTGAGGAATCGACCTCCGCATGGGGGTTGATCCCGTAGAGGGTGCTTGCACTGCCCTGAGGGTCGAGGTCGATGTGAAGCACCCGACGGCCGCGGCGCATGGCAAGACCTTGCGCGAGTAGGGTAGAGGTCGTGGTCTTCGTGACACCGCCCTTGAAGTTGGCGACGACGATGACCTTGGCGGGGCCTTTGCGGGGGAGGAGGTTGCGCTCGGATTGAATCCAAGCGATGCTCTCTGCAACGGTGAACTGACGAGGTGCCCCGGGCTTGCTCTGCGTGCCACCGGGCAGCTCACCCTTCTTGAGCACATAGCCCATGCGTTGCTTGTCGATGCCGCACATCTCCTGCAGGCGCGCCGATGAGATAATCGGCGGGACCTTGCGAGGGAAGGGCTCAAGCATTTCGTCGCGGATCTTCTGCAGCATGCCGTCTGACAGTTGCGCAAGACGCATGAGGTCTTCGCCCGTGGTTTTACCCGACTTGAGCTTCGTTGTAGTGTCCATTGTTCTACCCATAGCGTCCACTGGACCGGTTGAGAAGTTTTCGACCCAACCGGTCGAACTGCTCGAAGATTAGTCCCTGTTAAAAGTAAACGCAAGTTAACTTTGCGATGGCTGTCCTTGCGCAATTGCCCGTGTGCCGGTGGTTTGTGCCGAATTTCTCGACAGCGCCTCAAGTCGTGGAACAAAATGGCGTCCGTGGAACATCCCCTTCACAAATCTGAGCGTTACCAAATAGCTTTTCGGACGGGCACTTAAGGAGCAAACCGCTCGAATGTTTCACGCTCCTTCCAGCGTCTCGCGCGCTCGGAGAACGATTTAGCTCCCCACCGGCATCAGTGCGACACCAAAGCTGCAAAGACCACGGTGTCGTACTAATCATTACGTGAATCGTAGTTATTTTTACGTTTCCGATCCGTGCGCAACTAACCGTCAAGTTCCTTTGGTTTTCTAGGGCAGTAGCACCGCAGTACACTGATTGCTTCGAAAGCCCCTTCGGCATCCTCGTTGCGGACCGCATCCTGCGATTCGGACCCGCCCCTGATTCCGCCGGTCACGCTCACGCGATCGCTCCCCTGTGCGCAGGTTGCCGATTGGTAACGTGCAGCGCAACCCGCAGAGATGCCCGTAGACCGCAATAAATTTGTCACTACTTCGCGAGTAAATCTGTCACTTCACGGCCCGTCGGCCAGACGGCTGAATAAATCGCCTTTAATTCAATAGCTTGCCAAAAACGAATTAATTGTGTCACCGGCTAGTCTCGCCGCAGGTGTCAAAGTCGGCTGTTTCCATCTGCGCAGGGACGCACGCCCTCGACTTCGTTGCTCGAGCGCAGGCGCAATCGGCGGCTGATAGCGATGCGGTCCTGCCGGCGCATCGCAGCCGTCGTCGAGAGCAGGGAAAGCCGCCCGTAGCTGTAGTGCGAATGGCACCAGCCACATCGAAACGGCGCTCCGATCACGCTGGCGTTTATTATGTAAGGAATCTCGCCGTTGCAATACGGACAACGCGTCTGGAGCGATTGCTGATGCGCCGGACACAGATTTTCATCCTCACGCTGGAACAACACGCTGTGGTAGCCGTGCGCTGCGCACTGTCGGCAATATCGGAAGACCTCGTGATATCGATCATGCGGCGCGGCACCTGGCAAGGATGCCCTCACCACGTTTGAGGGCAGGCGTAGCACGCGGCTCAACCGCGTCAGATCGACGGCATCCCGCACCGGCGCCACGCCTTCATGCGGATGCACTTCGGGACTGATCAGATCGACCAGGGCGTGCCCGGGGAGCGCGTTGGCGCAGGCGAACTTCCAGAGAATCGAGACAAGGGATTCGCCCGGCATCAACAATCCGGGGCTGAGGGCACTGCCTCGCGCGAGCGAGATTCGCCACTCGTCAAATGGCAGAATCGGAAAGCGTGGCGCCTTGATCGCCGCGGCATTACGCCGTGGCAAGCGTGCGTCCGGTGGCATGGCGGGACTGAACGTAGCCGCAGTGGTGCACTGCGTAGGTCCACAGCGCAGCCTCGGGACAATAACCCGGCGCGTCCTTTAGCTCACTTTCCTTAAGCACAATCTCGATGGCGCGCACGAACGACTCCATCGGGATTTCGAGCTTACCCGGCAGACTCGCTTTGTGGTGTGCAGCCTCGAACGCCTGCCATAACAGGCCCGCGTCGTCTAATAGCCGATAACCGGCGTCGAACGCCTGTGGGACATAAAAACGCGTGAAGCTCAAGGGGGTGCCCTCTGGATAGGCGGTCTGATCGTAGCCGTTCATGCACGTGGCGACATCCTGTGCGTTGCGGATGCCAGAGAAAGAGAGCTCTTCGACCATTAGACGCGCAACGATCTGGGTCTTGTGAGCAATCTGCAGACTGGTTTTCTGTGCGAGTAACTCCTCCTGGCCAACGAGGAAAGTAAATAGCTTGATCTGCTGCCTGTCGAGCGCGTCGTGTACGTCACGCAGCCACTCGTACTCATTCTCGTTGTAGCGCTGAGTTAGGTGACCTTATTTGTCTGTCTGCTGCAGCCCTGAATTTGGTTTGTTAATGTCCAGTTCACCACCATGGAGGCAAGAAATTATCTTGCTCGTTGGATTGACGGTTGTTCTGGCCGGTGGAGAGGAGTCGAAGCGGCGTAGCCGCCGGAGACGACGAACCCCCGGATGGTCACTTCAAACTCCCCCACTTGTGGTCGCGCAAACTCCTCCACCCGACAGCAGGACAAGGTTGTTTTTTAGCTCGCTTTAGTTTTGCGCGCAAGGGTTTCAGCAGCCTCCTTCAGGCGGTAACTTCCGTAGACCGCGAGAAAACTGACACCTGCCCAGTCCTGACGCAGCACGGCATAGCGGCCGACGATTGACACAATTCCCGTCACTAACTTTGTCGGGAAATGCGTCAATCGGAGTAAGTCCGAATGAAATGTGTCAATCGGTCTACTAGACTTCCAAGCCCGTCCGTATGCTGTTGATCTTATGGAAGATTCTCTGCGCATTGCGGAGCCGGTTGCGCTCGCCCGTCCTCGGGGCGCGCATCGCTATGAAGCCTTCAGTCCGAAGCTGTCACGACGGCTGACGCTTTATACGCGCCCCGCACTGGAACAGTGGATATTGCTCGAGGCGAACCCGGCGGTCGTGACGTTTTGCGAGAGGCCAGGGTTTGTGCAACTGGATGGCCAGCGGTGTCTTGCCGACTTTTGGGCCGACTATGTCGATAGACAGGAATTAGTACTTCTTACTGACTCACCAATCGACGGCGAGATGACAGATGCGGCGCGCGAACTCGACGGGAAAGCATTGGCTATCCGCCGCGTCGCATCGGCCGAGCTGGTTGCCGCACGCGCGTGGGTCGACAACTGGCGGTGCATGCTGCCGTGCCTCATTGCGAACCGGAAGCTGGTGTTGCCGTCTTTATCGCGACCCATTGAGCTATTCCTCGACAAGCCTAAACGGTTGGCCGACGTCGAGCGCGAGTTCTCCGCGGGCGATCCGGTGTTGGTTCGGGCAGCTCTATTCGGCCTGTTGCATCAGGGCAAGGTATGCGCGCCGGAGCTTCGCACGCAGTCATTGTCGCTGCTGACCTCATTTGCGGCTACGGAGGCAATCTCATGATCCGCTTTAACGCGCAGTTCGAGGCGCTTGACGTCACCGCATGGCCTACCGTTGCCCACGTGGAATTCGATGACGCGACGCGGCGCATGTTCGAGCGACGCGTGCAGGCGGTGATGGCGTATGTGCGTGGAGAATCCATCAAACAGATCGAGAAAGCGACCGGCATCAACAGGCGACAACTGTATCGCTGGCTCGAGCGCGCGATATCGCCACATCCGGATGGGCGACCCTTCGGCTTTCGCGCGCTGGTTCGCTACGCGCGCACCGCAGACTACGTCCGCGTGCGTGCCTTGAAGGAGCGGTTCGAGCCGGGAGGGGCGGCGGGGGCATTCTCACAGCTATTGGAACGCTATCCTGTATTGGCGGGCTGGCTGCTGTTGCAGGTCAAGCATCGCAAAGTGCGGCTCGATCAATTGCAAGCGGACGGCAAGTTACGAACCCGACTGCGTGGTCTGAAGGCGGTGCATGACGATTTCCTGCGCCAATGCCGAGCGGTGGGGCTGACTGCGGCAGATTATCCGTTCAATACCTCGGGACATGCGATTCGATCGCTCGGGGAACGTTTAAAGGCGGATTTTTTGTGCAGCTTTGGCACTGCAGCCCGTTCAGCAGGTGCATCGCATCTTAAGGGCTTGCCCCGTCGGCACGACGATGGAGCGCCGCCAGCGGCAAGTCGCCCGTATCAGGTTGTCGAATTTGACGGGCACCGGCTCGATGTCCGGCTCAAGTTGGTCGTCCAGGATCCGCTAGGCTTCGAGCGCGAGTTCGAGATGGAACGAGTCTGGCTGCTCGCCATCATCGACGTCTGCACGCGGCGGTCCTGGGCTATCAGATCGTGATGGCGAGCGAATACAGCCGCTACGACGTGATCAAAACGATCGAGAATGCGCTCGAACCCCATCGGCCTCGTAACTTCACTATCGCCGGGCTCGCCTATGGACCCGAGGACGGCTTTCCGTCGCAACGGCTGCCGGAGTTGGCGTATGCGACGTGGGAATGGATGCGGCTTGATAATGCCAGGGCTCACCTGGCCAGCGCGACATTGACCGCACTCTGTGAATTCGTTGGCTGTCTTGCCGACGCCGGTCCGAAATATAGCCCCGACGATCGGCCCTACATTGAGCGATTCTTCGGCACGATCGCGAACCGGCTCTCCTCACGTCTGCCCGGTTACACGGGTTCGCATCCCCGTGATTTGCGCCGGGCACTCGCTGATCCCAAGGGCAACCTGCGTCTCTACGTCTCGCTCGACGAACTCGATGAATTGGTCGAGTACGCCATCGCGAGCTACAACGGCACGCCCCACAGCGGTCTGAACAACGTGACCCCGCTCGAAGCGATGGAGTACTTTGTCCGCGGCAAGCAGACGATGGTGACCTGGCTGGCCGAATATCACCGGCGCACCCTGTGCCTTATGCAGTCGGCGCGACGGTGTCGGGTCCGGGCCTATCTGGACCAGGGCGTACGTCCGCACATCAATCTATACAAAGCCCGGTACACCAACAGCGTCCTGGCAGCGAGCACGCGTCTTATTGGCCAGGATCTCCTGATCTACATGAACGCAAACGATCTGCGCAGTGTGCGCGCCTTTCTACCGGATGGCACCGAACTGGGCGAACTCGAAGTGCAGGGTGTGTGGCGGATGATTCCGCACAACCTGAAGCTGCGGCAGCAAATACTCAGCGATGCCGGCCAGCGACGTGGCCGTCGCGGCGTGCCCGAAGAGAATCCGATAGAGGCGTACGTCAAACGGAAGCTCGCGGAGGCGAGAAAGAATCGCAAGTCGGCTTCTCAGTTGGCCCACGCGAAGCGATTGCTGGCGTCAACCGGGACTGTGCGAGTGCCTGCTGGTCCGACTGTCTGCCCTCAACCGCCGAACGTGGTTGGACCAGAAATCGGCGCGCCCATCGCCGCAACGACGGAACCCCATGATGCGCCGGCACCTCGTCCGCGCGCGCGTCCGCGAAAACTGTCGATCGGTACCGGCCAGGTCTTTTAACCCGATCGTTTACGTCAGGAGGTGCGCCATGTCGCTTCAGATACCGCGTCCGATCGATCCGTCACTGCACCCGCTGGCGACCGGCAACTATCGGATCGCCACGCCGGCGATCGAAGCCTTCTATGAACTGGTCGTTCGCTGCTTGCGCTACCGCATCATGGGCGCCCTGATTTACGGTCCATCTCGCATCGGCAAGACGCGGGCGATCGAGTACGTGCGATTGCTGCTGGCACGCGACCACCCGAGAATGACCACCTACCATGCGCAGTGCGAGCACAAGCCTCGGCATGCTGAAGGGCCCTTCTTTGCAAACCTCCTTGAAGCTGTGGGAGATCCCGATCGCAATGGCGGATCCAATCCGTCCAAGCGGATGCGCCTTTCCTTGCGGATCCGCGAGGCGGCGGCTCGAGCGGGCAGCAGTACCGTGTTGCTCTTCTGCGACGAGGCACAGCGGTTCGACGACAACGAATAGGAGTGGCTCCGTGATGTCCACGACGCCTTGGATCGGCAGCAGATCAAACTGTTTACCTTTCTCGTCGGTCAGCAGGAACTGCTCGCACAAAAGAACGCCATGCAGTTGGCGGGGAAGACTCAGATCGTCGCGCGCCTGATGGTTGAAGAGCTGGCGTTTTACGGCATCCGCAACGCGGGCGACGTGGCAATCTGTCTGCATGGGTACGATCAGACGGCCTATCCTGAGGGCAGCCTTTGGAGCTTTACGCGCTTCTATATTCCACAGGCGTTCGACGCCGGTTATCGCCTGGCGACCGACGCCGACGTACTGTGGCAGACATTCGAAGCGGCGCATCACAAGGCCAGCCTGCCCGGAAGGCTCGAAATTCCGATGGAGTCCTTTGTACGGGCCGTCGAAATTGTGCTCAAGGACAGCGAGCTCAGGGATCAGCCCGGCTACTGTCCGGAATCAGCCTTGTGGGAACACGCCGTGCGCCATAGCGGCTATGTCCAATCGCGCCATGCTACCGGACGAGTGCTCGTTTCGGCCGGGTAGCGGGGCGTTGCTGCAGCCATTGAGCTTTCCGATTCTCACGCTCGACGAAAGTAAACTGGCACCGACGCTGGGCTACCACTTCAGTAGTGAGTGGCTCGATCCCTACGAGTCGCTTATCTCTATCCTATGGAAATTCGAGAAGGCGAATGCGCTGCCCGGCATCGTGGTGGCCCGGTTGCTACGGCCGGATATCGATCCTTTCGACGGTTTCGCGCCGCACCTGGGCGAAGTCGACATGGGTCGATTGCACGACGTTCTGGGTCTGCCGACAAAAGCGCTGCGCGCGGCACTGCTCGAGCGGCCCGAACGGCAACGCTATAGCGAGGTGCTCCGCTACTGTCGGCTTTGCATGGCGCGTGGCTACCATAGCGTCTTACATCAGATCGAGAGCGTAAAGCGTTGCCCGGCGCACCGCTGCGCACTGGAATCGATGTGTCGGCGCTGCGGCCGTCAAGCGCTGCATCACGTGGGACTACAGCTTCTCGAATCGGCGTACCGTTGTCCGTATTGTCGCGAGCGGTCTGGCGGTCAAGGCTGGTGGCCACGCAAGGCTCGGCCGATGCAGTTGCAGCAGCGCAGGGCGTTCACGCGGCTATACGTTGAGCGTTGTTCGTGATGATGGCCTTGACATCTTTCGACAGATTTCGTCGATCGGCTTTATGTGCATGCTTGAACATGCGTACAGCAGCCATGATCGATGCTTTTTCCGGGCTGTGCGGTGACACTATTCCTTCGCATGCGCTAACTACCTGAAACTTCGAAATATTATCTCGTTCGATAGGGGAAGCGCCTCCGATTGACACATTTCCTGGAAAAGCTGTGACACATTTCCTGCGGTCTACGCCTGGCGTGGCGGCTCGATGCACGCTCAACGACCCCTTTCTGTCCGGCAGCGCAGGCCCGGCTTCGTTGGCGGTCCAAATGGGAAGGAATCGGCGTCCCTTCCCATCTGCTCGTCAAAGGCGACCATGGATTCCTCGGCGTCCTAGTCTGGCTTTCGCTGTCCGCGCCAGTTGGCCTGCCCCAGTGGAGCCGGGCGACGGACCGCTGGGTGATCCTGCACGTCTTCGCTCAGTCGTGTCTCGACAGCTTTGCCTGCTATCTGAACGAGGCCGCGGATGCGACGTCCATATCGGGACCGGTATGGATGCCGTTTCCGGTGGTGGACTTTCCGGAACGCGAATGGGTGGTGCTGGCTGGGGATCTGGAAGAGAACGGGCTTCGGCTTGTGATTGCCCCGGCTCCGGTCTGCCTGACTACAAAAACAGGAGAACTACAGGTCGGCGACAACCATTGCCATCGGCATTCAAGTATCCTGAGCCAGGATGCAGCTCCGACAGAACGGCTGACGGTGCCCGCAGGGCGCAGACGCGCGACGGATTTGAACGGCGCCCGTAAATCGACTGACCCGTTATTGGTGGATCGTAAGGGGAGCGTCGGTGTGACGGCGATGGCGCTTGCGGTCTTCGCAGCATCGGTTTCAGAATAGAGGGGCTTGTTGCAGGATATCGAGTTCAGCAGGTGTTGATTGACGGCGCACCACGCCAGGTAAGGTTCTCCGCGCAACGTCACAAATACTTCCTCAAGTTGCCACGTGGTGCCGGGCCTGCGCCGCGCCGCATTCGCACGGCGTGCGAGTCCGCACCTAACTTGCCGCACCAGCGTGGGACGCTTCGTAGCTGACGATGACCCCGCGCTCGATCAGCAGCTCTTCGATATCACGCAAACGAGCTGAACCCTGAATATCAGCGCACCGCGCGGCTGGTGACCCTCCGTCGCCGAAAAGCGATGGCCGTGGTAAAGGGATTTTTGCATTCTTCATCGCTCGATCTTACTCGACCATCTCAGTAACCTGACAGTGCCGTCGCGCCCGGTAGAACAGGTCAGGTCCTTCAGCGTCAGTCAGACCTCCTTTTGATTTCGTGAACACCGCCGCTGCGCCGAGGTTAGCGCAGCTTACCTACAAAGAAGAATAATCGACTGTACTCGGGGGCATCGACGTTGCAAACTTGGCTGAAGATGGCGATTAGCCGAATAAGTACGGAGACGACCTACCATTAACCAGTCCGCCGCAAATCTTTCGCAATGCTGCAGGGTGTGCGGCTCCGCGCTGCCACACGCAGACCGCACTGCGAAGACGATCTGGGCCGCCAATCTGATTGCTTCCCGCTTAGCGGAGTATCAAATACGGCCCAGCGTATTTAGCCAATCTGCGCGGGACGGGGCTAAGTCTTCATCGCCATCAGTTGGCGAGATCCTGCTTATTCCTCATGTGAGCATCGACCGCTGCGTTCGCAGCTGTATAGGCTTTTCATTTCGTTGATGTGCATCCCCCGTCTTGCAAAAGGAAGTTGCTATCGCGACTCCGGAACAGGATCTCGATGATCGCTGATGCAAGCATAGGGTGATGGTTCTTCAGGGGACTTCGGATGAGTAACAGGGTAAATGCCGGCGCTCGACTCGATCGCCTCCCAGTCGGCCCTTTCCATACGCGGGTGCTATGGCTAGTCGGATTGGGCATGTTTTTCGATTCCTTCGACAATACGTTATCAAGCTCCGTTCTTGCGACGATGCTTCATAGCGGCTGGTCGACGTTGCAACTTAATTCGATCTTCATGTCGGCCACCTTCGTTGGACTAACGATCGGCGCAGGGCTCGCGGGTTGGCTGAGCGACCGCTTCGGTCGGCGGTTTGCCTATCAGTTCAATCTGGCAATCTTCGGTGGGATGGCGCTCGTCTCCGCCTTCGCCCCATCTATGCCCTGGCTCATCGCCTTTCGCTTCGTGATGGGTTTGGGGATGGGTGCCGAATACGTGATGGGCTACGGCCTGATCATCGAATTCGTGCCGCCAACGCATCGCGGGCGCTACCTGGGGCTGCTCGCGCTAATCGGAGGCTCTGGCGTGTTCGTCACGTCGGTGGTTGCAGCGCTCATCATTCCTTTGCTGGGCTGGCGACCGATGTTTCTGATCGGGGGCATCGGCACGCTCTGGGTCTGGTGGATGCGCCGTCATCTGCCGGAATCGCCGCGCTGGTTGGAGCGCGTCGGGGGAACTGCGGAGGCGGAGCAAGTTGTCCAGGCCATCGAAAAAGAGGCTGGCGTCACCGAGCCGCTTCCTTCCGGTCAGCAACCGCCCGCCAGGGAGCCTCATTGGGTCCCATTCTCGACGCTTTTTTCCCGTCCAGTAATCCGGCGTACCTTGCTCGCCATCGTGATCAACGTGATCTGTCTGTTCGGTTCATACAGCCTCACGGGGTGGATGCCAACGTTTTTCGTAAGGCAGGGGATGAGCGTGACTCACTCGCTCGGCTTTAACGCCGCGATGATGGGCGGCTGGATCGCAGGCCCGTTGTTCCTCTCATATATCTCTGATCAACTCGGACGTCGCGCGGCAATCATGTTGTTCGCTGCCGCGTGCGCATGTTTGGGTGCAATTTATCCTTTCCTCACCTCTTCGATCGCAATCGTTCTGTGTGGTTTCCTGCTCGTGTCTGCGGTCGCCATCTTCCTGACGCTCGGCCTGGGAATGACGCCAGAACTGTTCCCGACCGAGTATCGGTTCCGTGGGGCTGGGGTTGCCCAGATGTTTGGGCGGCTGGGTCTGATTGGGTCGCCCTTCGTTGTGCTCGGGCTCTTCAACCGGTTCGGCATTGCGGGCGTAGTTGGTGCGATCTCGGGCGCGTATGTCTTTATCGCAGTTCTCATCATGGTGGCCGGAATCGAGACCAATCAGCAATCGCTGGAAGCCCTTGAACCTGAGGAGAACCCGGAGCCATCCGAGGCGTTCGCTCAAACCGCGACTCGACGATAGGTGGTGAACGATATGTAGCTGCGGTGGGCGATGGCCTTGGTGAGCGCCCGTTGAGGCGCTCCTACCTGTTGACGAAGTGCGCACCAGGTCGACGGCTGCATTGCGTATCTCGCAGATCAACTCAGAAAGGAAATCAAGCATGCGCGGCATTGTCTTTCGTGGTGACTGCACGCTGGAACTCGCGAGTGTCCCCGACCCAACGCCGGGGGTCGGTGAAGCTGTTGTGGAGATCAAGGCTTCTGGCATGTGCGGAAGCGATCTACATTTTTATCGTCGACCGGGTAGCTCACCGCCGCCGTCGGTTATTGCTGGTCACGAGCCGTGCGGTGTCGTCGTTGCCGTGGGTCCGGGCGCGATCGGCCCTCACGCCCGCATTGGCGCGCGCGTGATGGTCCATCACTACAGCGGCTGTATGGGATGTCCGGACTGCCGTTCGGGTTGGCCCCAAATGTGCAGAACATCGCCTGTCACGGTCTACGGCACGGACGCCCACGGCGCCCATGCACCGTATATGAAAGTTGCGGCCGACACGCTCGTCCCGCTCGACGAAAGGCTGAGCTTCGAGGCGGGCGCCGCGATCTCCTGCGGAACAGGAACCGCCTGGGGTGCATTCGAGCGGATCGGTCTAACGGGTCGAGACACCGTCGCGGTATTCGGTCAGGGACCGGTAGGCCTTTCCGCCACGCTTCTGGCGAAGGCACAAGGAGCGCGTGTCATTGCGCTCGATATTGACGAAAGCCGACGCAACACTGCGAAAGCGTTTGGTGCAGATGCAGTTATCGATCCTCGCGACGGCCGCAGTGCTGAAGCCATTCGTGAATTCACGCGCGGGAAAGGTGCCAGCGTCGCGCTAGAGACGTCGGGTGCCGCAGCCGCCAGCCGGGATGCTCTGGATTCCGTCAGCCCGTGGGCCACTGTCTGCCTGGTCGGGATCGGCTCGGAATTCAGTTTCTCGCTGGCCAAGTATCTGCGGACTCAACTGCGCATCCTGACATCGTGGACCATGTCGATCCAGGGGCAACGAGCTTGTGCGGACTTCGTTGTGGAACAGGGAATTAACCTGGACGCGCTGTTCACAGACCGCTGGCGATTAGACCAGGCAGAAGAGGCCTACCAGGCCTTTAACCGGCAAAGCGGCGGCAAAGGTGTGTTCATGATGTAGTGCGTGACTGCTTGCGAACCGAAAAGTCGTTGCTGAAAGAACAGGATAGAAGGAAACACATGAGTACGACGCGTGCAGAAGCGGCCAGACGCTATCCGAAGTTGGGCCAGCTTATCGCAGGTAAGATGAAATACGACGGGGGTCGCTCGACTATGGAGGTCATCGATCCGACGACCGGGACGCCTCTCGGCCTGGTCTCCATGGCGACTGAAGCCGACGCCGATGAAGCGCTCACGGCGGCGAGCGCAGGCTTCAACATCTGGCGTCGGACTTCGGCTTTCGAACGGAGCGCGCTGTTGCGCTGAGTTGCCGGGCGCATGCGCGAAAAAGCTCAGGCACTTGCTGAACTGTTGGTGCTCGAGCTGGGCAAACCGTGGAACGAGGCGCTTGGCGAAGTCGAGGTGGCCGCCGGGATGTGGGAATGGGCCGCCGAGGAGGGTAGGCGTGCGTACGGAAGAGTCATTCCGTCGAGAGATAACGACGCACGTCAACTGGTGTTAATCGAGCCAGTAGGCCCGGTCGCAGCGTTCGTCACGTGGAACGGGCCGCTGGTTATCCCGTCGAGAAAGATGTCAGGCGCTCTCGGCGCGGGCTGCTCGATTGTTCTTCGCGCTTCCGAAGAGGTGCCAGCGTGCGCGTTCGCACTGGGACAGATTGTCTACGAATGCGGTTTGCCTGCGGGCGTCCTGTCGGTCCTGTCCGGTGACCCGGTGATGCTTTCGACCAGGTTACTCGAAAGCCCCGTCACGCGCGCTGTGATGTTCACCGGTTCGACCAATGTCGGGAAGCTGTTGTCGCAACAAGCGGTCGCGCACATGAAGCGTCCGATCATGGAGCTGGGCGGTCATGCACCGGTGCTGGCATTCGACGGCATCGACGTACCGGTATTCGCGAAGCGGGCTGTGGCCGCGAAGTTCGCCAACTCCGGACAAGTGTGTTTCGCGCCGACCCGGTTCTACGTCCAGCGGTCGATCTACGCTGATGTCATTGAAGCGATGACGGCTGAGACCAAACAAATCGTCTTGGGTTGTGGCTTCGACCCCAGGACGCAGATGGGACCTCTGAAGAGCGAAAGGCGCCTCAGGGCAGTGGAACAGATGGTCGACGACGCAAGACAATTCGGGCTTCGCGTCACAACCGGTGGGGCCGTCCTTGATCGGCCTGGGTTTTTTTATCAACCCACGATTGTTGCGGATGTAACCACTCACGCCAAGCTCTCTAACGTTGAGCCGTTCGGCCCCATCGCCGCCCTGACGCCATTCGATACATACGAAGAAGCGGTAGCTCTCGCTAACCGGTTGCCATACGGCCTCAGTGCTTTTGTTCACGCCCGTGACTTCGAGACCCTTCACCGAGCAACGAACGATCTGGAAGCGGGCAACGTAATCTGCAACGGGTGGAGCGTGACCTACCCCGAAACCCCTTTCGGCGGTCACAAAGAAAGCGGAATGTTTTGCGAGGGCGGAATCGAAGGGCTACGCGCTTTCCAGAATGTCAAGTACGCGTCGTTTTCCTGATGGCATCGCCTGCCTCTGCCTCGGGCCAATTGTGAACTGCCGCGATACTTTGGTCGAACCAACGCCTAGTTACGCCGGCTCCGATCTGGACGAGCGGGTTTGCCCGATAGTGAGCTATCGCACGTTAGCGAAACTTACCATGCTGTCGAGGAAAACGAACTGTACTTAAGCCGACCTCGCGCGCAAAATTGACAACACGGTAAAGATGCAGGCGAAGGAATGCTGTGCAGCAAGTCGGCGAACAGCACTCGCTTTCGGTCCTGCTGCTGGCTCCCTCTAGCTGCGGGCGATACCGTAACTGACGGCTGCAAAGCGGTTTCAAAATACCTCCGCTGCATCGAATATTCCTGGGCAATTTTTCTATGAACGACGACGTCGACCTCTGCCATCACTTCGCCAGGTTTGTAGCCAATGCCCGCTACGAAGATTTGCCGGCAGAAGCTATCGACGGCGCAAAAAAGACCATTCTCGATACCTTGGGCGTGACATTGGCTGCAAGTGGCATGGAGCCGGCAGTACGAGCGTTGGTGGAGTTGTTGCAGGAAAGTGGTGGAAGCGAAGAGAGCACGGTTCTGGGTTTCGGCGGCAAGCTGCCGGCGATCTCAGCAGCTTTCGCCAATGGCTCCATGGCTCACTGCCTTGACTTTGACGATCAGACTCCGTGGGGCGCGCATGCAGCTAGTTCAATTATCCCGTCCGTCTTCGCAATCGCCGAGCGCATGGGCGGGGTGTCGGGGCGCAGGCTTATTACCGCGGTAGCCATCGGCCAGGACCTCTTTGCGCGGCTGCGTTGCAATGTTGGCTGGAACCAGAACTGGAATCTGTCGTCGATGGTCGGCGCATTTTCCGCAACGGCATCTGCGGCGTACATCCTTGAGTTGTCTGCCGAGCAGACTTCACACGCACTTGGTATCGCCAGCCAGCAGTCGTGTGGAACGATGGAAGTCATCTTCGCCACGGGCAGTGACCTGCGTGGGATGTACGCTGGTTTCACTGCGAAGGGTGCGGTGATAGCGGCTCTGCTGGCGCAAAAGGGCATCACAGGCATCAGCACGCTTTTCGAAGGAAAGGCTGGGATCTTTAACGTCTATTTCGGCGGAAAGTACGACCGCGAGAAGATGCTTGATGGTTTGGGTGAGCGGTTCCTGGGAGGCACTACGCTGTATAAGGCGTGGCCGGCCGTCGGAAATTCGCACACCTATATCCACGCGACTATCGAGCTGATGAAGGAAAAAGGCCTTGGGGCGAAGGACATCGAGACGATCCGGACCTTCGTTGGTGATTTCACCTACACCATGTGCACGCCGCTCGAAGTCCGTCGCGCGCCAGGCACGCTCGTGGATGCCAAGATGAGCTTGCCATTCATCGTTGGCATCGCCGCGAGCAAGGGAAAGATGGGCATCGCGGATTTCAGTGAAACGGCCCTGAAGGATCCCGAGGTGCTGGCGATGGCCGCGAAGGTTGTGCCAGTACGAGACCCGAATCAGAACTGGACGTACAAGCTGCCTGACGGTCGAATCGAGATCGTTACACGCGACGGACGAGTGTTTGAACGGCTTGGCGACAAGGTCCCCGGTAGCCAGGAGGCTCCGCTGACCAGGGAACAGATCTCCGAGAAGTTCGTGAGCTGCGCTTCCGTTGCGCAAATTCCGCCGTCAGAGGCAAGCATCAGGACAGCTCAGGAGTTGGTGCGGCAACTAGAGAATGTCGGCGATGCGACGGAAGTACTTCGAGCACTCAGGTAGCAGCTTTTGACGTTTTGCCCACAGGACCGGCTGCATGTAGGCCGAAGATCAGAGCGAAGCTGAGGTGAGATGTGATACATCGTTGTGAAAAGCGTTCGTCGAGTGAGCTGATCTGATCTGATCGATTGAATACTAGTCTCGGCTAACCGAATCGCAACATATCTTCTCCGGACGTATAGGACAGCGAACCACGTTCGCCTATAGATTGTTTTATATATAGCGCCAGTAGGCGCACCCCGCATTGAAAGCGGATGAATAGTGATTCTTAGGAGGATCAAATGCGCGTTTCAGAGGCTTCGTCGACGGATTTTGGCAGAATTGGCAGTAACATGCGAGAAGGTGTTCTCGAACAAAAATTTCTTCTGCAGGGTAAGCCCGGTTCTCCGAATAATTACCTCATAAACGTCGGGCGCACGGGTGCGGGCGGATGGACGGCGCCGAGTCACCGCCACAATTTCGATCAGGTTCGTTACGTGATCAAAGGCAGCTTCCCCTACGGGGAAGGAAAGAGCATGCCTGAAGGTTGGGTGGGCTATTTCCCCGAGAGCGTCTACTACGGACCGCAGGACCGGCCCGAAGGGCTGGAGATGATGGTCTGCCAGTTTGGCGGTGCGTCCGGCTACGGCTTTGCAAGTGTCGAAGAGCGCGAGGCGGCAAACCAGGCACTGAAGAGCAAAGGCGAATTCAAGGATGGCATCTTCACCTGGTACGATGAGTCGGGGAAAAAACACAATCAGGACGGCTTCGAGGCTTGTTTCGAAAAGGTGATGGGGCGCAAGCTGGAATACGCGAAGCCTCGCTACGAGGATCTCGTGCTCATGAACCCGGCCAGCTACGCCTGGATTCCTGAAGAATCGCCAGGAGTTTTTTCCAAGTGGCTTGGCTCTTTCACCGAACGGAATACACGGATCGGTTTCGTGAAGATAGAAGCCGGCGCGACTTTTCCGGCCGGAATGCAGTCGTCGATCGAACTGCTTTTCCTGAGCAAAGGGACGGTCAGCCTCGAAGGTAAGACTTACGGCCTGCACAGTGCGTTTGAATTCGAGGCGAAGGAAGGTCCAGTGCCGATCAAAGCAGTAGAGGAGACCGAGTTCTTCTGTCTGGTGCTTCCGAAGTTCTAGGCAGATCGGAAGTGCGCGGCTTTGGCCGCCTGCACGACGGAAACTAATGTTGCCGCCAACATCGTCCTCGATACCTGGAGTTGAAAGATTATGACTACGATTGCCGTGATTCATACTGGACCGGTCACCATCCAGCCCATCAAGGAGCAAATCAGCGAGCAGATCCCCGATGCGCGCGTTATCAACATCATGGACGATAGCCTGCTCAACGATGTCCGCGCAGCGGGGCATCTGACGCCCGAGGTTGCGAGCAGGATCCATTCGTACATGGCCAACGCGCAGGCGATGCAGGTTGACATCATTCTTAACGCCTGCTCCTCGGTAGGGGAGGCTGTTGACTCGGTCCAGAACTTCGTCAGCACGCCCATCGTCAAAATCGATGAAGCGATGGCGGAAGAGGCCAGTTCCATTGGTCGTCGCGTGGGTGTCGTTGCTACTGTCTCGACTACCCTCGAGCCCACTGTTCGGCTGATTAAACGAAAGGCCGTAGAGCTCGGTCGCACGGTCGAGGTGACCGAGCGGATCGCGGAGGGCGCCTTCGAAGCTTTGCTCAGCGGAAACGCGACGCAACACGATGAGATCCTCAAGAGCACTATCTCGAACCTGGCAGAGCAGGTCGATGTAGTCGTTCTAGCTCAGGTTTCGATGGCGCGACTCGTTCCGCTGTTGAAGGGCGTGCAAGTTCCAGTGCTGGCCAGCCCACGCAGTGGCGTTGCAGCTCTGAAACGGGCGCTCGGTAACGCACGTTGACCATAGGCAGCGGGAGATACCTGAAGTATTCGACTAGTATCTGTTTGGAGCCAGCCTTATGTTTCAAATGGTTTGAGTTCGGCGTGAACGCAGTCGCTGTTCTCAGGCGCACTGGAATGTGACGGCGGATAACACGCGTTTGGTGCAGTCCTCCGCTTTGTTCGGTCCGGACCGGTTCTGCAGTCGTTCTTTTGCGTCAGAGAAACAGGAGACAACATGAAAGTAGAAGCGCGGAATTTGGTTCGCAACGTCGTTAAGGAAAAACTGGCGCGCGACGAAGTAGCTCTCTCCATGACCGTTAGATTGATTAGAACGGCGGAGATAGTGACAATTGCAAAGACTGCAGGGTTCGATACGTTCTACATCGACCTGGAACACAGTTCGCTGTCAATCGAGACTGCCAGCCAGATCTGCATGACGGCTATGAATTCGGGCGTCGCACCGTTTGTCCGGTTGCCGAATCTCGCTTCGGACGTCATTGCGCGGATTCTGGACGGCGGCGCGCTCGGCGTGATCGCGCCGCATGTTGAGTCAGCTGAGCAGGCTAAGCAGGTCGTCCGCGCGGCGAAATTCCCGCCCCTGGGCGAACGCTCACATGGTGGCGTGCTGCCGCATATGGGCTTCCGGTCGTTCCCGACTTCTGAGGTCGGCGAAGCCGTGAACGCGGCGACTATGGTGGTCATCATGATCGAGACGAAGGAGGCACTGGCCGCAATCGACGAGATCGCTGCCATTGACGGCGTCGACCTGCTCTTCATAGGGACCAGTGATTTGTGCGCATCGCTGGGCATCCCCGGTCAGTTTGAGCATGAGATGGTCCGCGACGCGTACGCGAAAGGTATGACTGCCTGCCGTAAGTATGGCAAACATCTCGGCGTCGGTGGTCTCAACGCACACCCGAAACTCGTGGCCCAGTTCGTCGAAATGGGTGCTCGGTACGTATCGACCGGGACGGACATTTCGTTCCTGGTGAGTGGGGCGAGCGCCAAGGCAGCGGTGATGCGCGACCTCTAAGTGCCTGTGCTGACCGCCGCGAGACAGGCGAGCCACAGCCGCGTGTTCATTGGCGGGACATCCCGCCGGGCTGCCACACCTTAAGGATATTGGAAATGAAGAAGATCGTAGTTTATAAGCCGCTCCCTGAGGAAACGATTGCGTACCTGCGCTCACATGCAGAAGTTATGATCGTCGATCCGAAGCAGCCGGGCGCATTGATTGAAGCACTCCAGGACGCTGATGGGGCCATCGGAACCGGCGTAAAGATGAATGCGGAGACCCTCGAGGGTGCCCGCCGTCTCAAGGTGCTCTCGACCGTCTCGGTCGGCTTTGATGCCTTTGACGTCAACTATCTGAACGGGCGTGGGATCCTCCTGACCAATACCCCGGACGTGCTCACAGAATCTACGGCAGACACCGCATTCTCGCTCGTTCTTCTTACGGCGCGGCGTCTTGCCGAACTCGCAGCCTATGTGAAGGCCGGCAAGTGGACGAAGAAGATCGGTGAGGACCTGTTTGGGGTGGACGTCCACCATAAGACGCTCGGCATTGTCGGCCTCGGCCGTATCGGAGCGTCGGTGGCTCGACGCGCTTCGCTGGGTTTTCAGATGAATGTGCTGTACGTCGACCAGGGTGTAAACGAGCGCGCTGAGCGAGAGTACGGAGCGAGGAAGGTCGACCTGGACGAACTTCTCAGATCGTCCGACTTCGTTTTACTGCAGGCCCCATTGACCAAAGAGACGCGCAATCTGATCAGCACCCCTCAACTGAAGGCGATGAAACGCAGCGCGTTCCTCATCAATGCGTCGCGCGGACCGATTGTTGACGAAGCGGCGCTGGTTGAGGCGCTGAAAGATGGCACGATCGCGGGCGCTGGGCTCGATGTGTACGTTGACGAGCCACTGTCGATCGATTCGCCTCTGCTGAAGATGGATAACGTCGTGACGTTGCCCCACATTGGTTCGGCGACTCACGAAACTCGTCTTGCGATGAACAAGAACGCAGCGGAGAATCTTATCGGCGCGCTGGACGGCACCTTGACGGTGAACATCGTGAACCCCGAAGCGTTGAAGCGCTGACGCACAGAAAATCCGCCGGGTTTTGGCACGCGTCGCGCCCGACGCGTCAACATCGCCGCGCAACGACCCCAGGTGCCACCTGTGAGGCTTCATGCGGCGCACAGTTTTGCGCTGGTTACTTCGACAGGTTCTTTACAATATCTATCATCTTGTCGAGGATAGGGTCGTTCTGCCTGCTTATCCACCCGAAGATGAACCTCGTCGAATAGTTGAGATTGGTGAGCGGAATAATCGTTAAGTCGCTCGGGTATGCAAAGTTCTTGCCCATGACTGCCAGCCCGATCCCTATGCCAACCGAAATGAGGTTCAGTTGGGACGCGATGGTGCTAACTTCCTGAACGATGTTCGGCTCGAAACCCGCGGCCTGGCAGAAGGAGTAAAGCTGTCCGTAGCTAAGGCTGCTGCTGGACCTTGGAACGACCACAAACCACTCGTTGGCGAGGTCCTCGAGCGTGAGTGATTTCCTGCGCGCCAGCCGGTGGTCGTGTGGAACCACGACACCCAGGCTGCCCGTCTGAATGCAAACCGAATCCAGAACAATGCCCTCGCGCTCCATGTTGATCTCGGTACGCCGCTTTCCCGGATGCGGATTGGGCCCCAGATGCATAAAGCCGGCGTCGATCTTTCCCTCTGCCAGAGCCTTCGGCTGGAGCGAAGTAGACATTTCGACGAGTGAGAGGCTGATCTCAGGATAACTCTCGCGGAATTGCTTGACTGCCGCGCGGAAAATCGAGTGCATGAGCGTAAGAGACCCGTAGCCGATCCGCAGCGTCCCCGTCATACCCTGTCCGACACGTTTCGTGAGGACTATCGCTTCATTCAGGTCGTCCATCACACGTACGAGCTGGGGTAATAGCGTGCGCCCGGCGGCCGTGAGCTTAACCGTATGTGCAAGCCGCTCGAACAGCGGTGTCCCGAGCTCCCCCTCGAGGTCGGCGATGATCTGCGAGACGGCGGGCCTCGTGATGTGTAGCCGCACTGCGGCGCGCCCGAAGTGTTCTTCCTCCGCAGCCGCAATGAAGTAGCGAAGATGTCGAAGTTCCATCTTTCTCATGTCTCCTTTCGACCGTCGACGGCCCACAACGCAATGTCGGCTGCCGCCGGCGTGCAACTTGTCTCGACGGCAAATGACGAGCATCTCGCTGTCGGTTAGCGCCGCTTACCACTGCACCATAATAGCTGACTTGACCCCGCGTCGGTGCGATTCCAAACTGTCATCATCGTCACTGAGGCTGGGACGTGAGTCCTGTCCTGCAAACAACGGAAAACGCTCTCTGTTCGCTTCCCGGCCGGCTTCGTTCAGCAGATCGCGGCGTCGGGGCGGGTACTCATGATTCCCCGCCGAATAGAGCGGCGCCTATCGAGCGGTTGTGACTCGTAAAGCGGGAGACATCTGTGAGCCTTTCGGGAAGATCATTGCGTACCCTTGTCGAGAAATGGATTGGAATGACGGACGGCGTACGGGTTACGCAGTTTAGCCATGGTCGCGACGAGCAATACAGGTTTGTGCGTGTCGAAGGTGCGTCGGATGCGGCTTTCATCGCCCTCATTTTCTTTCGCCACAATGACGGTAGCTGGTGTGTCTTTCCGCCCGAGCGCAAGCGGCCCGCGATGAACCTCGGCCTTTGAGCGCGAGTACCGCGTCCCATCAATCGGAAGAGTCCGTAAAGGCGCCCCGCACTGGCCGTGCGGGGCGAGGGCACAGGAAGTCGTGCCGATCAAGGACGCTGGAACGTGACAAACCAGTCGATACCCATGAGAAACACGCCGAACGCGCCGTCCGCCCGAATGCGAACACATTTTGTTTTCGGATCGACAGAAGCGCTGGTCGAAATATTGACCGATTGAATTAACAGGAGACTGATATGCGATCGTACGAGAAGTGTTACATAAACGGTGAATGGGTTGCTCCTCTTAGCCGCAAGGATTGGACGTTGGTCAATCCAGCTACCGAGGAGCCGTTCGCGACCGTTGCGCTGGCAGGAGCCGAGGACGTCGACGTGGCTGTAAAGGCTGCGCGGATTGCCTTCAAGTCTTTCGGCAAAACGTCGAAGGCCGAGCGCATTGATTTGCTGGAACGGATCATCGACCGCTTCGTTAGCCGCGAGAAAGAACTGGCAGAAATCGTGACGCTCGAACTAGGTACACCGATCTCGCAGAAGCTTCATGCTCCCGCAGCGCTCGGATCCTTCAAGCAAGCGCTGGCCACTCTCAGGGATTATGAGTTCGAGTATCGCCTTGGGCCCAATACGGTTCGTCGTGAGCCGATTGGTGTTTGCGGACTCATCACGGCGTGGAACTGGCCGCTTCAGCTTCTTGCAACGAAGCTCGCGTATGCATTGGCAGTGGGTTGCACGGTGGTCTTGAAACCAAGCGAATTCACGCCCCTCAGTGCAATTCATCTCACCGAGGTGCTTCATGACGCGGGCGTGCCCAAGGGTGTCTTCAATCTGGTGCTAGGTGACGGTCCAATTGTAGGTAACGCGATCAGCAAGCATATGGACATCGATATGGTGTCGTTCACTGGTTCGACGAGAGCCGGTGTGATGATCGCCGAGGCGGCAGCCCCTTCAGTCAAGCGTGTTGCTCAGGAGTTGGGCGGCAAGTCCGCGAACGTGATCCTCGACGATGCAGACCTCAAGGCCGCGGCGAAATGGAACGTGGCTCGCGCTTTCTCGAACAGCGGTCAATCTTGCCACGCGCCGACGCGAATCCTGGTACATGAGAGCCAGATGGAAGAAGTGTTGGACCTGCTTGAGCAGGAGGCGAAGGCGGTCAAAGTGGGGAATCCGCTTGACGCGCAGGTGACTATGGGCCCGGTGGTGAACAAGCTGCAGTTCGACCGGGTGCAGGAATACATTGAGATCGGCATTCGAGAGGGCGCCACCGTCCGGGTGGGCGGCATCGGTCGACCGCAAGGACTGGAGCAAGGCTACTTCGTCAAACCAACCATTTTCTCCGACGTGACGCCGAACATGCGCATCGCACAGGAGGAGATTTTCGGTCCGGTGCTCGCCGTTATTCCCTATCGTACCGAAGAAGAAGCCATCGAGATTGCAAATGGAACGCCCTACGGCCTGGGCGCGTATGTCTTCTCGTCGAACCGGGAACGAGGCACGTCTGTAGGTCGCCAGCTTCAGGCGGGCCGTGTCTTTTTGAACGGTGCTGTGAGCAACACCGAGGCCCCGATGGGCGGCTATAAGCGCTCTGGAAACGGACGCGAAATGGGTGTCTTCGGCCTGGAAGAGTATCTCGAGACGAAGGCGATGATCGGATTTGACGCGGCAGTAGCAGGTTGATTCTGGCTATGGGGGGCGCGTCGATCTCGACGCGTTCATAGTGCCTCACGTTACGCCGTTGAAGGGTAGGTAAGTGAGGCTAATCTTTTTGCCGCCCGCCCGCCCGCCCGCCCGCCGGTCCGGGTCGATGTGAGGATGCCGATGAGTTATAGAGCCGAGCGATGGCGAGAGCAATGTGGGGCAGGCATTGCGCTGACGTTTCTTTCACGAAAGTGAGATCCACTCCTTAGGCGAGGAGGATCATGCTAAAGCCAGCAGCGAATGTGCTTGGCGATGAGGGCCTTCCGATTGGAACTGGTCGCCACGCAAGCGGTCGCCGCGTCTCCCGGCGAGGTCGTTTTTAGCTGCCTATTAGTCCGCAACCTTCGAATAGCATGTTCCTAGTCGCTGAGCGCGTTCAGCGCTTTGGCAAAGAAATCGACTGCTCCGAAATTGCCGGACTTCAGAACGAGTGCAAGCGGCGCCTCACCGTTAGCGCCAACAGATTGCGTTACTGGTACCCCAGGGTCGATTTGCGATCCGATGCGCAACAAGCGCACACCAAGCGCTTGCACGACCGCGCCGGACGTCTCACCGCCCGCGACCACGAACTTCCGCACGCCGGCATCGCGCAGCTTGAGCGCAATAGAGGCGAGCGCATCTTCGACCAGATGTCCGGCTTTTTCGAGGCCCAGTTTCTTCTGCACTGCTTTGACCTCGTCTGGCGATGACGTCGAGTAGATCAGCACGGTTTCGTTGTCGTGCCTCCGCGCGAACTGAACAGCGTTTTCGACCACTGATTCGCCGCGAGACAGCGTCATTGGGTCGATACGGAAACTAGGCCTTGAGGCGCGCCACTCCGCCACCTGTGCGTTGGTGGCCATGGATGCGCTGCCTGCCAGCACGACCGCTTTGCCGTCGATTTTTGGCAGATCATCGGCGTGCCCTGCGTACACGAGCAGATCGGCCGAGTGAAAGTTCTGCGGCAGACCAAGCGCGATGCCCGAGCCGCCTGTAACGAGCATGAGATCGCGGCACGCTTTACCGAGCGTGAACAGATCCGCGTCGGACATGGCATCGGCAATGGCAAGCCGTACGCCATCTTCCTTCAATTCCTCGATGCGCGCGCGGATTGCCTCGGCGCCCTTCGTGACGGTGTCGTAGCGGATCAGGCCGACTCGCGATTTCGTCTGCCGCTGCAACACGCGCACGAGGTCGGGATCGGTCATCGGTGTGAGCGGATGATTCTCCATGCCGGACTCGTTCAGCAGCTTGTCGCCGACAAAGAGATTGCCGCGAAAGATCGTGCGCCCGTTCTCGGGAAAGGCGGGGCAGGCGATGGTGAAGTCATCCTTTAATGCCTCCAGCAAAGCATCCGCGACCGGTCCAATGTTGCCCTTACCGGTCGAGTCGAAGGTTGAGCAATACTTAAAGAAGAACTGGCGGCAACCCTGCGCGCGCAGCCATTCGAGCGCGTTCAGCGACTGACGAACAGCGTCTTCTGCGGGAACCGTGCGTGACTTCAGCGCGACGACGAGCGCATCCGCTTCGACTTGTACGCCTGCGGCCGGTAAGCCGATGGTTTGGACCGTACGCATGCCACCGCGCACGAGCATGTTGGCGAGATCGGTCGCGCCGGTGAAATCGTCGGCAATACAGCCGAGCAGTGCCTGCGCCATGTACTTCGCTCCTTTCGGGACTTCGCTGCCCGCAAAAGTTCGTTGACCGCACAACGTCGCTCGCCGCCGTGCCCAACGGTGAGCTTCTCTCATGAACTGCTGATGCACTGGCCGACACTCGCACAATGCCTCGCGACTGCTGAATCATGTCAAGCAAGAGCGCAGTACTTTGCCTGGGACGACGTGCCGGCTTCGTTCACGAACGCGGACACGGATGGCACGCAGTGTTGGTCCGCAGCAGCGGCGCTGTTCGTAAACAGACTTCGCTGCAGTCTCCGCACCGATTGTCTTTTCTTGTGACGTGGTCAACTACAGGCGGACGGCTCCAGCAAAAGCTCTTGTCGCAAACAAAGACGGTAGGCATTTTGGCGCGACTGCGCAAATCGTTGGTTCCTGCATGCCGTCGCTCTCCTTTCACCGGCTTGCGGTAGATATGTGCAATTAACCCGCACCCGGTGCCGGGAGCCCGGAGTCGAGTTCCCAAATCCGCGCGAGTCGATCGACGCTGACGGACTCCCCAAGCCTGTTTGAAGCAGCATCCAGCGTAGAGCGGGCCATCGTTGCGATGAGCATCGGCGCTCCGTAACGCATACCTACGGCCGATGCCTTTCTAAGATCGTTCGCCCAACTGCCCAGGGTGACATTGGCGGTTTGCCTGTTGGCTGCGAGCGCCGGAAGAACCCGTGCCGACGCGCTGTTATAGCCGGAACTCTTGTTCAGCACGACGGCCATGTCGGCAATCGTAAGTCCGTTTCTGGCACCCATCGCAGCGCATTCATAGGTAATGAGTCGATTGCATGCCGCGATTGCCGCGACGACCAGGCGCATCGCGTGACCGCATCCTGCATCGCCGCAGTGAATGACCTTCGGACAGACTGCTTCAAGAACGCTTCGCACCGACTGGAGAACGCTTTCTGATCCTCCGAAGAAGATGGCCGTTGCCTCCGGAGCTTCTTCGACGTTTTCCGTGTGTAGAGGCGCATCGACGAAAGTGATTCCGAGTTCGCTCAAGTCTTTGGCAAGCGACGTTGTATCGTCGGGATCGCCTTGGCTCATGTCGATCAGGACTCTATTTTTTGCTGAGCCTGCCTTCAGCCAATCCGGGCTTCGTAGCAACGCTTCTCTCACCTCGTCAGAGTCGATGCAGATGACGACGAGGTCCGCTCCTTTGGCCAGATCAGAAGCGTTGTCTACCCGTTCTGCACCGTCGCAATGCAGAGAGCCGTTGTTCGTGTCCAGAACGCGGACAGTGTGCGACTTTGCCAACTGGCGAGCTACAAACGAGGCAAGCTCACCGCTCCCTGCCAGTCCAATCGTAGTCATTTTGCCTCCAGGGACTTTACGTTTGTCGTCGCGTCGACAAACTTTGTGTCTGCCATCGACTCGATGACGCCAATCATTTGCTCAAGTTCTGCGTCCTTACCCAGCGAATTGAGGCCGATCTGCAGTATCGAGCGTGCTGCGCCCCCGATCGGCATGGGGACGCGCTGCTCCGCGGCCAATCCGATTGCCTGATGAATATCCTTGACTTGAAGGGCGAGCCAGAACTTGGTGGACTTGCGACCTTGGGCAATGGCGGGCAACATTCCTTGTGACGTGTAGTTTCGTGCCGTCGTGGCGTTAATCGCCTCCGTCATAACTTCGAGCGGGAGACCGAATTTCCGCCCCATCGCGACAACTTCCAGTGTTGCGAGTCGGCAGCTGACATTCATCATGTTGTTCACGGTCTTCATCGTCTGCCCGTTACCAACCCGTTCTCCGCAATGGAAAACGTTGGGACTGATCGACTGCAAGATCGGTAAAGCCGTCTGAAACGCTTCGTGCGGACCGGATGCAATAATGGAGATGGTTCCCGCAATTGCCGTCGCCATCGCCCCGGAGACCGGGGCGTCAAACAGCGGAACACCCAGATCCGCAAGCTGTCGGGCGAATTCTCGGGTCTGTGCTGGTACACCGCTAGTTTGGTCGACAATGATCTTGCCGGACGAGAGCCCTTGCGCCACACCGTCCGGGCCGAAGAGCACCGCTTCAACATCCGAGCTTCTGGGCAGACAAAGCATTACCACGTCGCTGTTACGCGCGAGTTCTGCAGGTGTTGCCGCCGCCGTCGCACCGAGTTCGACGAAGGCATCGACAGCGTTCTGATTCAGGTCGAAGACGCTCAATGGAAACTTGCCGATCAGATGACGGGCAAGCGCGCCACCCATGGCGCCCAACCCGATATACCCGACTCGCATGTATCTCCTCCTTGCTTTTACTGCCGATGCTGTCCTCGGCGGACTGTCGCATCAAAAAGCGACGTTAGGCTATCGTCCGCTTTGCAGCGGAGCACGTCGAGTCGCATTTTCTTCGCAGGTCGGTAAGCGCCACTTACCGGACGGCAGCAGCTCGCAGACGACTGCCGCACACAAACCCCAAAAAAACCCGCAGCGTGAACAGCGGGCCAACTTGGAGATGCGAAGCTTTGTTGAAGCTGTTCAGCTCCTGGAAACGCGCTTGCTAACGCTGGAGGAATGGATTGACTGAGGGCTTGTTGGAGGTGGACAGAAACACACTTTTTGTTTCGAGCAATTCGTGGACGGCTTCTATCCCGTTCTCCCGGCCAAGGCCCGACATCTTCAACCCGCCGAATGGCATCATGAAACTATACGCACGGTACGTGTTGACCCAGACCGTCCCGGCTTTGAGCGCCTTCGTCATGCGCATCGCTCGACCGATGTTTCCGGTCCAGACGCCAGCTACCAGGCCGTATATGACGCTGTTACCCAACTGGACAGCGTGTTGTTCGTCGTCAAAGCCTATGACAGAGAGTACGGGGCCAAAGACTTCCTCCTGCGCAATGCGCATGTCGTTGGTCACTCCAGTGAAGATGGTGGGCTCAACGAACTGGCCGCCCGTAAGGCCCGGCCCCACAGCTGGTTTGCCACCCAGGATGCAACGAGCACCGTCGCGCCGCGCGACCTCAATGTAGTCCAGCACCTTCGCGTATTGCGCGGAGGTAGTGATTGGACCAACATCTGTCGTCGGCTGCATCGGGTCGCCCAGCCGCACGTCTCGTGCAAGGGCAACCAGTCGCTCAGTGAAACTTTCCTTGATCGAGTTCTGCACGAGCAGCCGCGACCCGGCAATGCACATCTGGCCCGCAGCCCCAAAGATGCCTGACACGACGCCGACTGCTGCAGATTCAAGGTTAGCATCCTCGAAGACGATATTCGGCGACTTGCCGCCTAATTCCATTGCGACGCGCTTCATCCCTCGCGCGGCGGTTTCATAGATTCGCGCGCCAGTAACGTCTGACCCGGTGAAGGTGATTTTGGCAATGTCTTTGTGCTCGACCAGAGCAGCGCCGACCTCGTTGCCGAAGCCCGTGACGATGTTCAAAACCCCGTCGGGCAGTCCCGCCTCTTTGGTAAGAGCGGCAAACTCCAGCGAGCTCGCTGACGCGAACTCTGAAGGTTTGACAACGACCGCGCATCCGGCTGCAAGAGCGGGAGCACACTTCATGGACAGAAATTGAAGTGGGGAATTCCACGCCGTCAGTGCAGCCACGACGCCCACCGGCTCATGCGTGGTGAAAGCGAAGACGTCCGCTTTTTCTACCGGCATGATCGCGCCTTCAATTTTGTCGGCCAGTCCGCCGTAGTAGTACCAATACTCAGGGATAGTCTTTAGTTGACCCTGCATTTCCGCGAGGACTTTGCCATTGTCCCGGGTCTCTATCTCGGCAAGGTTTCCGGCGTGCTGAACGATGAGGTCGCCGATGCGTCGCATCACCTTGCCGCGCTCGGTAGCCGTCATCTTGCCCCAAGGGCCAACATTCATTGCGCGCCTGGCAGCCTCTACGGCGCGTGCCGAATCTTCAGCTGTGCCACGAGGGATCTGTGCCCACGGCTCGCCGGAGTATGGATTGAATGTGTCGATCCACTCGCCTCTTGCAGGGTTTTCGGCCTTTCCGTCGATCCAGAGCTGATACTTCTTCATCCGTCTATCTCCATGGGCGAGCCATCGCACCAGACGTTGCGCCGCCTGCTCACAGCGCGGGCGGAACCATTTGCGCCAGCCAGCATGCGGCGAATGGTCGGGCTGGCTGTCGCCTGTACGACTTCGGCGATGCACGTATGGAGACGTGCTCTGTGAGAAGGCGTTGATATTAAGATTGTGTACAGGAGTGAAGCAAGCGTCGAGTCGGTTTTGCTTCTCTAAGGGAAAGTTTGGCTAACCGATGCCGGAAGCGGGGGATGAACCCAATACCGCTGCCAGACGGCTCACTGCCTCAACGCCGCTAGCGGACGCTAAGGCAAGCTGCCGGCGACCCACTACGCCTTGCTCATGCGCGAGGCTGAAGGCGTCTGCCACTGCCGATCACGGTTGCGGAGACAATCAGAAGCGCGGCGCCGCCAATAAATGTCGCTCCGATGGAATAGCGGTCGAGAAGCGTGCCGCCTAGCTCTGCACCCACCATGATGGATAGCTGTATCGATGCAACCATCAAGCCGCCCCCGCTCTCCGGCTTGTCCTTGACTCCTTTCGAAAGCCAGGTTGACCATGCGACAGGGATCGCAGCATTCACCGCTCCCCATGCAATCACCAGGGCCGCTACAGCCCAGAAATTGTGGCCGGCTGGAAGCAGGGCGATCGTCACTGCAGCCAGTGCAACAGGCAGACCCATCAGAAGATGGTAGAGACGTTTGCTCATGATTGCGCTCGCGCCATATGTACCCGCGAAACCGGCTAGACCCATGCCAAGCAAAAGCATCGACAGTTCGGCGACATCGACGTGCGTGTACGACTCGAAGAACGGCCTGAAATAGGTGAATACGGCGAAGGCACCGCCGAACGTAAGCATCACCCCAAGCATGGCAAACGCCACATGCGGGCGCCTGAGTAGAGAGAGCACGTTGCCGTTTTGGCGCGACCGTTCGCTCTTCATGGATGGGATGGTGACCAGCGGGAGAACGAGGTTGATAGCAACGATCGGGACCAACGCCCAGAAAACGCCTCGCCATCCGATGACGCTGCCCAGATAGCTGCCAACCGGGGCAGCAAAGGACGTAGCGACGGCATTACCCGTGTACAAAACTCCCAACGCCTTGGGCAACGACTCCTCGGGCACCAGCCGCATGATAGTCGCCGTGGCAAGGGACCAGAATCCGCCGACGGCAATTCCCAACAGTGCGCGGGCAGCCATCAAGGTCGCGAAGCTGCCGGCTTCAGCGATCAGGATAAGCGACACCAACATCAGTCCCGCCAGGCCAGCCAATACATTGCGTCGGTCGAGACGACTCGTGAGCGACGGAATAGCGAGGCTTGTCACGACGGCAAACAGCCCCGAAATGGAGATTGCCTGGCCCGCCATGCCGACTGAAGCGCGTAGGTCCGATGCGATGGGCGTCAGAAGACTGACCGGCATGAACTCGGACGCAATCAACATTGCGGCGCACATCGCCATAGAACCGACTGCGGCCCATATTTGCCGATTTGGGATGGATGGGTGGTTAATCAGCGTCGACATTCAACTCCCTCAATTTCATTCGCCCTACGCGTTCTCGCGAACCAATGGTCATCGTCCAGCCGATAAACAGTCAGTTGACGACGCTGTGGCAATGATCGGTTAACGCGTAGGCAGACGTTGCATACACGCGGACGTGATTTCAATCGGCGAGAATCGCCTGTCGATTGTTCACTCTGAGCAGCGACAGGGAGGAGGGCATCTATATATTCATTCAGCGATCTGACGCTGAACAGTTAAAACGTAGTTTAGCCTCGCGGCCACGCTGGATAAACCCGTTCCAGGTGATCGGACTCATGAGCGCTCGTTATCAATAGGTATAAGTCCCGATCACTGCGCCTTGCGTCGCGCAAAATGCGGCTCCGAGGCGCGGCGTCCGCCAGCCTGGATTGCAGGCCCTCTCGCGGCGATCCCATTGCTCTAACGGATACGGTGGGGCGGGGACAGTGGACAGCCCCGGATTGTTCCTTCTTGATTGATGAATGACGGTAATAGGCCCAATGAGTTTTTGGTGTCTAGTTGCCGCTTAATGTCGTGGTTAGATTACCGTATGAGCGCCTGTCGGCTTGACACATCATCGGTGCCGCGAATGACTGTGGCCCACGAACGAGCCGCTTCTACGAGTTTTCTGCAGCAAGAGGGCTCCGGTGCATCTCACGCGGTCAGCCCCGTCATTGCATCTGCTCGTCGGCAGCCAGCCGGTTGCGACGGGCGTTCATAGCGCGCGTCAAGCGCTAACGCGCGAATCGGCAGAAGAGCGGTTGTTGGCGAAAGTCGCCCGAAGGTCCGTTTCAACCAACTTGTGGAGGTCTCTGCATGGCAGAGAAGAACTGGATGTCGCAAGACGGCGAGGTTCAGGGTCAAGACCTTTCGGACGGGCGCATGCCCGTTTCTCGCAGACGGTTTCTGCAATCAATGGGTGCGTCAGGCGTCGCTGCTACGAACGCAGGACTGTTCTCTGCGGCGAAGGCTGATGAAGCCAACAAAGAGCCGGCAGCCAGCCAACAGAAATTGGCGCAATCCGTGGATCACACCGTCCGCCTGAAGGTGAACGGCGAGATGCGACAGGTAAACGTCGCGTCAAACGCCGTTCTTCTCGACGTCTTGAGAGATCAACTGCAACTCACAGGCACAAAAAAAGGCTGTGACCACGGTCAATGTGGTGCCTGCACGGTACACGTCAACAATACAGCGGTGAACTCCTGCCTGTCACTGGCGGCGATGCATGACGGCGACGAGATCACGACGGTCGAGGGACTGCAAGGGAATGGGCGGCTTCACCCGGTACAGCAGGCATTCTGGGAGCACGATGCGTATCAGTGCGGCTATTGCACGTCAGGTCAGATGATGAGCGCGGTCGCAATTCTGAAAGATAAGCGCATCCCAGCGGATGACCATTCGCTGCGTGAGGCGATGAGTGGGAATATCTGCCGCTGCGGTGCATACAAGAACATCATCGCCGCCATTCAGGACGCGCGTGTGAAAGCGGGGAGGTCAGTCTGATGCAGAATTTCGACTACATTCGCGCCGTATCGCTGGATAGCGCCGTGCAGAGCATTGCGCGGCCAGGCGCGGTGCTGCTGGCTGGCGGCACAACGCTGCTGGACTTGATGAAATTGAATGTGATGCAGCCGGCGGCCGTTGTGGATATTCACAAGCTGGCGCTCGACCAGATCGAGCAGTTGCCTGACGCCAAGGTAAGAATCGGCGCCATGGTCTCCAACACTGAACTGGCCTTCAACGAACACATTCGCGGTCAATACCCGGTGCTCTCCCAGGCGCTGCGTTCAGGTGCCAGCACGCAACTGCGCAACAAGGCGACTACCGCAGGCAATATCATGCAGCGTGTTCGCTGTGGGTACTTCCGGGATGGTGTCTCAGCTTGCAACAAGCGCGAACCCGGAGCGGGCTGTTCCGCCATCGGGGGGCAGAACCGGAACGTGCACGCTGTACTTGGCAGTACTGAGCACTGCATTACCGCGCACCCGTCGGATATGTGTGTTGCGATGGCGGCCATCGGTGCGACCGTTCATGTTCAGGGACAAGCTGGATCCCGTGAAATCGACTTCGGCGACTTTCATCTCTTGCCTGGAGACACCCCGTGGAAAGAGCACGCTCTCCATGCAGGTGAAATCATTACGCACGTGACTCTCGATGCACCGATGCACGGCAGTCGTTCCGGGTACCTCAAGCTCCGGGACCGCGCTTCATATCAGTTCGCCTTGGCCTCGTGCGCGGCAATCATTGCGCTCGACGGTGAGAGGATCCGGGATGCCCGCATTGCTCTCGGAGGCGTCGCGACCAAGCCATGGCGAGCACGCGAAGCGGAGAATGCACTGATAGGCCAACCCGCGAGCGCGAGTTCGTTTGAGAAAGCAGCGGAACTTGCGCTCAGGGGCGCGCGCTCCTATGGACAGAATGGTTTCAAGGTTGGCCTCGGCCAGCAAGCCGTCTTGAGAAACCTGACTGCGGTGGTCGCTTGACCTGTGTCACGGAGAGAAATCAATGAGCGATCAAGTGATAGGAAAGGCGGTAAAACGGGTCGACGGCCGTCTTAAGGTGACGGGCGTAGCGAAATACACCGCTGACCAGAACCCGCCCGGCCTTGTGCATGCCTATGGCGTTTTCAGCACAGTTGCGAGCGGGCGCGTGCTGCGTATCGATACTACGGCGGCGAAACGCGTGCCTGGTGTCATCACGATACTCGATCATGAGAACTTTCCTCGGCTTTACCGTACGCCTATAAACCTCACTCTGCCCACTATCCTGACGGCGTCACGGACTGACGAGAACCGTCTACCGTTCGAGGTTGCGACAGTCAATTACGCGGGCCAGTTCGTCGCGCTCGTCGTGGCAGACACTTTTGAGCATGCGCGAGAAGCCGCCAGTCGGGTGAAAGTGACATACGGCAAGAGCCGGCTGGTCACGAATCTGGACGAAGGCGTCAAGATTTCCGGATTGAAAGACGGCACTAACGGTCACACCCGGGGTGATGCCGCAAGCGCATTCAATAGTGCACCTCATAAGATCGATTTCGCATATCGCACGCCGGTGGAAACGCACAATCCCATGGAAATGCATGCGACGGTCGCGAGCTGGCAGGCCGGCCGTCTCCACGTCTACGAAGCAACGCAAGGCGTGGTGGTACACAGAAACTCGCTTGCGCGCATTTTCGGGCTTACACCCGATCGGGTTACGGTCGAGGCACCATTCATCGGTTCGGGATTCGGTAGCAAGTTGTTTATCTGGCCGCATTCCGTCGCTGCAAGCGCTGCGGCACGTGTAGTCGGACGACCCGTCAAGCTCGTCGTTCCGCGCGCACAGATGTTCACGACAACGGGTCATCGGCCCGAAACGCTTCAACACATGCGGTTGTCGTGTGATGAACAAGGGAAGCTGACGTCGCTCCGTCATGAGGCGATCAACACGACTTCGTTCACGGACGACTACACGGAAACATGCGCCGTCGTGTCGCAGAGCCTCTATTCGTGCGCAAATGTGCATGTCAGCCACAAGATGACCAAGGTCAATCGCGGCTCGCCCACTTCCATGCGTGCACCGGGTGCGGCACCGGGGCTGTTTGCGCTGGAGTCGGCGATGGACGAACTTGCGCTAGATGTTGGTATGGACCCGGTGGCTTTCCGATTGCAGAACATTTCGACGATCGATGAAAGCAAGAACCTTCCCTGGTCGAGCAATCATCTTCGGGAAGCCATTATGCAAGGCGCAGGGAAGTTTGGATGGAAGAACCGTTCGCCGCAGCCCGGTTCGATGCGCGAGGGCAACGAAAATGTAGGCTACGGCGTGGCAGCCTGCAGCTGGGATGCGTTTCGAACACCGGCCGAGGCTCGGGTACAGTTGCGCAGCGACGGGACGGCGGCTGTAACGTGTGCCGTCCAGGACATTGGAACCGGAACGTACACTATTGCTGCCCAGGTAGTGGCCAGCGGGACGGGGCTTCCGCTGGAAAAGATTCAGGTGACGCTCGGCGACACGACGTATCCCTCGGCTCCATTGTCCGGCGGATCGTGGGTCACCGCGAGCCTTCTACCTGCGATCTCAGAGGCGACGCGCCAGGCACTCGATCAGTTGAAGGACTACGCAACTTCACCCTCGGGGCCTTTCGCCGGCGTGAAAAAAGAGAGTCTGAAGTTCGAGGAAGGAAGTCTCACCGACGGCAGTCGCAGGGTCGACTTCGCGTCGGTGTTGAAAGGTCAACGTCTTTCAGACGCCGAGGGTTATGCGCACACCAGTGGCACGCCGACCGACAAGTTCTCCTTCCGCTCATTCGGAGCACATTTCGTCGAAGTTCGCTGGGATCCCGGCATTTCGCATCTACGAATCGCCCGTGTAGTGAGTGCAATCGACGTGGGTCGCGTGATCAACCCGCTGACGGCGCGCAATCAGGTCGAGGGTGCAGTTGTGATGGGTATCGGCATGGCCCTGTTCGAGGCAACCGAATACGACGCACGCTCCGGCCTGCCTGCGAACAATAACTACGCGGAGTATGTCGTTCCGGTGCATGCTGATCAACCCGAGATCGATGTTCTGCTGCTCGACTATCCGGATCTGCGTCTGAATGAATTCGGCGCCCGAGGCATTGGCGAGATTGGCACGACCGGGTTGGCAGCAGCCGTGGCCAATGCCGTTCATCACGCAACTGGTGTCAGGGTGCGAGACCTTCCCATAACGCTTGAGAAAGTCTCGAGTCAATTGCGGGGCGTTGCGTGAACGCAGGTCGGGCAGTGTTTTGAATGGTGCCCTGTCGTGGGCTCACCGGGTGTCAACAATGAGTGCGACTTCGTTCACTATGTGGTCAGGAGCCAGAATGTCCGATCGGAAAATGTCTAGAGGTGTTCTTGTTCTAATCATGCTATCCCTCTTTCTCGCAGGACCGAGCGCAACGGCAGGGGAGCTGAATGGTGCTTCCAACACCGCTGCTGCGCCGAACCAAAGCGCTATCACTCCCGCCCACAACGATCCCTCAGTGAAGATCACAATCAAAGTGGGAGGAAAAGAGCTTCAGGCGACACTGGCCGACAATCCAACCGCGCGTGAGTTCGCCGCTCTTCTGCCCATTCGCGTCGCGACGCGTGACTTGTTCGGACGGGAGAAAGCAGGGCCGCTGCCGAAGGGCATTTCGACAGGGGGGCCGAGCAGTGACGTCTATAAGGTGGGCGATATCGGTTACTGGTCACCGGGCCACGATATTGCGATCTATTACCACCAGGACGGGGAAAGGATACCGTCTCCAGGCATCATCAACATAGGTCACATCGATTCAGGAATCGATGCTTTCGATCTGCCCGGCGCAGTCGAGATCTCGATCGAGCGCTCGCCCTGAGCAGACGCGCGACCCGTTAGGCTATCAAGAGCTTAGCTGAAGTATCCCCGGCAGGGACTGGCGAAGCCGCCTAGGTTCGGTGCTTCAATGCGTCGATCACGAGGGAAAACGCACGTGAAGTCTGGCGCCGGCTCGGATAATAAACGTGGTAGCCGGGCCATGTCGGACACCAGTCCTTGAGTACGCTGACTAATTCACCCTTGCGAAGATGGTCGCGCACCGCGTCCTCCGGGACAAAAGCCAGGCCGAAGCCTTCGAGCGCCCCTCTGATCATTTGCGGCTGCGTGTTGACGGTAAGTTGTCCACTGACGCGCGCCTGTGTTTCGCGTTTTCCCTTCTTCAATTCCCAGGCGTAGAGTGCCTTCGTCGTCGTCATACGCAAGCTTATGCATTGGTGATCAAGAAGGTCCTCGGGGGTGTCTGGAACCGTCCTGTTCGCGAGATACGATGGTGCTCCTACAATTGTCATCGGAATGTCGGGACTGATGCGGACGGCGATCATGTCTTTCGCGACCTGGTCCCCGAAACGCACCCCGACGTCATAACGATCTTCGACAATGTTCGAGAGGCCATAGTCGACCGTGACCTCCACTTTAATGTCAGGATACGCGTGCAGGAGCTTGCGCAGCTTCGGCCAGATGACGGTGTCGATGGGATGGTCAGTGGCAGTGATGCGAATCACGCCTGCGGGCTTGTCCCTGAAGTCGGACAAGGCCGCAAGGCTGGCATCGATCTCTTCAATCTTAGGCGCTACCGCCTGGAATAGTTCCTCGCCCGCTTCTGTTGTCGAAACGCTGCGGGTTGTCCTTGTGAGAAGGCGCAAACCGAGCCTGGCTTCGAGGTCGCGGATGAAATGACTCAACGCTGATTGCGAGACACCGAGTTTCGCGGCAGCGCGGGTAAAGCTCTTCTCGCGCGCGACGGCGAGAAACACAAGGATATCGTTCAGGTTCTCTCTAGGCATCTCACGTTACCCTTCGTTGAAAGCGGTTCAAAGGCCCGCGCCACCGATAGCGTTCATCAAGGGTACAAGCTCCGCTGGTACGGTAATTGATGAATGATACTAATAAGTCCAATTGAGCGCAGCTACTTAATTCAATAGGCGCAAACCTTTAGCATGTGCATTGAGATGGTTGCTCACAAACCGTGCGCGGCGACCTTCGACACAAATGCACGGTGTAGAGGCAGTATCTGGTGCGAGACATCGATCCGGGTGCCATTTTTCGCTTTCAACGAAGCGGGCGGGCATGCCATTACCAATCTTTCTGGAGTAGCGATCATGAATCGACGCCTCAATCTTCTCGTTATAGCATTCGGCCTTTCCGCTCCTCTGTTTGCATCGGCGCAGACCTCTTCGACGCAAGCGTTGTCACGAGAGCAGGTCCGTCAAGACATGGCTGATTACGAAGCAGCTGGGTACAACCCCGCACGTCAAAATCCGCGTACCTGGGTTGACGACGCCCGTGCAGCTTCGGCCAGGGTGATGACGGCTAGAGCGGGACGAACTCAGCCTCAACTCGCAGTCAACAACGCCGATGGCGCCAGTCACTGCGATTGATTGTCCCGTTCACAACTGCATAGACGCAACCTCTCAGCACATGACCACGTCCTTGTGGCATTTGCAGGAAGCGGAGCTATGGGGCGGGCGTTCCATAGCTCCATTGCCTTAGCTGCCGATCCGCTTGGCGAGATCGCGTGTCGACCTACGTAAATCCCGCCCACTCATTTCATTCGCCGGAGCGGTTTATTGCCCTGGCAGGCGCGGCAGAGCTTCTCTACGATTCGTGGTGAATGTGACGATTTAGACCTATCGCACTTTCTCCCACCATGCGTCGAACTTCTGTGTTCTCCCATCGAAGTAGATCGGGCGGCCGATGATGGGCGTCCAAAGGGAATAACTTCGATTAACACTCGCTTTTGAAATGCGCACGAAGGGGTCATTCCAGTCGTGGGGGGCCAGCGAAAAGCGGCCAATATGACTAGGCGTGAGTGCCTTCGTGCGAAGGTCCATCGCAGCCTGCGCCGCCTGCTCTGGATTCATATGTACGTTGGCCCAACGCGGATCGTACCGGCCGGTGTCGAGAGCGGCCCAATCGAGAGGGCCGTACTTTCGACCAATATCGGCGAAGTGCGGCCCGTAGCCGGAATCCCCGCTGAGAAAGATCTTCCGCTGCGATGTCGGGAGGAGATATGCCGCCCATAGGGTTTTGTCGCGAGCGAAGGTGTGCCCCGAAAAATGTCTTGCCGGCATCACACTGACCGTGAGTCCAGGGCCGACTGGCAATGACTCGAACCAGTCGGCTTCGTGCACTTTGGATCTGGGGTATCCCCACCCTTCAAAGTCGGCGCCGACACCGAGACCTGTAATCACCTGGCCGACTTTGTCCTTGAGAGCGATTACAGTCGGGTAGTCAAGGTGATCGTAGTGGTCGTGGCTGATGAGAAGGAGATCGATATTCGGCATGTCGCCAGCGGTGTAAGCGACTCGGCACCACCGTTTGCCAGTGCTGAATATTTCGACGCATGATGGGCGCGTTCAGCTTGACGGAGACAGTCATCCATGTCGAACGCAGCGGGCCGTACGCATCCCCATCGCACGTATGCGCAAGCATTCAAGCAGCAGGTGATCACGGAGACATTGGAACCCGGCATGTCGGTGTCGATTGTTGCGCGACGGCACGACATCAACGCCAATGTGGTGTTCGCATGGCGCAAGCAATACCGTGAAGGCAAGCTGGTCATACCTGCACTGGAAGCTGCGCCGAGCGTGCCCAGCACGAAGCTACTGAGCGTCGACGTGATCGACTCGGCATTGGTACTGCGGCCGCCTGAGCCGGCAGTGGCATCGCAAGCGCCGAGCGGCGTACCGATGCCGGCGCCCGTGTGCGAAATCGAGGTGGAGATCGGCAAACGGCGTGTGAGGATTCGTGGCCTGTCTGCCGAGCGCGCTGAAGCGTTCCTGCAGGAATGCCTGAAGTGATCGCGCTGCCGGCAGGTACGCGCGTTTGGCTCGTGGCCGGCGTGACAGATATGCGCTGTGGCTTCCAGGGGCTGGCCGCGAAAGTGCAGACAGCGCTCGAAGAGAATCCGCTGGGTGGCAACGTATTCATCTTCCGCGGCCGCCGCGGCGATCTCGTGAAGCTGCTTTGGGCGACCGACGATGGGCTCTGGCTGCTCGCAAAACGATTGGAGCGAGGCCGGTTTATCTGGCCCCAGGCCGACGGTGGAAAGATCCATCTGACGAGCGCACAGCTATCGATGCTCCTCGAAGGCATCGACTGTCGACACCCGCAACGCACCGCTGCTCTGTCGATGTTGTAAACCACATCGAAGGCTCGTAAACTGCGACGCATGTCCCAATCTGCGCCGCTTCCCACCACCGTCGCGGAGCTCCAGGCTCTGGTGCTCGAGCAGCAGGCGTCGATCGAGAACATGGTGCGGGAGATCGCCGCACGGGACGACGAAATCGAACGCCTGAAGGCGCAGATCGACAAGCTCAGGCGGATGTACTTCGGGAGTAGGTCCGAGAAACTGGCCCGGCAGATCGATAAACTCGAGGCGCAGTTGGAAGACCTGACGGCCGGTCAGGGCGCTGCCGAGACGCGAGGGCACCGAGACAAGACGTCGACGGCGCCGCCCGGTCGAGCGCCCACGCGAGAGCCGCTGCCGCAGCACTTGCCACGCGATGAAATCGAACTTGCACCGAATCCGGCGTGCCCCAGGTGTGCGACAACGATGCAGCGACTCGGCGAGGATGTTTCCGAGCAGCTCGCGCGCGTAGCGGCTGCGTTTAAAGTGATCCGCACGATCCGTCACAAGCTGTGCTGTCCTGACTGCGGCCACATCGAACAGCCCCCGATGCCCAGCCTGCCCATCGAGCACAGCATCGCGCATCCGAGCCTGCTGGCCGACATTGCGGTATCGAAGTTCGCCGATCACCAACCGCTGTACCGCCAATCGGAGATTGCGGCACGCGACGGCGTGACGCTGGATCGCGCCAGCATGGGCCGCTGGATCGGGCAGATCGCCGAGCTCTGCGGGCCGCTTGTTGAAGCAATCCAGCGCTACGTGCTGGTCCCGGGCAAGGTACACGTCGACGACACACCGGTTGCGGTGCTCGCGCCAGGCAACGGAAAGACGGTGACCGGTCGCTTCTGGGTCTACGTGCGTAACGATCGCCGCTCGGGCTCGACTGAGCCGGCTGCGGTATGGTTCGACTTCTCATCGAATCGCAAAGGCGTCCATCCTCAGACCCGGCTCGTCGCATTCCGCGGCATCCTGCAGGCCGATGCTTACGCCGGTTTCGATCAACTGTATGCGAGCGGGGAGATCCACGAAGCGGCATGCTGGGATCACGCGAGGAGGTACATCTACGATGTTCACGCGCGCACACCGACTCCAGATACCCAGCAACTGCTCGAGATGATCGGCGAACTCTACAGCATCGAAGCCGACATCCGCGGCAAGGCGCCTGACGAGCGTCTGCGCTTCAGGCAGGAAAAGAGCAAGCCGTTGCTCTCGAAGCTCGAAGCGACGATCAGGGTGAAACTCGCGACGCTATCGACAAAGTCCGCGCTCGCAAAAGCAATCAACTACTCGCTGAACCACTGGGCGGCGCTCGTGTTCTACTGCGAGGACGGTCGAGTCGAGATCAGCAACGTGCTTGCCGAGAACGCCCTGCGCTGTGTCGCGCTCG
>NZ_JAQQEU010000035.1:0-84556 GCF_046026895.1 Paraburkholderia sediminicola
TAGACGTTCGCGGCCGGACTCGGGACGAAACCGAAACGTGCGGCGACGTCGGCGCGCCGCATCGGTTGCAGCGGCAACACTCGGTGGTTGTTCCAGTGGAAGTCGCCGCTCATCGAATCGTCGGCGAGCGTCGCATGATCGGAGAAGACCTGCAGATCGTGATCGTGCAGAACCGCGACTCTTGTACACGCCGAGTTGTCGGCGAACAGAATCCCGCCTTCTTCATCGACAAAGACAGCAGCGGGCTCGAAAGCGCCGCCGGCCTGATCCTGCAGCGCGAGCGCCCCATCGGCTCCGGCCGACAGCCGCACCACCCACGGGGTATAACCCAGTTCGACATACACCCGCTGCGGGCCGTTCTGGAAAAACCACTGGCCGCGTTCGTCGGCGTCGTAGTTGCGGTTGATGAACCCGAGCAGCGCCTCATGCCGGATCGGCTCGCCCGGCGCACCGCTCGCCTGGGCGGCTTCGTCGCGCATGCGCCAGTTGCCGCGCCGGTCCAGCATCAGCCAGCCGGTGCAACTCGGAACGTTCGGCCACTTGGCCAGAGCCTGCCTGACGATGTCATCCATGATCGACGTGTTGCTCCAGGTAGCCGAACACGCGCCGCGACAGCCAGTCGATGCGGCCCGGAAACGGCCCGGTCATGAAGCCGGCGTGGCCGCCGTGCCTCGGTTGGTCGAGTTCCACCGCCGCCGACACTTCGTGCCGCGACGGCAACGCCCCGGCCGGAAGGAACGGGTCGTTGCGCGCGTTCAGGACCAGCGTCGGCACCTGAATGTGCGGCAGGAGCGGGCGCGTGGTCGCGGTGCTCCAATACTCGTCGGTATTGCGAAAGCCGTGCAGCGGCGCGGTCACCACGTTGTCGAACTCGTACATCGTGCGGCTCGCCAGCATCGCGTCGCGGTCGAACAGGCCGGGGAACTGGACCAGCTTCTGCCCGGCTTTCTGCTTGAGCGTCTTCAGGAAACTGCGCGTGTAGACGAGGCCGAAGCCCTGCGACAACGCGCGGCCGCCAGCATGCACGTCGATCGGCGTCGAAATCGCGGCCGCCGCCGCGACCACCGACGCCGCTTCGTCGCGCCGCTCGCCGAGCCAGCGCAGCAGCACATTGCCGCCGAGCGACACGCCCGCCGCGACGACCGGCCCACGATGCGCGGCGCGCAAGCGGCGCAGCACCCAATCGACTTCGTTGCTGTCGGCGAGGTGATAAAAGCGCGGCAAGCGATTCAACGTGCCGCTGCAACTGCGAAAGTGCGGCACGACGCCGTGCCAGCCATAGTCGCGCGCGGCCGCCATCAAGCTGACCGCATAGTGCGATGCCGAGCTGCCTTCGAGCCCGTGAAACAGCACGAAGAGCGGGGCATCGGCGGCCGGAATCCTGGCCGCGGCGCCTGGCGCGAGCGACGACGTTGAGGACTGGCCGTCATGCACGACCCAGTCGAGATCGATGAAGTCGCCGTCCGGCGTGTCCCAGCGCTCGCGCCGCAACGACACCGCCGGACGGCGCGCGAACAGCGACGGCACGATGGTTTGCGCGTGCCGGTTCGGCAACCAGAGCGGGGCGCGGTAGAGCAGCTCGACGGTGGCCTCGGCGGCGGCCGCGACCGTGGAGCGGGCCGTGCCGGAGTAAGCGGGTTTATCGTGCGTCGAACTCATGCCGGCGTTGGAGCGAATAAGTAAAGCGCGAACCTCACTCTGAGCTCGAGCCGCGCGTCAGTGCAGCGAGCCCTGGCCATGCCGCATCTTGGTGGCGAACTGGCTGGCGGTCTCGTTCGGCATCGGGCTCGCGTGAATGTGCGCGATGCGCCACTCGCCGCGTTCGTGGACCATTACGTAAGTGGTGAAGACCATCGCGGGCGTGGCGGTCGGGTCGGCCGGACGATGCGCTTCGGCAATCGCGTAGACCACGGTGCCGAGACTGTCGTACACGCGGATGTCGAGCGGCTCGATCGAAACGGGCGCGGCTTCGAGCTGGATCTGCAAGCCGGTGCGAATGCTGTCGAGGCCGTGCAGGTGCGAGCCGTCGGCGCAGATGCAGCTGACGAACTCTTCATCGATCCACAGGCCCATCAAGCTGTCGATGTTGACCTCGGCGACGGCCTGATAGTAGGCGTTCAGGGTATCGGCGGCGGCTTCGAAGATATGGGCAAAACGTGGCATGGCTCGTCAGTCTCTTGTGCGCGGCGCGCGGTTGCGCGACAGCGGTCAGCGGGCGGTCCGGAGCACCGGACCGTCGCACCCGAGCGCCAGAATGCCCGCGCCGCAAGGCGCGAACGTGACGCGACGCGCTCAGGGGCGTGCGGTGTTGCGTACAAGCGTCGGCCGGGTCAGCGTTGCGTCAGCAACATGCCGCGCAAATCGCTGAAGACCTGCTCGGCGCTCAACTGCTTCAGGCAGTTCAGATGACCGAGCGGACACTCGCGCTCAAAACAGGGGCTGCATTCGAGATGGAGCCATTGTACCTTCGCAAGCTCCGACAAGGGCGGCGTGTGGCGCGGATCGGTCGAACCGTACAGGGCCACCAGCGGCCGGCGCAGCGCGGCGGCCACGTGCATCAGGCCGGAGTCGTTGGTGACGACCGCGTTGGCCCGCGAGATCAGCGCGCAAGCTTCGCCCAGCGCGGTCTGGCCGCACAGATTGCGCACGTTCGGCGCTTTCTCGGCGATTGCCTGCGCAAGCGGCGCGTCTTTCGGCGAACCGAGCGCGACGATCTGCGTGTACGGGAACGACTGGCCGACCATCTGCGCGAGCGCCGCGAAGTGCTCCGGCGGCCAGCGCTTGGCGGGGCCGTATTCGGCGCCCGGGCAGAACACGAGCAGCGGCACCCGCGTATCCAGATTGAAGCGCGCCGACACGCGCGACGCTTCGTTCAGATCCGCGTCGAGGCGCGGCATCGGCAGGTCGTCGGGGAGCTTGGCGCCGGGCGCGTAGGCGAGGGCGGCGTACTGGCGGACCATCGGCGGGCGCTCGTCCTTGCGCGGATTCGCGTGACGCACGTTCAGCAGGCCGTAGCGGCTTTCGCCGGTATAGCCGATGCGCAGCGGTATGCCGGCCATCCACGGAATCAGCGCCGATTTGAGCGAGTTCGGCAGCACATACGCCGCGTCGTAGCCGACGTCGCGCAGATCGCTCGCCAGCTGCCAGCGACGCAGCATTTGCAGCTTGCCGTGCGCGAGGTCGGTGGCGTAGACATCGCGGATTTCGGGCATGCGTTCGAGCACGGGCGCGACCCACGAGGGCGCGACCGCGTCGATGACGATGCGCGGATGCAATTTCACGAGGCGCGCAAACAGCGGCTGCGCCATCAATGCGTCACCGATCCAGTTCGGTGCGATAACCAACGCGCGACGCATCAGATTCAGTGTCCGGTGTCGAAATGAGATGCCGCGCGCGCAATGCGCGTGGCATTCGGATTGGTGAAAGTGGAAAAGCCGCCAACCGTGCGGCGCGCTTGCGGCGTGGCCGGAAGGGTCGCGGTGGCGGTGGCGGCCCTGCTGCGGCGTGTTTGCGCTTGCGTGCGTGTTGACGATGTTGTGCGTGCGTACCGTGCAGCCGGGCCAGGCTCGCCAGACCACGAAGCGGCGAGCGAAATCATCAGCCAGTCAGTCAGCACAGCAATGCAGAGCGGGCAGCGAAGCGGTTGACAGTGCGGCACCGCGCCGCCTCTCGAACCCGGCGACACGGCGCAGCGCGCATAAAACGCCCGTTAACCCAACGCCAACAACTCCCGCACGACACCCACACACAGCGCCGCAAGCAACCAACGCTCACTGCGCCGTGTTCAATGCCCCTTGACGACTTCGCCCTCGCGGAGTTTGTAGCGCGTGCTGCAATACGGGCAACGCGCCTCGCCGTGCGTGACATCGATAAAGACGCGCGGATGCGCGCTCCAGCGCGGCATGGCCGGGTTCGGGCAGTACGCCGGCAGGTCTTTTGCCGACAGTTCGACCAGCGGCATTTCCTTGATTTCGCTCATGGGACTTTCTCGTTGTATGCAGGGTGCGGGCGTTGCGCCGGTCAAGCCCGGACCGGCAAGAGCCAAAGGTTCGGCTGGGGTCAGCTTGCCGGCGCAGCGCGCATTAGATCTTGGTCAGCCAGTGCGCGTACTTGTCACTCTTGCCGTTCACCACGTCGAAGAACGCCGACTGCAGCTTCTCGGTGACCGGGCCGCGTGCGCCTGCGCCGATCGTGCGGTTGTCGAGTTCGCGGATCGGCGTGACTTCGGCGGCGGTGCCGGTGAAGAACGCTTCGTCGCAGGTGTACACCTCGTCGCGGGTGATGCGCTTTTCGATCACGGGGATGCCCATGTCGCGCGCCAGCGTGATGACCGTGTCGCGCGTAATGCCGTCGAGGCACGACGACAGGTCCGGCGTGTACAGCTTGCCGTTGTTGACGAGGAAGAAGTTCTCGCCCGAGCCTTCCGACACATAGCCGTCGACGTCGAGCAGCAGCGCCTCGTCGTAGCCGTCGGCGATCGCTTCCTGGTTGGCGAGGATCGAGTTCACGTACCAGCCCGACGCCTTCGCGCGGACCATCGACACGTTCACGTGATGGCGCGTGAACGACGAGGTCTTCACGCGGATGCCCTTGGCGATGCCGTCTTCACCGAGGTAAGCGCCCCACGGCCAGGCGGCGATGGCGACGTGGATCGTGTTGCCCTTGGCCGACACGCCGAGCTTTTCCGAACCGACCCAGATGATCGGGCGCAGGTAGCAGGAATCGAGCTTGTTTTCGCGGACCACTTCGCGCTGCGCGGCGGCGAGCGTTTCGTGGTCGAACGGCACGTCCATCTGGAAGATCTTGGCCGAGTTCAGCAGACGCTTGGTGTGCTCCTGCAGACGGAAAATCGCGGTGCCGCCGCCGGCCGTCTTGTAGGCGCGCACGCCTTCGAAAACGCCCATGCCGTAATGCAGCGTGTGGGTGAGCACATGGATCTTGGCATCGCGCCACTCGATGAGCTTGCCATCCATCCAGATCTTGCCGTCACGGTCGGCCATTGACATACGATTCTCCAGCAGGTGCGTTATGAGGTGCGACTACGCGCGTCAGGCGCAGCCAAGAGCGATATTTTAGCGTCTTTTGCACACGGAACGGGCATTTGGCCGCATTCCCGACGCTATAATCCGGCACACGCCTAATTCAAATCCGGTTGCGCCAGCGGGTGCCTGACGACCTGGCGCTGACTTCCCTTCGTTGCGGCGCATTGGCGCCGGCCCGTTTCGCCTCATGCTCGCTCGTCTGTCAGATACCAACCGCCGCGCCTTCCGTGAGGGCGCGCGCGACTACTCGCCCACGCTGATGGCGATTGTCTCGTGGGGCCTCGTCACCGGTATCGCGATGAGCAAATCCGTGCTCACGCTGCCACAGGCGCTCACCATGTCGCTGCTGTGCTACGCCGGCTCGTCGCAGCTGGCGGTGCTGCCGCTGCTCGCCGCCAAGCTGCCGATCTGGACCGTGCTGCTCACGGCGGCCATGGTCAACACGCGATTCGTGATCTTCAGCGTCGGGCTGGCGCCGCATTTCTCCTATCTGTCGATGTGGCGGCGCATCGTGCTCGGCTACTTCAACGGCGACGTGATCTATCTGCTGTTCCAGAAGAAGAGCTTCCCGACCGGCTATGTGCCGGGCAAGGAGCCGTACTACTGGGGCATGGCGGTGTCGAGCTGGCTGTCGTGGCAGGTGTCGTCGATTGCCGGCATCCTGCTCGCGAGCCTGATTCCCGACAACTGGGGACTCGCGCTGGCCGGCACGCTGGCGTTGCTGCCCATCATGGTCTCGGCGATCGCGACGCGCTCCACGCTGGTGGCGGTCAGCATCGCCGGGGTCGTGTCGCTGCTCGCTTTCGACCTGCCTTACCGGCTCGCGTTGCCGCTCGCCGTGATCGCGGCGATCCTCGCGGGCAGCGCCGCCGACCTGATGGTCGAGCGCGCCGATCTGCGCCGCATCCGCAACAGCGCCGGAGACTCCCGATGACATCCACGCAGATCTGGCTAGCCATTTTCGGCATGACCTTCGTCACCGCGCTGACCCGCGCGATGTTTCTGATCGGCGGGGAGCGCACGATGTTGCCGGAGCGCGTGCAGCGGATGCTGCGCTATGCGCCGGCCGCGGCGCTCGCCGCCGTGGTGCTGCCCGACGTGCTGGCCACGCCGGAAGGGCTGTCGTTCGCGCCGACCAACCACGAGTTCTACGCGACGCTGTCCGGTCTCGGATGGTTTATGTGGCGCCGCACCATGCTCGGTACGATCGTCACGGGAATGGTCGTATTCACGTTGTTGCGCCTCTTCGTGTGATAGGGTCAGCAACCGATGCTGCATTGCGTCATGAGTGGCGCATCGCAAATACGGGACATTGGCTCAACTGTGGGTCAGCAGGCAGTGTGGATCAGTTAAAATGGCCGTTTCCGGGTGGAGCGCGCCGCTGCTGGGCGCGAGAGCCGCGGCCTCGCTGGCGGCGCCCGCGCACCTGGACTGGAGCCGCTGTCGTGCCGAAGCGCAGGAAATTGCCGCACATGAAGCCCACGCGCCGTCCGCTACCGCCTTCTCATCAACTCGCACACACACGCCCATGAACAAGGTATTGCGTCTCTCCGATCTGATCGCCGAAGGCAAGCTGTCCGGCAAACGCGTGTTCATCCGCGCCGATCTGAACGTGCCGCAGGACGATCAAGGCAACATCACCGAAGACACCCGCATCCGCGCCTCGGTACCGGCCATCAAGGCGTCGCTCGACGCAGGCGCCGCCGTGATGGTCACGTCGCACCTGGGCCGCCCCACCGAGGGCGACTTCAAGCCGGAAGACTCGCTCGCGCCGGTCGCGAAGCGTCTGGCCGAACTGCTCGGCCGCGACGTGCCGCTGGTCGCGAACTGGGTTGAAAACGGCGTGAACGTCGCGCCGGGGTCGGTCGTGCTGCTCGAAAACTGCCGCGTGAACAAGGGCGAAAAGAAAGATTCCGACGAGCTCGCGCAGAAGATGGCGAAGCTCTGCGACATCTACGTGAACGACGCGTTCGGCACCGCGCACCGCGCCGAAGCCACCACCCACGGCATCGCCAAATATGCGCCGGTCGCCTGCGCGGGTCCGCTGCTGGCGGCCGAGCTCGAAGCGCTCGGCCAAGCGCTGGGCGCGCCGAAGCGGCCGCTGGTGGCGATCGTCGCCGGCTCGAAGGTGTCGACCAAGCTGACCATCCTGAAGTCGCTCGCCGAGAAGGTCGATCAGCTGATCGTCGGCGGCGGCATCGCCAACACGTTCATGCTGGCCGCCGGCCTGAAGATCGGCAAATCGCTCGCCGAAGCCGATCTGGTCGACCAGGCCAAGGCCATCATCGACGCGGCCAAAGCCCGCGGCGCATCGGTGCCGATCCCGACCGACGTGGTCACGGCCAAGGAGTTTTCGCCCACCGCCAAGGCCGAAGTGAAGGCCGTCGCGGACGTGCAAGACGACGACATGATCCTCGACATCGGACCGGACACCGCCAAGGCGCTCGCCGCGCAGTTGGAGAAGGCCGGCACGATCGTGTGGAACGGCCCGGTCGGCGTGTTCGAATTCGACCAGTTCGGCAATGGCACGAAGACGCTGGCGGACGCAATCGCCAGGTCCTCGGCGTTCTCGATCGCAGGCGGCGGCGACACGCTCGCGGCCATCGCCAAGTACGGCATCCACGACAAGGTCAGCTACATCTCCACGGGCGGCGGCGCCTTCCTCGAGTTCCTCGAAGGCAAGAAGCTGCCGGCGGTCGAAGTCCTGGAATCGCGGGCTTAACGTGGCGACGCGCTCTCCCACGGCAAAGTCTGCAAAGGCGCGCGGCGGCAAGTCGCCGCGCAGTACCGCAGCAGTGACGGCAGGAGAGCGCGCAGCACGCTCTGCCGCCAATCCGGCGGCGTCCGTCGAACGAGAAGAATCCGAGGCGCCTCTCGCGCTCGCGGAGTTGACCACTGTTACTGTCGACGAACCGGCGGACCTGTCCGCCGCACCGGCCGCTCAGGCCGCGCCGTCGCAGGCAGAACTCCTGGACGAAGAGACCGTCCCCCGGCCGGCACCGCCCGTGCTGGCCTCGAACACCGCATCACCTCATAAAGCGACGCTGGTTTCAACCGGCGCGCAGCCCCTGGCAGCATCTTTCGGTGCGCAGCCTCCGCATCCGACTCGCAGCGCTCTTTCCAGCGATCCTATCCAGACGAGGAGACTCATGCATCGCGCCACCAAGATTGTCGCTACCATCGGACCGGCTTCCAACACGCCGGAAATCCTGCTGCAAATGATTCAGGCGGGGTTGGATGTGGTGCGGCTCAATTTCTCGCACGGCACCGCCGACGACCACCGCCAGCGCGCCGAATTCGTGCGCGAGGCGGCCCGCCAGGCCGGCCGCGAAGTCGCCATCATGGCGGACCTGCAGGGCCCGAAGATCCGCGTCGGCAAATTTGAGAACGGCAAGGTCATGCTGGTTGCCGGCGAGCCGTTCGTCCTCGACGCCGACTGCGAACTCGGCAACGAGCAGCGCGCCGGTCTCGACTACAAGGACCTGCCGCGCGACCTGAAGCCGGGCGACGTGCTGTTGCTCAACGACGGCCTGATCGTGCTGAACGTGCAGCGTGTGATCGGCAACGAAATCCACACGATCGTGAAGATCGGCGGCGAGCTGTCGAACAACAAGGGCATCAACCGCCAGGGCGGCGGCCTGACCGCGCCCGCGCTCACCGCGAAAGACATGGAGGACATCCGCACGGCGATGTCGCTCGGCGTCGATTATGTCGCAGTGTCGTTTCCGAAGAACGCCACCGACATGGAAATGGCCCGCCAGCTGGCGAACATCGCCGGCGCGCCGTTCGGCATCAAGCCGAAGATGATCGCCAAGATCGAGCGCGCGGAAGCGATTCCGGCGCTGCAAGGCATTCTCGACTCGTCGGACGGCATCATGGTCGCGCGCGGCGACTTGGCCGTGGAAGTGGGGAATGCCGCAGTTCCCGCGCTGCAAAAGCGGATGATTCGTATGGCGCGCGAATCGAACAAGTTCGTGATTACCGCGACCCAGATGATGGAGTCGATGATCTACGCGCCGGTGCCGACCCGCGCCGAAGTCTCGGACGTCGCCAACGCGGTGCTCGACGGCACGGACGCGGTCATGCTGTCGGCGGAATCGGCGGCGGGCAAGTACCCGGTGCAGACCATCGAGACGATGGCGGCGATCTGTCTCGAAGCCGAGAAGTCGGAGCAGTCGGAGCTGGACCGCGATTTCCTCGACCGCACGTTCACGCGGATCGACCAGTCGATCGCGATGGGCGCGCTCTTCACGGCCTATCACCTGGGCGCGAAGGCGATCGTGGCGTTGACCGAATCCGGCTCGACCGCGCTGTGGATGTCGCGCCACTGGACCCACGTGCCGATCTTCGCGCTCACGCCGCGGGTCGGCAGCGAACGGGCGATGGCGCTGTACCGCAACGTGACGTCGCTGCATCTGGACACCAACACCGACCGTGACACGGCGTTGCAGCAGGCGTTGGAGACGGTGGTCAGCAAGGGTTATGCGTCGCGCGGCGACATGGTGGTGCTGACCGTCGGTGAGCCGATGGGGCAGGCAGGCGGCACCAATACGTTAAAAATCGTACGGGTGGGTGAACCGTACTGATCGGGTCGCAATCGTCTTGCATGGGATGGGGGTAAGCGCTAAAGCGCTAACTCCCGTCGACTCGCGCTACGAGACCGCACGATCGGCACAGGCTGGATTGAGCCACGCAGGCCGGCATGCCCCGCGAGAGGCGGCGCACCGTCTTCAATCGCGTCCGGAGCGGACAGGACCCGCTCGGCGTTTTAGGGACCGTGCGAGAGGGTATGCGGCTTGCTTCGCGATAAAATCGCCCAAAGAAGATGCCGACGGCACACGAATTCGTTTCAATCTAAGGAGTTACAGCATGCCTCTCGTATCAATGCGTCAACTGCTGGACCATGCCGCTGAAAACGGCTACGGCCTTCCGGCATTCAACGTGAACAACCTGGAGCAGGTGCAAGCGATCATGGCGGCGGCCGACAAGGTCAATGCCCCGGTCATCATGCAGGCTTCCGCCGGCGCGCGTAAGTACGCGGGCGAGCCGTTCCTGCGCCACCTGATCGAAGCAGCGGTCGAGTCGTATCCGCATATCCCGGTCGTGATGCACCAGGACCATGGGCAGTCGCCGGCGGTCTGCATGGCGGCAATCCGCAGCGGCTTCACCAGCGTGATGATGGACGGCTCGCTCGAAGCCGACGGCAAGACCGTCGCGTCGTACGAGTACAACGTCGACGTGTCGCGCAAGGTCGTCGAAGCCGCGCATTCGATCGGCGTCACGGTTGAAGCGGAACTGGGCGTGCTCGGCTCGCTGGAAACCATGAAGGGCGACAAGGAAGACGGCCACGGCGCGGAAGGCACGATGACCCGCGAGCAACTGCTGACCGATCCGGAGCAGGCCGCCGACTTCGTCAAGCTGACCCAGTGCGACGCATTGGCGATCGCGATCGGCACCTCGCACGGCGCGTACAAGTTCAGCAAGAAGCCCACCGGCGACATCCTGTCGATCCAGCGCATTAAGGAAATCCACCAGCGTATTCCGAACACGCACCTGGTGATGCACGGCTCGTCGTCGGTGCCGCAGGAACTGCTCGCCGAAATCCGCGAATTCGGCGGCGACATGAAGGAAACCTACGGCGTGCCGGTCGAGGAAATCCAGGAAGGCATCCGCAACGGCGTGCGCAAGGTCAACATCGACACCGACCTGCGTCTGGCGATCACCGGCGCGATCCGCCGCTACATGGCGACCAATCCGGGCAAGTTCGATCCGCGCGATTATCTGAAGCCGGCGCGCGAAGCGGCGATGAAGATCTGTATCGACCGTTACACGCAATTCGGCTGCGAAGGCCAGGCCGGCAAGATCAAGCCGGTTTCGCTTGATAAAATCGCGGAGAAGTACAAATCGGGCGAGCTTGCGCAAGTCGTCCGTTAAGCTATAACTGCTCTGCACCTGGCCGTTTGGCCAGGTTGTCGTTAGATCGCCGTTCCCGCATCATCCGGGGAACGGCGTTTCCCTTTTGTTCCGGTCACACTTTTTGCCTCACTTTTAGCGAACCACGACGATGTCTACCCTTTACGAATCCACGCTCCGCTCGCTGCCGCTGCTCGGCCGCGGTAAAGTCCGCGACAACTATGCGGTGGGCAACGACCAGTTGCTGATCGTCACGACCGACCGTCTGTCGGCGTTCGACGTCATCATGGGCGAGCCGATTCCGAACAAGGGTCGCGTGCTCAACGAGATGGCGAACTTCTGGTTCGAGAAACTGAAGCATGTGGTGCCGAACCACCTGACGGGCGTCGCGCCCGAGTCCGTGGTCGCGGCCGACGAAGTCGAGCAGGTCAAGGGCCGCGCGGTGGTCGTCAAGCGCCTCGAACCGATCCTCGTCGAAGCGGTGGTGCGCGGCTATCTGGCCGGCAGCGGCTGGAAAGACTACCAGGCAACCGGCTCCGTGTGCGGCGTGCAATTGCCGGCGGGTCTGCAAAACGCGCAGAAGCTGCCGGAGCCGATCTTCACGCCGGCGGCCAAGGCCGAAATGGGCCACCACGACGAAAACATCACCTACGACGAGATGGAACGCCGCATCGGCACCGAACTGTCGGCCACGATCCGCGACATCTCGATCAAGCTGTACAAGGAAGCCGCTGATTACGCGGCGACGCGCGGCATCATCATCGCGGACACGAAGTTCGAATTCGGCCTGGACAATCACGGCAAGCTGTACCTGATGGACGAGGCGCTGACCGCGGATTCGTCGCGCTTCTGGCCGGCGGATCAGTATCAGGTCGGCACCAACCCGCCGTCGTTCGACAAGCAGTTCGTGCGCGACTGGCTCGAAACCCAGGACTGGAAGAAGGAACCGCCGGCGCCGAAGCTGCCGGACGACGTGGTCACGAAGACGGGCGAAAAGTATCAGGAAGCGCTCGAACGCCTGACCGGGCACAAGCTCGCCTGACCAGAAGCGCCGTTCGGGAAACAAGGAAGCCGTAAAGATGAGTGAAGCTCAGACCGCCCATACGCATGGCGCGCCGGTTGTCGGCGTGCTGATGGGCTCCAGTTCCGACTGGGAAATCATGAAGAACGCCGTGGCGATTTTGCAGGAATTCGGCGTGCCGTATGAAGCGAAAGTCGTGTCCGCGCATCGCATGCCCGACGAAATGTTCGCCTATGCTGAGAGTGCGCGCGAGCGCGGCATTCGCGCGATCATCGCGGGTGCGGGCGGCGCGGCGCATCTGCCGGGCATGCTGGCCGCCAAGACCACGGTGCCGGTGCTCGGCGTGCCGGTGGCGAGCAAGTATCTGAAGGGTGTCGATTCGTTGCATTCGATCGTGCAGATGCCCAAGGGTGTGCCGGTCGCGACGTTTGCGATCGGCGAAGCGGGCGCGGCGAATGCGGCGCTGTTCGCGGTGTCGCTGTTGAGCGGCACAAGTCCCGAGTATGCGGAAAAGCTGGCTGCGTTCCGCGTGCGCCAGAACGAAGCGGCTCACGCAATGGTATTGCCGGCGCTGTAATAGCGCGCGGGCTGATTGCTTTAAGACGTCCCCCTGTCCGACCCCCGGCCGGGTGCCCGTAGTCGCACGACTGCTGGCGCACCCGGCCGCGACCGACCACTGAGATGAACCCAGACAACACACCGGTTTCACCGATTCTGCCCGGCGCATGGCTTGGCATGGTCGGAGGCGGCCAGCTCGGCCGCATGTTCTGCTTTGCCGCCCAGGCGATGGGCTATCGCGTCGCCGTGCTCGATCCGGACGAAAGCAGTCCGGCGGGCGCCGTCGCCGACCGCCATCTGCGCGCGGCATACGACGACGAAGCGTCGTTGACCGAACTCGCGCGGCTGTGCGCGGCGGTGTCGACGGAATTCGAAAACGTCCCGGCCGCGAGCCTCGACTTTCTCGCGAAGACCACGTTCGTGAGTCCGGCGGGCCGTTGCGTCGCGGTGGCCCAGGACCGCATCGCCGAGAAGCGTTTTATCGCGTCGTCGGGCGTGGCGGTGGCGCCGCACGTGGTGATCGAGTCGTCGGACGCGCTGGCCGCGCTCGACGACGCCAAACTCGAAGCCGTGCTGCCGGGCATCCTCAAGACCGCCCGCATGGGTTACGACGGCAAAGGCCAGATCCGCGTGCGTAACGCCGAGGAAGTGCGCGAGGCGCATGCTTCGCTCGGCGGCGTGCCGTGCGTGCTGGAAAAGCGTTTGCCGCTGAAGTTCGAAGTGTCGGCGCTGATCGTGCGCGCGTCGAGCGGCGGGTCGGCGGTCTATCCGCTCGCGCAGAATACGCACCGCGACGGCGTGCTGTCGCACACCATCGTGCCGGCGCCGGACGCGAGCCCGACGCTCGTTCAGCAGGCGCAGCAGGCCGCGCTGCAGATCGCGGACAAGCTCGGCTATGTCGGCGTGCTGTGCGTCGAGTTCTTCATTCTTGAAGACGGTTCGCTGGTGGCCAACGAAATGGCGCCGCGCCCGCACAACTCCGGCCACTACACCGTCGACGCCTGCGCGACCAGCCAGTTCGAACAGCAGGTGCGCGCGATGACCGGCATGCCGCTCGGCGACCCGCGTCAGCATTCGCCGGCGGTGATGCTGAACATTCTCGGCGACGTGTGGTTCCCCGACGGTCCGAAGCGCGCGGCGGTCACGCCGCCGTGGCACGAAGTCGCCGCGATGCCGGCGGCGCGGCTGCATTTGTACGGCAAGGAAGAGGCGCGCTGCGGCCGCAAGATGGGGCACGTGAACTTCACGGCGGCTACGCTCGAGGAAGCCCGCACGGCCGGGCGAGATTGCGCGCGGCTCCTGCATATCATCACGAGCTGACGCGAGCGCCATGCCGGATCGACAGAACCCCGCTGAAGGCGCCGCTAGCGCATTACCTGTGAGCGCCGCGCAGATCGAGCACGCGGCGGCATTGCTCGACGCGGGCGGTCTGGTCGCGTTTCCCACGGAGACGGTGTATGGCCTCGGCGGCGACGCCGAGAGTCCGGACGCGGTTGCGCGCATCTACGCCACGAAGGGCAGGCCGGCCAACCATCCGGTCATCGTGCACCTGGCGCCGCAAGGCGATCCGAACTACTGGGTCGAGCACTTGCCGGCGGACGCACAGCGCCTGATCGACGCGTTCTGGCCAGGCCCGCTCACGCTGATCCTGAAGCGCGCCGCGCGGATTCCGGCTGCGGTCAGCGGCGGCCAGGATTCGGTGGGATTGCGCTGTCCGTCGCATCCGGTCGCGCAGGCCTTGCTCGAAGCGTTCAGCGCATTGCGCGGTGGTCATGGCGGCGTGGCTGCGCCGTCGGCGAATCGCTTCGGACATGTGAGTCCGACCACGGCGCAACATGTGCGCGACGAATTCGGCAGTGCGATTCATGTGCTGGACGGCGGCGCGTCGGATGTCGGGATCGAATCGACCATCGTGGATCTGTCGCGCGGTTTCCCGGCGCTATTGCGGCCCGGCCGCGTGACACCGCAAGACATTGCCGAGGTGCTCGGCGAAGCGCCGCGTTTGCCGGACGGATCCGATGCGACTGCGCCGCGGGCTTCCGGGACACTGAAGGCGCACTACGCGCCGCGCACGCCGTTGGCGTTGTTGCCGTTCGGTGCGCTCGAGCCCTTGCTCGCCGCGCGCGAAGTGGGCGAGCGGGTGGCCTTGGTCGCGAGGGCTTCGCGTGCCGGGCATTGGGCCGAGATGGAAGGCGTGTATTTCATCGCCGCGCCTGAAGATCCGCACGTGTACGCGCGCGAGTTGTACGGCTTGCTTCGTGCGCTGGATCGCGCGAATGTCTCGCGAATCTTGATCGAGAAGCTGCCCGAGACGATTGAATGGATCGCGGTGAATGACCGGCTCGGTCGGGCTGCGGCTGCGTTCGAAGCACAAGGATAGGCGCGGCCTGGTTAGCACCGCGCCCATCCTGTCGCCGCTATGCGGCCATCGTCAACTTACTTCCCCAACCCAGTCGCCGCGATCTGCTGTTCGACGAATTGCGCGAACAAGGCGTGCAAGTGCGTGCTCGGATGGACCATGTCCGCGAACATGTAGGTCTGGTCTGCGCCAGCCACCGTGTACGTCTGCGGCGAGCAGAACAGCGACATGCCGAACTGGGCGCCGTACTGCTCCGGGGTCAGCCCGTTCGTCGCGCTCGGATTGGCCCTGGCGTAAGCGGTTGCGTTGTTCTGCATCGACGTCAGGTCACACGCTGTGTCGGTGTTGGACACCTTGAAGCCGAGCGCCTGGTAGTTCGGCAACTGCTGATCCAGCCACGTGAACGCATCGGCCACGATCACCTTGCCCGTACCCACCAGGCCGAGGGCCGTCAGGTTCTGGACGAGCAGATAGTTATATGCCGCGCTGATTCCCGTCAGCAGTGCAGCCGCGCCAGGCGATTGCAAGTTGGCTGCGACGCCTTGCGGCGTGCTGCCGATGTCAGGCACCGTCGACACCACCACGTGAGTCGCACCCGAGTTGACGATGGTCTGGACTTGTGCGGCGAGCTGGGTGGCGGCCTGCGCGATCTGGGGGTTGGCCAGTTTCTGCAGGTAGCCGGCGATGAACGCGACCTGGCCTGCCTGCGAGTTTGGCAGTGTGCCGGCCCGCACGAGCTGCGGGTATTGTGTCTGTAGCGCGGCGCCGAGCGCCGCAAGATTGCCGCTGGCCTCCGCGAACTGGAAGATGTCGTTCGCGCCACCGTTCACCAGCACGAGCTGGTTCGAGTTGAAGCTCGTGTGTGCGCTCAGGTAGTTCGCCACCTGCGTCACGACCGGCACCGTCGTAGCCGCCATACTATTCGGCGCCCAGCCTTTACCTTGAGGGTTGACGACGTCCGAGCCGCCCTGCGCATAACCGAAGCCGCCTGCTGCGACCAGCGGCTTGCCGAAGCCGCCGAGGTACGCCGCGGTCAACGTGCCGCCGTAGTACTCGGCAACCTTCTGCGTCCACACCTCACCCGGGTTGGTCGTGAAGCGGCCGCCACCGAAGCTCGCCTGAATCACCGGCGCATACGTGCCGACATCCGACAGGCTGTCGCCGAACGACACCACCTGCAACTTGACGCCACCCACGGGCGTACTACTCGTATTGTTGTTGTCATCGCTGCTGCCGCCGCCGCAAGCCGCGAGCAGGGCGAACGCAGCGCTAGCCAGCGCAATCTGCGTGACGCGAATGAATTGACGGTTCTTCGATGTTGTTTGCTTCATGTTGACTACATCTCCTCGTTTATGTGGTCCTTGTGCCATGTGTTGCAGGCAGCGCCCGCCGCGTCGGCAGCGTGGCGACAGCTTACAGAATCTTCTACGGCCTGCGCGGCGTTCGAAACGCGGCCGTATGGTTTGCGTTCACAGTCGATTGCCCGGTCTCCTGTTCTCTCATCGGCTGTTCGCGTGACTGTGCATCAGCAACGACCGAGCCTGCGGCGCGACGCGCATGATAGTCGGCGGCCCACGCGGGCGGCGCGAACAATGCGCGCCACTTGTCGCGCCAGCCGCGCACGCTCGCGAAGTCGGCGCCCATCGACGCCCATTCGTGAAACGTCGCCTTCAGCGGGTTGTACGTATGCAGCGGTTCGACGATGCCGTACACCGGCGCGTCGCGCGGATCCTCGTCGACGTAGCTGCCGAACAGGCGGTCCCAGATCACCAGCACGCCCGCGTAGTTGCGGCCGATGTAACGGTCGTTGCGCGCGTGATGCACGCGATGAATCGACGGCGTATTGAACACGCATGCGACCCGGCCGAGCTTGCCGATTGCCTGGGTGTGCACAAAGAACTGGAAGCCGAGATTGATCAGCACGATCGCGACGATCTGCTTCGGCGCAAAGCCGAGCACGGCGAGCGGAATCCAGAACAGCCACATGCCGGCAATCGGATACATGAGGCTCTGGCGGAACGCGGTCGAGAAATTCATGCGCTCCGACGAGTGATGCACGACATGCGCGGCCCACAACCAGCGCACGCGATGGCTGCAACGATGAAACACGTAGTAGAGCAGGTCCTGCGCGACGAACAGCACGACGAACGACACCCAGTTCGCCGGCCACGTATAGATGCGGTAGTGCTGGTAGAAAAACGCGTAGATGGGAATGATCGGGAGCCACGCGAGCTTGTCGGCGGCTTGTTGCATCAGCGCGAGCGCGGCGTTGCAGAACGTGTCGCGCCAGCTATAGATCGGCTCGCCCGGTCGCGTGCGCCGCAGGTGCCACGCCTCCCAGCCGATACATGCGAGAAAGACTGGCGCCATGGCGAGCAGCAGCAATTCAGCATCGAATTGCATGGTGTCTTCCTCCGTGGTCCCTGTCCGCTGCGTGGTTCGCCGCGGGCGGTGTCGTTATCGTTCGAGTGAGCCGGCGTCGTCTCGGCGCGCGGCTTGTGCGACACGCATGGCGCTGTGCGCGCGCATCAAACACTGCCCGACAGCCTACACGTTTAGGGCCTTGCCGCGCGCGGCTTCGCTAGAAGGAATACTCAGTGGGCCCCCCGTTTGTGCGGGTTTTTCCTGGGCCTGACGCGCGGTTCTTCGATGGGGTCGGCGATCTTCGTGAAGCCTTGGGATGGTCCTTGATACACCCATTCGAGCAACGCGTCGTGCGCGGCGCGCGCGGCCTCCGAATGCGGATCGTTGATCAGGCTGACGACCACGTAGCTGTTGCCGTCCGCCGATGCGACATAGCCTGCGATCGCGCGCACGTCGCGCAAGGTGCCGGTCTTGATATGCGCGTTGCCGCCCGCGCCCTGGTTGGCGAGGCGGTTGCGCATCGTGCCGTCGACGCCCGCGATCGGCAGCGATTCGACGAACACCTGCGCGACCGGGCTCGCGTTGGCCCGTTGCAGCAGATCGGCGAGTGCGAGCGCGGTGACGTGCTCGTCGCGCGACAGGCCCGAGCCGTTCTCGAGCGTCAGGTATTGCATGTCGACGCTGTCGCGGCGCAGAAACTCCTCGATCGCGCGCGCCGATTTGGCGGCCGTCGCGGGCGGCCTTTCTTCGGTGGCGCCGATCGTCAGGAACAGGTTGCGCGCCATCGTGTTGTTGCTGAACTTGTTGATGTCGCGAACGATGTCGGACAGCACCGGCCCCTGATGCGTGGCGACCAGTTTGGCGCCGGCCGGCACCGCGCCTTCGCGGGTCGCGCCCTGGAAGGTGCCGCCGGTTTGCTGCCACAGCGCGAGGAAGCCGCCCGCGAAAAACGCCGAGTGATCGAGCACCGCGACGTTGACCGTGCGCGCGTCGCAGCGCAGCGAGTAGTCGCCGGTGAAGGAGGCCACGACGGTGCCGTTGGGCTGCGGCGTGACAGTGGGCGACACCGAGGCCGAGTCGCCGCGGCACGGACCGTTGACCGCGCGCATCTGATTGTCGATCTGCAGTTGCGCGAGCGGCGGCAGTACGTCGATCGCGACCTTGCCGTCGGGCGACGGCGTCACCGTGAACGATAGCGCCTTGAATGCGTACAGCAGCGGATCGGGGCCGACGTTGTACGGCGCGGTGGCGTCGTCGTCGAACGGCGGCAGGTCGCGCGTCGACGGATCGAAGTAGCGCTTGTCGAGCACCAGTGCTCCGTCGATCCCGTTGATGCCCGCCTTGTGGATCTTCTGCACGAGGTCGATCAATTCTTCCGGCACGAGCTTCGGATCGCCGGTGCCTTGAATGTACAGATTGCCGTGCAGCACGCCGTTGCCGTCGAGCGAGCCGTCCGCATAGGCACTCGTGCGCCAGCGATAGTCGGGGCCGAGGATCGACAGACCGGCGTAGGTGGTGACGAGCTTCATCGTCGACGCGGGCATCATCGGCTTGCCGGCGTTCAGCGCGAGGAGCGGCGTGCGGTCGCCGACTTTTTCCACCACCACGCTGATCGACGACAACGGCACGTGCGCGCGCTGCAAGCCGACCATCACCGATTGCGGCAGCACCGTGGTGACGTTGACGCTCGGATGCATCGCCTTGATGCGCGCGTGAGCGGCAAGCGGCAGCACCGCGCCCGCACCGAGCGCGGCGCAGACGACGAGCCATGCCGCCGCGTGGGGGGCGAGCGGGCGACGCACGCGAACGGCAGAGGAGGAAGCGGCTGACGCAGTATTGGCCTCGGCAGCGGCAGCGGCAGCGGCAGCAGAAACAGAAACAGCGGAACGGCGCGGCCGCAGCGCCACGCTGCGTGCGACAAAGGACAGGAAAGCGTGCGTCATGAACGGGCGAAAAGGCAAAATTTCAGGGCGTAGGGCACGCGGCAATTCGGGTGGCATCCATGCATGGGCGTCGCGTCAAACTGATCGACTGCGTGTGGCGCAAGCGGCATCGACCCGTCTCGCAAACGCTTCGGCCAGTCGACGCATATCCGCATGCATGGGCGGCGTGCACGGGGCGACTCAGCGCCGCGCGACGCAAAGCGCACATTGTAGTGACATGCCGCCAGGCTGCGGTGAAAAAAGCGCCACACGCCGCGCACGCCGGGTCGGGCGCTAGAATGCGGCATCAATCAATCGTTTCGGAACGTATAACATGCGCATCTTGCTAGTCGAAGATGACCGGATGATCGCCGAAGGCGTGCGCAAGGCGCTGCGCGGCGAAGGCTTCGCGGTCGACTGGGTGGAAGACGGCGAAGCGGCGCTCAATGCGGTGGCAGGGCAACCTTACGATCTGGTGCTGCTCGATCTCGGCCTGCCCAAGCGCGACGGTCTGGACGTGCTGCGCACGCTGCGTGCGCGCGGCCACGCGTTGCCGGTGCTGATCGTCACCGCGCGCGACGCGGTGGCCGAGCGCGTCAAAGGCCTCGACGCCGGCGCTGACGATTACCTTGTCAAACCTTTCGATCTCGACGAACTCGGCGCGCGCATGCGCGCACTGATCCGGCGGCAATCCGGCCGCAGCGATTCGACGATCCGCCACGGCACGCTGACGCTCGACCCCGCGTCGCATCAGGTCACCCTCGACGGCGCGCCGGTCGCGTTGTCGGCGCGTGAATTCGCTCTGCTCGAAGCGCTGATCGCGCGGCCCGGCGCGGTGCTGTCGAAGAGCCAGCTCGAAGAGAAAATGTACGGCTGGGGTGAGGAGATCGGCAGCAATACCGTCGAGGTCTACATTCACGCGCTGCGCAAGAAGCTCGGCGCGGACCTGATCCGCAATGTGCGCGGTCTGGGCTACATGATCGCGAAGGACGCCTGAGTCGATGCGTTCGATTCGCCGTCAACTGCTGGTCTGGCTGCTGGCGCTGGTGCTGCTCGGCGTCGGCATTGCGGGTTGGCTGATCTACCGGCAGGCGCTTGCGGAAGCCAACGAACTGTTCGATTACCAATTGGAGCAGATCGCCGCGGCGCTGCCGGCCGAGCCGTTTTCGCAGGTGCTCGGTTCGCGCGACACCGGCGACGAAGGCATCGTGCTGCAGATCTGGAATCGCAACGGTGTGCTGATGTACTACTCGCGTCCGCGTGCGCCGCTCGCGCCGCGCGCCGAACTCGGCTTCTCGACCGAACACACGGAGCGTGGCGACTGGCGCGTGTATGGCGCGATCGTCGGCGACAACGTCGTGCAACTGGCGCAGCCGCTGTCCGTGCGCAACCGGCTCGCCGCGAACGTCGCGCTGCGCACCTTGTGGCCGTTGATCGTGCTGCTGCCGTTGTTGGGCGTGGCGGTGTGGGTGATCGTCGGACGCGGGCTGAGGCCGTTGCGGCGCGTGACCAGCGCGCTCGACACGCGTCATCCCGAAGCGCTCGACCCATTGCCGGATCAGCGTCTGCCGCTTGAAGTGCAGCCGCTCGTGCGCGCGTTGAACGGCCTGCTCGAGCGGCTCGCCACCGCGCTCGATATTCAGAAAGCGTTTGTCGCCGATGCCGCGCACGAATTGCGCACGCCGCTCGCCGCGGTGCAGATTCAGGCGCAACTGGTGGGGCGCGCGAAAGACGAAACCGCGCGCAACGAAGCGCTGGCGGATCTGCAAGCGGGCGTCACGCGTGCCACGCGCCTCGCCGAGCAATTGCTGGCGCTCGCGCGTTCCGAACCGGACGGCGTCGCCGTCACCGACGCCGTCGATCTGTGCGCTTTGCTGCACGAGTGCGTGGCGGCCTATGCGCCGCTCGCGGTGGACCGCGGCGTCGATCTCGGTGTCGAGGCGAGCGAGGCGGCGACCGTGATCGGCGATGCCGACGCGCTGCGCGTGATGCTCAACAATCTCGTCGACAATGCTACGAAATACACGCCGCGCGGGGGCCGGGTCGACGTCAGCCTGCGTGTCGAAGAAGGGCATCCGGTGGTGCGGATCGCCGACAGCGGACCAGGGATCGACCCGGCCGAGCGCGATCGCGTGTTCGACCGCTTCTACCGCGCCGGCGCCAGCGCAAATCGCGCGCGCACCGACGTGGCGGGCAGCGGGTTGGGGCTCGCGATCGTGCGCCGCATCGTGATGCAACACCACGCGAGCGTGTCGCTCGACGAGTCGCCGACGGGCGGTTTGCAGGTCGCGGTGCGCTTCTGACTATCAGCCTTTCCGTTCGCAAGGAGATTTGAACGAGGCCTGAACACGCCTCAGGAATAGGGCGTTAGCGATCTGGCGCTGCTTAAGACTCTTTTAAGCGATGGCACGTACGCTGCCCGACATCCAAACCAAGTCTCTTTCTCCAGTCAGGAGTTCACCATGAACGCGAAAACCTTGTCCCGCAGCGCTGTTGCAGCGGCTGTCGCCGTTGCGCTTTCCGCCGGCTATGTGGCGGGCCATCGCGACGTGCCCGCACCGCAGGTGATCTCGCAGGCGCAAGCCGCGCTGATGCCCGCCGAAGCCGCCGCCAAAACCGGCATCCCCGATTTCTCGGGTCTGGTCGAAACCTACGGCCCGGCCGTCGTCAATATCAGCGCGAAGCATGTGGTCAAGCAGGCTGCGCTGCGGGGTAACAGTGCCAACGGCGGCAATGGCGGCAACTTCGGCGGCGGTCAGTTGCCGATCGATCCGAGCGATCCGTTCTATCAGTTCTACAAGCATTTCTTCGGCGGCATGCCGGGCATGCAAGGCGGCGGCGACGGCGGCGATGCCCCGGATCAGCCGAGCGCGAGCCTGGGCTCGGGATTCATCGTCAGCAATGACGGCTACATCCTGACCAATGCGCACGTGGTTGACGGCGCGAATGTCGTCACCGTGAAGCTCACCGACAAGCGTGAATTCAAGGCGAAGGTGGTCGGTGCCGACAAGCAGTCCGACGTCGCCGTGCTGAAAATCGACGCGAGCAACCTGCCGACCGTGAAGATCGGCGATCCGCGTCAAAGCAAGGTCGGGCAGTGGGTGGTCGCAATCGGTTCGCCGTACGGCTTCGACAACACCGTGACCTCGGGCATCATCAGCGCGAAGTCGCGCTCGCTGCCCAACGAAAACTACACCCCGTTCATCCAGACCGACGTGCCAGTGAACCCTGGCAATTCGGGCGGCCCGCTCTTCAATCTGCAAGGCGAAGTGATCGGCATCAACTCGATGATCTATTCGCAAACCGGCGGCTTCCAGGGCCTGTCGTTCGCGATTCCAATCAATGAGGCGATCAAGGTCAAAGACGACATCGTCAAGACCGGCCATGTGAGCCGCGGTCGTCTGGGTGTCGCGGTGCAGGGTATGAATCAGACGTTGGCTAACTCGTTCGGCATGCAGAAGCCGCAAGGCGCGCTGGTCAGCTCGGTCGATCCGAGCGGTCCGGCCTCCAAGGCGGGTCTGCAGCCCGGCGACGTGATCCTGTCGGTGAACGGCGAGCCGGTCAACGACTCGGCGGATCTGCCTGCGCAGATCGCGGGTATCGCACCGGGCACGTCGGCCACCGTGCAGGTGTGGCGCGACAAGGCCGCCAAGGAACTGAAGGTCACCATCGGCTCGTTGTCGGACGCCAAGGTCGCGGCGAACAAGGCCGATCAGCCGACCCAGCTGCAAGGCCGTCTCGGCGTCGCGGTGCGGCCGCTGACCCCGGAAGAGAAGAGTGGCGCGTCCGTGTCGCATGGTCTGCTGGTGCAGCAATCGGGAGGCGCGGCGGAAAGCGCCGGCATCCAAGCGGGCGACGTGATCCTCGCGGTCAACGGCCGGCCGGTCACGAGCGTCGATCAACTGAAGCAGATGGTTGCTGGCGCGGGCAACAGCATCGCGTTGCTGATTCAGCGCGACAACGCACAAATCTTCGTGCCGGTCGATCTCGGCTGATAGCTTCTGCGGGGCGGGACGCGCGAGTACAGGACGGCAGTTTGCCCGATGTCTCGCTCGAACCGCTCATCCCTATAGGTAACGTTTGCCGGTCCTTGCATTTACTGCAACGGACCGGTTTTTTTTCGCCAGTCCCAAACGCGTGCGAGACGGCGCAGCGCGCTCCGCGCCGACACATTGCGGGCGCATCCACGCACTCCCTGCGACCGTTGGCACGCAGGTTGCTTCTCGTCTGTTCCGGACCCTTCGCGGGAGACCCGGGCGACAAAACCTTAACAAGGAGCGAACCGATGAAAACCCAACGCAATCAGCGAAGGATCGTAGCCGCTGCGGTGTGCGCAGCGCTCACGCTCGGTCTGGCGGGTGGTGTATATGCACAGCAGGCAAGCGATGTGACCGGTGGCACGACCACCGACGACACCAGCGCAGGCAACGTCAACGGCGGCGGCCTGCCGCAAGTCCAGCAGCAGGGCGACGTGTCGTTCGTATCGGGCGGCGTCGGCCTCGACGAATCGAAGGCGCTGCAACAGGCGCAAAGCCAGTGGCCGCTGTCGCTGCGCTTCACGGGCCCCAGTTCCGAATTCCTCTCCGACGTCCGGGTGCGCGTGGTCGACGCGCACAACAGCGAGGTGCTGAACACCACGTCGCGCGGCCCCTACATGCTGGTCAAGGTGCGCCCGGGCCGCTACACCGTGCACGCGCAGTACAAGGATCAGGAGCAGACCAAAGCGGTGACGATTCCGGCCAAAGGCACCGCCAAATCCGCTTTTTACTGGAGCACGAAGTAAGCGGCTTCGGCGCCGTGGCCGCTGACGCGACCGATCCAGGCGTTGGACGAAGGCCGCACAATCAGCTGGACTTTGGCCGATAATGAAGCCACGGGGATGCCCGTGGCTTTGCTGTTTGTACGACCGCACACCGACCGCACACCATCACGGAGCCGAGACATGAGCGATGCGTTGACACCTCACGGAAGCCCCGGCGCGAGCACGGGCGGCCATACCATCACGATTAGCGGCAATCACCACCGGGTGCGGGTGATCCACGGTGGCGTGACCATGGCCGATACGCAAGCGGCGCTGACGCTTACCGAGACCGGTCTGTCGGACGTGTTCTACTTTCCGCGCGAACACGTCAACATGGCCCGCCTCGAACGTTCCACGCATACTTCGCACTGCCCGTTCAAGGGGGAAGCCTCGTATTTCCATCTGCGCACCGAAGACGGCGTGATCGAAAACGCCGTGTGGAGCTACGAGGCGCCGCTCGAGCCGGTCATGCAGATCAAAGGCTATCTCGCGTTTTACGCATCGCGCGTCGACCGCATCGATCAGACATCCTGATCCCGCTGTCGAGCGTTCATCGAAGAGGCTGCCATGGAACTGAACGACGCGTTACGGATTCCGCTTGCGCCGTCCGACGTTTGGGAAGCGCTGCAAGATCTCGCGCTGTTGCGTGCCAGCCTCGACAACTGCGAGTCGTTCACGCGCCTCGCGCATGGCGAATATGCGCTGGTCATGACCGTGCCGCTCGGCCCGTTGCGCGCGCATTACGAAGCGCGCGCCCACGTGGCCGGCCAGGATTCCGGACCGGGGGATGCGCAGCGCCGCACCATCAACTTCAAGGCGCGAGCCGGCGGCATCGGCGCGTTGCGCGGACAGATCGAAATACGCGTGCGCGAGGAAGACGGCGCGCATGGCGTGGGCAAGGAGCGCAGCACACGGATTGACTACGCGATCTGGGCGACTTCGTCGGGACCACTCGCCGAACTCCCGACGCGGCAGCTCGAAAATGCGCTGCGTCAGCTGGTCGATGATTTTTTCGCCGAATTCGACGCGGTCGTGCGGGCCAAGCATGGGCAAGGCCCGAATCGCGCGCGCGGTTCGGCGGTGCGGCGGCAGCACGTGTTTCTTCGGCCGATCACGCTGGGCAACATCGCGCGGCGCGCGCGCATGGATCACGGCAGCACGCTGACAACGCGAGCGGCGAGTGCGTCGCATGGTTTGTCGCATGGCGTTTCGCATCGGGAATCGGGGCCGCACGCGGTGCCGAACTGGGCTTGGGCCGCGATGATTTTTCTGGTCGCGCTGCTGTTGTACGTCGCGCGCTGGATTAGCGAGCACTGACGGTGCGATTTGCCCGCGACGCTGATGGGTCGCGCGGCTGTCGCGTCGGCGCGACTACGAAATTCCGGTAGGACACTACGAAACGCTGGTGATTACACCCCGCGAAACTCCCGCCGCCATGCCGATGGTGAGGTGCGAAACGCGCCCGCGAAATGCTGGCGTAACGACGCGGCCGAGCCGAAGCCCGCGATTGTCGCAATCGCTTCCACGGACTCGTTGCTGCTTTCCAGCAACTGTTGCGCGCGCGCGAGCCGCTGCGCGAGCAGCCACGCGCCGACCGTGGTGCCGGTGGCGAGCCGGAAGCGTCGCGTGAAGGTGCGGCGGCTCATCAACGCGCGTCCGGCAAGCGTGTCGAGCGTATGCGGCACGTCCAGATTGCCGCTCACCCAATCCAGCAAGCCCGATAGACGGTCACCGCGCAGGTTCGGCGGCATCGGCTGTTCGACGAATTGCGCCTGATTGCCTTGCCGGTGCGGCGGCACCACCAGCCGACGCGCGACGTAGTTCGCCACCCGGGCGCCGTATATTTTGCGCAGCACGTGCAGACAGCAGTCGAGGCCGGCCGCGGTGCCAGCCGAAGTCATGACGTTGCCGTCGTCGACATACAGCACGTCGGGGTCGAGCCGCACGCGGGGATAACGTCGCGCGAAATCGTCGGCCCAAGCCCAGTGAGTCGAGGCCGGACGATCGTCGAGAATGCCCGCCGCCGCCAGCACGAACGCGCCCAGGCACAGCCCGACCAGTTGCGCGCCGCGCGCGTGGGCGCAGCGCAACGCGTCGAGCAGCGGAGCGGGCGGCGCTTCGTCGGGGTCGCGCCAGCTCGGCACGATGATCGTGTGGGCGTCGGCGAGCGCGTCGAGTCCGTGCGTGACGGCGATCGAGAAGCCGGCGGTGGTGCTCAGCGGGCCTGTTTCGGCAGCACAGACGCGGAAGTCGAAATCCGGTACGCCGCCGCCGCTGCGGTCCTCGCCGAACACCACGCACGGCACCGACAGGTGGAACGGGCTGATGCGGTCGAACGCGACCACGGCGACGACGTGGCGGGCCGCGGCGCCGCGCGTCGCACCGGAGATTGCGGGAGTCGCCATCGATGACCTCGCGAGACGAAAGAAAAAAAGGATGGCCCGATTCTAGCGAATCTTGTCATTCGGGTCGCTGTCGTGAAGGCCACGGCGGGCGAACAATGCCGTCATCGCGCCGCTGTGTCGCCGGGCACCACGACACGCCGCACCACGCCGGGCCGACTGGCGCGACCCTCCATCCCTTCATCCGACAGGAGCTTTGCCATGACTATGCCGCGCCGTGCGCTGATCGTCATCGACGTGCAGAACGAATACGTGACCGGCGATCTGCCGATCGAATTCCCCGACGTCCAGACTTCGCTCGGCAACATCGGCCGCGCGATGGATGCGGCGCGCGCCGCCGGCATCCCGGTGGTCGTCGTGCAGAACTTCGCGCCGGCCAGCTCGCCGCTGTTCGCGCGCGGCAGCGCGGCGGCGGAACTGCATCCCGTGGTGGGCTCGCGCGCGCACGATCACTATGTGGAGAAATCCCTGCCGAGCGCGTTCAGCGGGACCGATCTGGCCGACTGGCTTGCCGCGCGGCAGATCGACACGCTGACGGTGACGGGTTACATGACGCACAACTGCGATGCGTCGACCGTCAATCACGCGGTTCACGCGGGGCTTTCGGTGGAATTCCTGCACGACGCGACGGGTTCGGTACCCTACGAGAACAGCGCGGGCTTTGCCAGCGCGGAGGACATCCACCGGGTATTCAGCGTGGTGCTGCAATCGCGCTTCGCGGCGGTGGCGAGCACCGACGAGTGGCTCGCGGCGGTGACGAGCGGGGTGCCGCTCGCGCGCGGCAATATTTATGCGTCGAATCAGGCGGCGCGGGCGCGCCGGGCCTTGGCGTGACGCGAGTGCGTGGCGCGGGACACGTTGAGTAACCGTCGCAATGCGCGGCTGTGTCGGCTTGCATCATCTAGCCACAAGGCACCGGAAACTGCCGCGCACAAACGAAAGCGGGCGGGTTATTCACCCGCCCGTGTTTTTTGCATTAGTCGTATCAACCGATATCCGGGCCACCAGACCCAATAACCGCTAAACCTTCCGCTTGCGCAGCGCCGGACTCAAGCGCAGTGCGTCGAACACCCCTTCGACCAGTTGCTGCGCATGCGCGCCGAAATCCGTCGCATCGGGCAAAAACAGCATGTCGCGCAGCGAGCCGCTGACAAACGCATGCACCATCGCCGCCGCCAGTTTCGTGTCGAGATCCGCGGGCATTTGTCCCTTGGAGATCGCGTTGCGCAAACCGCCTTCGATTTTCCGCAGCCCCTCGCGCATATTGGTCTGATAGCGTTCCATCACCGGGCCCATCTCCTCGACCAGCTCGCATTTCAGAAACAGGATGTCGAACACGCGCCGGCGGCGCGGGTCGTTGGCGGTGTCGCGCAGGCAGACCACGCAGATTTCCATCACCCGCTTGAGCGGATCGGGCTCGTTGGGGTCTAGCGACGCGGCTTTGAGTTCGTCCAACGGCAGCAGCACGCGGTCGAACATTTCGGTGAACAGGTCGCTTTTGTGGGCGAAGTGCCAGTAGATTGCGCCGCGCGTGACGCCCGCGGCTTGTGCGATATCCGCGAGCGAGGTGCGCGATACACCTTTTTCGAAGAACACGCGTTCTGCCGCATCGAGAATGCTGGTGCGCGTCTCCAACGCCTCTTCTTTGGTTCTTCTGACCATATTGGTATGACCTGCGCTGATTGTGGGGTTTTCCCGAGCGTTTTTAAGTCAGCCCGATGACAATCTGTCTACTATTTCGGAGTTTTGGAACCAAACCTGCAAGTCCCCGGCCTGCAAGAGAACGAAATGCACTTTTACATGCATTCTTGAATGTATATATAATAGCACTCCACGATCGGATGGCCCAAGCCGTGACGACCGGTTAATATCCGTCACTGTTGCCTTTCAAAACGCTCTTGCGCGTTGCCCGAAAAGGGCGGCGCCGCGCGGCATTCCCCGGTATGGCGCCATCGCATCGCGATGCCCCTCCAGGTGCGATGTGTATCCACGGGCTTCCGGTCAAGCGTCGCAAGACGCATGTGTGCGCCGTCGTCCCCGGGGTAGGGATGCGCGCACTTTTTCATTCTCAGTCTTTGACAGAGGTCGCTCCATGCGCGTCGAACGGGTTCCATTCCGCTTAATCAGTGCCGCGACGGCTGCCGTATTGCTGGCAGCGTGCGGACCAAAACAATCTGCCCCGCCGCCCCAGACCCCCGAAGTTGGCGTCGTCACCGTCCAGCCGACGACCGTGCCGGTCATCACCGAACTGCCGGGCCGCACCAGCGCCTTCCTCGTGGCGCAAGTGCGCGCACGGGTCGACGGCATCGTGCTGCGCCGCGAGTTTACCGAAGGCAGCCAGGTCAAGGCGGGCCAGCGTTTGTACAAGATCGATCCGGCGCCGTACATCGCGACGTTGAACAACGCGAAGGCGACGCTCGCGAAGGCCCAGGCCAACCTCGTGACGACCACCGCGCAGGCCAACCGCTACAAGGTGCTGGTCGCCGCGAACGCGGTCAGCAAGCAGGACTACGACAACGCGGTCGCCGCCGAAGGCCAGGCCGCGGCCGACGTCGCCGCCGGCAAGGCAGCCGTCGACACCGCGCAGATCAATCTCGGTTATACCGACGTGACCTCGCCGGTAACCGGCCAGATCGGCGTGTCGCAAGTCACGCCCGGCGCCTTCGTCCAGGCGAGCGCCGCGACGCTGCTTGCCACGGTCCAGCAACTCGATCCGGTCTACGTGGACCTGACGCAATCGAGCCTCGACGGTCTCAAGCTGCGCCGTGAGATCCAGGAAGGGCGCCTCAAGACAACCGGCCCGGGCGCGGCGCAAGTGTCGCTGATTCTCGAAGACGGCCGGGTCTATCCGGACAAGGGCAAGCTGCAATTCACCGACGTCACGGTCGACCAGGGCACCGGCTCGGTCACGGTTCGCGCGATCTTCAAGAACGCGGACAAGGTGCTGCTGCCGGGCATGTTCGTGCGCGCGAAGATCGAGGAAGGCGTGAACCAGAACGCGCTCGTCGTGCCGCAAGTCGGCATCACGCACGACCAGAAAGGTCAGCCGACCACGCTGGTCGTCGGCGCCGACAACAAGGTCGAATTGCGTCAGATCGTCACCGCCGGCACGTTCGGTTCGAACTGGGTGGTCGCAGGCGGCCTGAATCCCGGCGACCGCGTGATCGTCCAGGGCACCGACAAGGCCCGCCCCGGCCAGCAGGTCAAGCCAGTTGCCGCGCAACTTCCCGCCACGCCCGCTTCCGGCGCAGCCGCTCAAGGCGCGTCGGCCGCAAGCAGCGCACAGACGGCCCAACCCGCCTCCGCTGCCTCGGGCGCGTAATAACAGGGAGCCCGCCTCATGGCAAAGTTCTTTATCGATCGCCCGATTTTTGCATGGGTGATCGCCATCATTCTGATGCTCGCGGGTATCGCGTCGGTCTTCACGTTGCCGATCGCGCAATACCCGACCATCGCGCCGCCGGCCGTGCAGATCAGCGCAACGTACCCGGGCGCATCGGCGAAGACGGTGGAAAACACCGTCACGCAGGTGATCGAGCAGCAGATGAGTGGTCTCGACCACTTGCTGTATCTGGCGTCCACGTCGGACGACTCGGGTACGGCAACCATCACGCTGACGTTCGCGGCCGGCACCAACCCCGACATCGCGCAGGTGCAGGTGCAGAACAAGCTGCAGCTCGCCACGCCGTTGCTGCCGCAAGCCGTGCAGCAGTTGGGCACCAAGGTCACGAAGTCGAGCAGCAGCTTCCTGCTGGTGATGGCCTTCGTGTCCGAAGACGGCAGCATGAGCAAGTACGACCTGGCGAACTACGTCGCGTCGAACATTCAGGATCCGATCAGCCGTATCGACGGTGTGGGCACGGTGACGCTGTTCGGCTCGCAGTACGCGATGCGGATCTGGCTCGACGCGAACAAGCTGAACAACTTCGGCCTGACGCCGGTCGACGTGCAAACGGCATTGCAGGCGCAGAACGTGCAGGTTGCGGGCGGCTCGCTCGGCGGCACGCCGTCGGTGCCGGGCCAGGTGCTGCAAGCCACCATCACGCAGGCCACGCTGCTGAACACGCCTGAACAGTTCGGCAACATCCTGCTCAAGGTGAACACGGACGGCTCGCAGGTGCGTCTGCGCGACGTCTCGCACATCGAGCTGGGCGGCGAAAACTACAACTTCGACACCAAGTACAACGGGCAACCCACGGCCGGCTTCGGTATCCAGCTCGCCACCGGCGCGAACGCGCTGGCTACCGCGAAGGCGGTGCGCGCGAAGGTCGCCGAACTGTCGAAGTATTTCCCGCACGGTCTGGTCGTCCAGTATCCGTACGACACCACGCCGTTCGTGCGCCTGTCGATCGAGGAAGTGGTCAAGACGCTGCTCGAAGGTATCGTGCTGGTGTTCCTGGTCATGTACCTGTTCCTGCAGAACCTGCGCGCCACGCTGATCCCGACGATCGCGGTGCCGGTGGTGCTGCTGGGCACGTTCGCGATCATGGGGATCGTGGGTTTCTCGATCAACGTGCTGTCGATGTTCGGTCTCGTGCTGGCGATCGGTCTCCTGGTGGACGATGCGATCGTGGTGGTGGAAAACGTCGAGCGGGTGATGCAGGAGGAGGGCTTATCGCCTCGTGACGCGACCCGCAAGGCGATGGACCAGATTACCGGCGCACTGGTCGGCGTGGCGCTCGTGCTGTCGGCGGTGTTCGTGCCGGTGGCGTTCTCGGGCGGTTCCGTCGGCGCTATTTACCGGCAGTTCTCGCTGACGATCGTGGCGGCGATGGTGCTGTCCGTGCTGGTCGCGTTGATTCTGACGCCGGCGCTGTGCGCGACGATCCTCAAGCCGATCCCGAAGGGTCATCACGAAACGGCCACCGGCTTCTTCGGCTGGTTCAACCGCACGTTCAACAAGAGCCGCGACAAGTATCACTCGGGCGTGCACCACGTGATCAAGCGCTCGGGCCGCTGGCTGATCATCTACATGGTGGTGATCTTCGCGGTCGGGCTGCTGTTCGTCAAACTGCCGAAGTCGTTCCTGCCTGACGAGGACCAGGGCACGATGTTCGTGCTGGTGCAAACGCCGTCGGGTTCCACGCAGGAAACCACCGCGCGCGCGCTGAAGGACGTGTCCGACTATCTGCGCAACGAGGAGAAGTCGATCGTCGAATCGACCTTCACGGTGAACGGCTTCAGCTTCGCTGGGCGCGGCCAGAATGCGGGTCTCGTTTTCGTGCGGATGAAGGACTACGGACTGCGCCAGCACTCGGACCAGAAGGTGCAGGCGCTGGTGGGCCGTCTCTACATGCACTTCGCCAGCTACAAGAACGCGACGGTGTTCCCGGTCAATCCGCCGTCGATTCCTGAACTCGGCACGGCCGCGGGCTTCGACTTCCAGTTACAGGATCGCGCGGGTGTGGGTCACGCGAAGCTGATGGAAGCGCGCAACATGCTGCTGGGCCTGGCGGCGAAAGATCCGACGCTGGCTCAGGTGCGCCCGAACGGCCTGAACGATACGCCGCAGTTCAAGGTGAGCATCGACCACGAGAAGGCTTCCGCGCTCGGCGTGTCGCTGGCCACGATCGACCAGACGTTCTCGATCGCATGGGCGTCGCAGTACGTGAACAACTTCCTCGATACCGACGGCCGGATCAAGAAGGTGTACCTGCAGGGCGACGCGCCTTTCCGGATGAAGCCGGAAGACGTGAACGTCTGGTTCGTGCGCAACAACGCGGGCGCGATGGTGCCGTTCTCCGCGTTCGCGAGTACCGAGTGGACCTACGGTTCGCCGAAGCTGGAGCGCTACAACGGTATCTCGTCGGTGGAAATCCAGGGCGCGGCCGCACCGGGCAAGTCGACCGGTCAGGCGATGACGGCGATGGAAGCACTCGTTGCGAAGCTGCCGGCGGGCGTCGGCTACGAATGGACGGGCCTGTCGTTGCAGGAACGCCAGTCGGGTTCGCAGGCGCCGATTCTGTACGGCATCTCGATTCTCGTCGTGTTCCTGTGTCTCGCGGCGCTGTATGAAAGCTGGTCGATCCCGTTCTCGGTGATCATGGTGGTACCGCTCGGCGTGATCGGCGCACTGTTGGCCGCAACGCTGCGCGGGCTCGAGAACGACGTGTTTTTCCAGGTGGGTCTGTTGACCACCGTCGGCTTGTCGGCGAAGAACGCGATTCTGATCGTGGAATTCGCCCGCGAACTACAGCAGGGTGAAGGCATGGGGCCGATCGAGGCCGCGCTGGAAGCAGCGCGTCTGCGGTTGCGCCCGATCCTGATGACCTCGCTCGCGTTCATACTCGGCGTGATGCCGCTCGCGATCAGTAACGGCGCCGGTTCGGCCAGCCAGCACGCGATCGGTACCGGCGTGATCGGCGGGATGTTGACGGCGACCTTCCTCGCGATTTTCATGATCCCGATGTTCTTCGTCGTGATCCGCGCGAAATTCGGCGGTGAGAAGGAAGACCCGGATGAGGCGCTCGCACACTACAACCAGCACCATCCGCATGATCCGCAAGGCGGCGGTTCGGCTGGCGGGTCGACTGATGAAGGCTCGGGCAAGGACGGACATTGAGATGCAAAAACATTCTCTGATTGCAGTGGCGGTTGCGTTGCTCGCCGCGGGTTGCACGATGGCGCCGCGCTACGAGCGCCCGGCGGCTCCCGTGACGGCGGGCTTCCCGAGCGGCGGCGTGTACGACACGCAGCCGGGGGCGACCCAGCCGGACGCCCCCGCGCGCAGCGCCAACGGTCAGGCTGCCGCCGACATCGGCTGGCGCGAGTTCTTCGTCGACCCGCGCATGCAGCGGTTGATCGAGATCGCGCTGAAGAACAACCGCGATCTGCGCGTGTCGGTGCTGAACATGCAGGCGTCGCAGGCGCAGTACCGGATCGTTCGCGCGGGTCTGTTCCCGACGCTCGACGCCGCCGCTTCGCAAACCAAGCAGCGCACGCCGCGCGACCTGTCGTTCTTTGACCAGACGATTACCAACACGTATTCGGTCGGTCTGAACGCGTCGTGGGAAATCGACTTCTTCGGGCGGATTCAAAGCCTGAAGGATCAGGCGTTGGCGACCTACCTGGGCACGGCCCAGGCGCGCAAGGCGGCGGAAATCGCGCTGGTCTCGCAGGTGGCGAACCAGTACCTGACGGTGCTCGAACTGGACGATCTGCTGAAGGTCACGCAGAACACGTTGAAGACCGCGGACGAATCGTATCGGATCAACAAGGTTCAGTTCGACACCGGTACGGGTTCGGAGCTCGATCTGCGCCAGGCGCAAACGGTGGTCGAGGTGGCGAAGGCGAACCACCAGGCGCAGGAACGTCTGCGGGCGCAGGCCGAAAATGCGTTGGTGCTGCTGCTCGGCGAGCCGATGCCCGCCGACCTGCCGCCGGGCTTGACGTTGGACAGCCAGAATCTCCTGACGGATATTCCGGCCGGGTTGCCCTCCGATCTGCTGACGCGTCGTCCGGACATCATGGAGGCCGAAGAGAATCTGCTCGCGGCCAACGCGAACATCGGCGCGGCGCGCGCGGCGTTCTTCCCGAAGGTTTCGCTGACCGGCAGTTTCGGCACGCTGAGTCCGACGCTCGGCGGTCTGTTCAAGCCGGGTTCGGCAGCGTGGAGCTTCGCGCCGTCGATCACCTTGCCGATCTTCGAGGGTGGCCAGAACATCGCCAACCTGAACCTCGCCAACATCGAGAAGAACGTCCAGATCGCCACCTATGAGAAGGCGATCCAGACTGCTTTCCGCGAAGTGGCGGACGGACTGGCGGCACGCGGCACGTACGACCAGCAGATCGAGGCGCTGGAGCGCGATACGTTTGCCGAACAACGCCGGCTGGATCTGTCGAACCTGCGCTATTCGAACGGTGTCGACAGCTATCTGGCGGTGTTGACCGCGCAGAGCGCGCTGTACCTGGCGCAGCAGTCGCTGGTTACCGCGCGCATGGAGCGTGCGCAGAATCTGGTGACGCTGTATCAGGCGCTTGGCGGCGGCTGGATCGAGCATACCGGCGAGCAGCCGCGTCCGGCCGACGCGCCGGTCGACTATGGTGCGGCGAGTGCGCCGGTGGCGGCCTCGGCGCCGAACGCGGGTTGAGCTTCGCATCAGATCCTGGGCGGGACGGATTCTGATTCGGGGAGCCGCCTCGCCGCAGTTGGACAAACGAAAACGCCACGGCATTGCCATGGCGTTTTCGTTTCTGCGGCCTTCGCAGCCGCACTCCTAACCGCGCCAACCAGCGCTAGCGGCGCTCAGTGCAAATCCACGGTGCGCAGCATCTCGTCGCCTTGCGGTTCGGCGCCGCCGCGTCCGTCGAAGTCATGGCCCGCGCGGCGAATGTCGTTCTGCGCCTTCTTCTCGCTCTTCACGCCGTTGAAGATCAGGTTCAGCACCACCGCCGAGACCGACGCCAGCAGAATTCCGCTATGCAGCAGCGGCGACAGCGCGGGCGGCAGCTTCGAGAAGAAGTGCGGCGATACCACCGGCACCAGACCCAGCCCGATGCTCACCGCGACGATGAACAGGTTGTGGTGGTTCTTCACGAAGTCGACTTTCGACAGCACTTTGATGCCGTTCGCCGCGACCATGCCGAACATCACGATGCCCGCGCCGCCGAGCACGAACGCCGGCACCGACGCGACCACTTGCGCCATCTTCGGGAACAGGCCCAGCAGCACCAGGATCACGCCGCCCATCGCGCAGACAAAGCGGCTCTTCACGCCGGTCACGCCGATCAGCCCGACATTCTGCGAAAACGAGGTATGCGGAAACGAGTTGAAGATGCCGCCGATCAGCGTACCCAGCCCGTCGACGCGCAGGCCGCGCACCAGCGTCTTCTGATCGACCGGCCGATCGACCATGTCGCCGACCGCGAGGAACATGCCGGTCGATTCGATGAAGGTGACGAACATCACGGTAACCATCGTCGCGATCGACAGCGGATCGAAGTGCGGCATGCCGAAGTGGAACGGCATCACGAAGCCGACCCACGGCGCAAGCGTGACGCCTTCCATGTTCACGCGGCCGAGCGCCAGCGCGATCACGAAGCCCGCGACGATGCCGAGCAGCACCGAGATGTTGGCGAGGAAGCCCTTGGCGAACTTGTTGATCAGCAGGATCAGCATCAGGACGAGCAGCGACAGGCCGAGATAGACCGGATTGCCGTAATCGGGATTGCCCACGCCGCCGGCCGCCCAGTTGATGCCGACTTCCATCAGCGACAGGCCGATCACCGAGATCACCACGCCGATCACCACCGGCGGGAAGAAGCGCAACAGCTTGCCGACCGCGGGCGCGAGCAGGATGCCGACCACGCCGGCCGCGATCGTCGAGCCGAAGATGTCGAGAATGCCGAGCGAAGGATTGGTGCCGATCGCGACCATCGGACCGACGGCCGCGAACGTGCAGCCCATGATGACCGGCAGACGGATGCCGAAGATCCACAGACCGAGCGTCTGGATCAGCGTGGCGATGCCGCACGAGAACAGATCGGCGCTGATCAGGAAGGCGATCTGATCTTTCGGCAACTTGAGCGCCGCGCCGATGATCAGGGGCACCGCGACGGCGCCGGCGTACATCACCAGAACGTGCTGAATGCCGAGGGTGAGCAACTGGCCCGCCGGCAGTCGCTCGTCGCACGGGTGAACCGTGTTCGCTTGCATATCGTCTGTCTCCACCATCTGGTTTTGGGATGGCTCCAAGGTATCGGGGACGAAAAGGTGCAACAAGACCACTGGGGCCTATTCCGGCATTCCCGGTGACGATATGCGAGCGCGTCGTTTGAAAGGTGATTTAAAGGCGCGCGCGCGGGCGATCGGGGCTCAACCCTTTGCAGCGGCGATGTGAGGCCGCTCGCCGCGCGTGCCCGGCGCGCGGGGATATATGTGAGAATCAATGAGGTGTATCGCGGCTCGCGCATAGTCCTGTTTTCATGCGGCTCGCGGGACGGCGGGGTTAACCCGCGATTCGGGATTTTCAGCGTGTTGTCCTCGCGCCCGATGCACATCATTCTTCCCCCCTTTTGACGACCCATCGCCCATGAGTTTTCTCGGCATCGACATCGGCACCGGCTCCCTGAAAGTGGCAATCGTCGACGCACACGGGTGCGAGCAGGCGGTGGCGAGCGTCGCTTATGCACTCGACACACCGCACGCGGGTTGGGCGGAAACATCCGTGCTGACATGGTGGAGCGCACTGTGCGAAGCGATGGCGTGCTTGCCCGGCGAATTGCGCCGCGACGTGCAGGCGATCGGCTTCTCCGGCCAGATGCACGGCGTCGTGTTGATCGACGCTGCGGGCGAAGCGTTGCGTCCCGCGATGCTCTGGCCCGACACGCGCGCACTGGATCTGCTCGATGCGTGGCCCGAGCCGCAGCCGAATCCGGTCGCGCCCGGCATGGCCGGTCCGTTGCTGCGCTGGATCGTGCTGCATGAGCCGCAGATCGCCCGCGGCACGCGCTGGGCGCTGCAGCCGAAGGACTGGCTGCGCGTCGCGCTCGGCGGCGCGGTGGCGACCGATCCGTCCGACGCCTGCGCGACCGCGCTCGCCGATCCCGCCGGCGTGTGGGACACGGCGCTGCTCGAACGCCTGCAGATTCCGCGTGAATGGTTCGCACCGCTCGCGCCATCGTATGCGGCGGGGGGCGTGCTGTCGGAGAGCGCGGCGCAGGCGCTCGGCCTGCGCGCCGGGATCGTGCTCGCGACCGGCGCCGCCGATACGCCGTGCGCGGCGCTAGGCAGCGGACTCGCGCACGACGGCGACGCGTTGCTCACCACCGGCACCGGCGGACAGATCATCGTGCTTGCCTCGCAGGCGCCCGCCGCGGCGAAGGGCTTGCATCGCTATCGGGCGGCGAGTGATCACTGGTATCGGATGGCCGCGATGCAGAACGTAGGCATCGCGCTGGAGCGGGTGCGCGGCTGGCTTTCGTATGAATGGGCCGATGCTTATCGCGATGCGTTCGGTGATGCAGCGGACTCGATCACGGCCGCCAACGACAGCACCGCACGGGGTCTGACCTTCCTGCCGTACCTCACGGGCGAGCGCACGCCCTGGCTCAACCCGCAGGCGCGCGGCGGCTGGCTCGGCCTCGCGCTCGATCACACACGCGGCGCGATGATGCGCGCCGCGTTCGAAGGCGTCGCGTTCTCGCTGCGCGCCGGGCTCGATGCGATTCGTGCGAGTGGCGCAACGGTGACGGCATTGAAGCTTGCCGGCGGCGGTTCCGTCGACGCGCGCTGGCGTCAGTTGCTCGCCGACGCGCTGAACGTCGAACTGCATGCGGTCGATTGTCCCAATGCCGCGCCGCGTGGCGCAGCGATTCTCGGCGGCCTCGCCAGCGGCCATTGGCACGCCGCTGATCTCGCCGCGCTCGCGCCAGGCGCGACGCGCGTCGCGGGTCCGCGAGACGATGCGGCGCTCGCCGCACGCTACGCGCGCTTTCTCGATCTGTACGGCCGCGTCGAAACCTGGTTCGGCGACGCGACGCTTCGTTAGCCGAAGCAATGCCGGCCTTGGACAACGCCATACCGCGCTTTGCCATACCATTACGCTTTTCGCACGCCAGGCTGGAACCCGGCGTGCGCTGCTGGCCGGTCGGGACGAGATGGGCCGCAGCAACGTGAAACGCTCGCGTCGCGCGTGAGTCACGCGCAGCGAGCGAAACGGGACACCGCGGGACGTCCACGCGCCGCGACGCACCGCGACGCGCGTCGCATTCATAGACTCACAGGAGCATTGACGATGAAAACCAAAGCAGCAATCGCATGGAAAGCCGGCGCCCCGTTGACGATCGAGGAAGTCGATCTGGAGGGGCCGCGTGCCGGTGAAGTCCTGATCGAAGTGAAGGCGACGGGCATCTGCCACACCGACTACTACACGCTGTCGGGCGCCGATCCGGAAGGCATCTTCCCGGCGATTCTCGGCCACGAAGGCGCGGGCGTGATCGTCGATACCGGTCCGGGTGTCGGCACACTGAAGAAGGGCGATCACGTGATTCCGCTGTACACGCCCGAATGCCGCCAGTGCAAGTTCTGTCTGTCGCGCAAGACCAACCTGTGCCAGGCGATCCGCGCGACCCAGGGCAAGGGTCTGATGCCGGACGCCACCTCGCGTTTCTCGCTCGACGGCAAGCCGCTCTTTCACTACATGGGCACGTCCACGTTCTCGAACTACATCGTCGTGCCGGAAATCGCGGTCGCGAAGGTGCGTGAGGACGCGCCGTTCGACAAGATCTGCTACATCGGCTGCGGCGTGACGACCGGCGTCGGCGCGGTCGTGTATTCGGCCAAGGTCGAGGCGGGTGCGAACGTGGTGGTGTTCGGGCTCGGCGGCATCGGCCTGAATGTGATCCAGGGCGCCAAAATGGTCGGCGCGGACAGGATCATCGGCGTCGATATCAACCCGGGCCGCGTCGAACTCGCGAAGAAGTTCGGCATGACGCACTTCATCAACCCGACCGAAGTCGAAAACGTCGTCGACCACATCGTGCAGCTCACCGATGGCGGCGCCGACTATTCGTTCGAATGCATCGGCAACACCAAGGTCATGCGCCAGGCGCTGGAGTGCACGCACAAGGGCTGGGGCCAGTCGTTCATCATCGGCGTGGCGGCGGCGGGCGAGGAGATCAGCACGCGTCCGTTCCAGCTGGTGACGGGCCGCGAGTGGAAGGGCTCGGCATTCGGCGGCGCGCGCGGGCGCACCGACGTGCCGAAGATCGTCGACTGGTACATGGAAGGCAAGATCAATATCGACGATCTGATCACGCACCGTCTGCCGCTCGAACGCATCAACGAAGGCTTCGATCTGATGAAGAAGGGCGAGTCGATCCGCTCGGTCGTGATCTACTAAACGAGGAGCGTCGCGATGCTGGAACTCATATCGGCGCACATGTGCCATGGCGGCGAGCAGCGCATCTACCGGCACGACTCGCAGACCATCGGCTTGCCGATGCGCTTCTCGGTGTATCTGCCGCCGCAGGCTTTGCTGGCCAACGCAAACGTGCCCGCGCTGTTCTATCTCGCGGGTCTCACCTCCACGGAAGAGACGTTTCCGACGAAGGGCGGCGCGCAGCGCTTCGCGGCGCAGCACGGCATCGCGCTGATCGCGCCGGATACCAGTCCGCGCGGCGCGGGCGTGCCGGGCGAAAGCGCGGCGTGGGACTTCGGCGTGGGCGCGGGCTTTTACGTCGATGCGACGCAGCAGCCCTGGGCGCAGCACTATCGCATGTACTCCTACGTGCGCGATGAACTGCGCGAAACGGTGCTCGCCAATCTGCCGGTGGACGGCGCGCGGCTCGGGATCTTCGGGCACTCGATGGGCGGTCACGGCGCGTTGACGCTGGCGCTGCGCAATCCGGAGATCTATCGGTCGGTGTCGGCATTCGCGCCGATCGCTGCGCCGATGCGCTGTCCGTGGGGCGTGAAGGCGTTCAGCGGCTATCTGGGCGAAGACCGCGAAGCGTGGCGGCAGTATGACGCGAGCGAGCTGGTGGCGCACGCGCCGCGCAAGTTCGCGCAAGGGATTCTGGTCGATCAGGGACTCGCTGACCAGTTCCTCGCCGAGCAACTGAACCCGGATGTGTTCGAAGCCGCCTGCCAGGCCGCAGGGCAGCCGCTGACGTTGCGCCGTCACGCGGGCTACGACCACGGTTACTACTTCATCTCGACGTTCATCGAGGATCACCTCGCGCATCACGCGAAGGTGCTGAACGGCTGACTTCCTTGCAAATCGCGATGGCGGCGGCATGCAGGTGTGCCGCCGCCATCGGCAAGCCGGCGCGCCAGCGCCCGCTCAACGCCGCCCCAGCAAACTCCCGCCATACACCACCGCCGACAGCACGGTGATCCAGAAGCTCGTCGGCCAATCGGTATAGAACGCCAGCGTCAGACCCAGCCACGCCTGCGCCAGCGCGAACCCGGCGGCGAGCACCAGCCCGGCCGAGAGCCGCGTCGTCATGTTTTGCGCTGCGGCGGCCGGGCCGACCATCAGCGTGAACACCAGCAGCACGCCGACGATCTGCGTGCATGCCGCGACGGCGAGCGCGACGATCGTCAGAAACAGCATCGACACGAGACGCAGCGAGACGCCCTTCGCTTCGGCCAGTTCCGGCTGCAACGAAGCGAACAGCAGCGGCCGCATGATCGCCGCGAGCGCGCCCAGACTGACGACGCTCAACGCCGCCAGCACGCCGAGCGTCGACGCATTCACGCCGAGCACGTTGCCGAACAGCAGCGCGGTGACCTGGGTCGCGTACGCGGTGAAGAAGTGCAGAAACAGCAAACCGAAGCCGAGCGACAGCGACAGGATCACGCCGATCGCGACGTCGCGGCCGGCCAGACGTTCGCCCAGCGCGCCCATGCCGACGCCCGCCGCGAGCGTGAAACCGATCATCCCCCAGATCGGCGAGATGCCGATCAGCACCGCGCCGGTCGCGCCGGTGAAGCCCACGTGCGAGAGCGCGTGGCCGGCGAAGGTCTGTCCGCGCAGTACCAGGAAATAGCCCACCACGCCTGCCAGCACCGCGACGATCCCCGACGCCGCGAATGCGTTCACCATGAAATCGTATTCAAACATCGTGCGTGTGTCCGTCGCGTGAGTCGTGCTGGTGTGAGTGGCCGTGCGCGCCGCCGTGGTCGTGCGAATGCCCGTGTGAATGCGAGTGCGAGTGAGCGTGGCCGCCGCCCTCGTCGTGTTCATGCCCGTGATCGTGCTTCTCGACTTCGACACCGCCCGACATCACGAAGATGCGGCCGTTCACGCGCATCACGTCGATCGGCGAGCCATACAGGCGCGATAGCACCGGCCGCGTGATCACTTCGTCGACGGTGCCGAGCGCCGCCACGCCGCTGCCGAGATACAGCACGCGATCGAGCGAGTTCAGCAGCGGATTCAGCTCGTGCGCGGAAAACAGCACGGCGATGCCGAGTTCCCGCTGCACGCTGCGCACCAGTTCGACCACGCTCTTCTGATGATGCGGGTCGAGGCTGATCAGCGGCTCGTCGAGCAGCAGCAGCTTCGGATTGCCGAGCAGGCATTGCGCGAGCAGCAGTCGCTGACGTTCGCCGCCCGACAGCTCCGAGAGTGGCCGCTCGGCCAGCTTGCGGCCGCCGACCAGATCGAGCACGCGCTCGACGTCGGCGCGGGTTTTGGCATCCGCATGCGGCAAGCCCCAGCGATGGCCGTCGGCGGCCATCGCGACGAAATCGCGGCCGCGCACGCGGCGGCCGGCGAGCGCGCTGCGCGTCTGCGGCATATAGCCGATCGACGCGTTGCCGCGTTCGACCGGCTGCCCGAGCACGCGGATCGCGCCCTGGGCCGCGGGCACGAGGCCGAGCACCGCGCGCATCAGCGTGGTCTTGCCCGCGCCGTTCGGCCCGAGCACGCCGATGAATTCGCCCTGGTTCACCACGAAGCCGGTGTCGCGCAAGATCGTGCGGTCGCCGAGTACGAGCGACACGTGGTTCAGTTCGAGCACCGGCGCGCCGCGGGGGGCTCTGGTGAGCGCGCTAGCTGGCGCGTTGCGGCCAGTCGAAGTCATTGGGGTTTTCCTTTGGCGCCGGCCGCCGCCTTCGCGCTGTTCGCTCCGCTTGCGCCGCTCGCATCGGCCGCGGCCAGCGCAGCGCCCAGCGCGTCGAGCTGGCTCAGCATCCACGTCTGATAGGTCTTGCCGGCCGGCTGGGTTTCGGTGACGCTCATGGTCGGGACCTGCGATTGCTGCGCGAGCTTCAACATGCGTTGGGTCAGGGCCTCGGTTGCCTGGCTGTTATAGATCAGAACGCGCACGCGTCTCTCGCGCAGATCACGTTCGAACGTGGCGATATCGGCCGCGCTGGCTTCGGTGTCGTTCATGGTCGCGAGCTGGAAGCGCTGGTTGCGCATCGTCAGGCCCACCGCGTCCGACATGTAGCCGAACACCGGCTCGGTCGCCGTGACCGGCACGCCCGCGTAGCGGCCATGCAGTTCAGCGACCTTGGCGTCGATCGGCTTGAGCGAGTCGAGAAACTTCGCAAGGTTCGCATCGTACGCCGACTTGTGCGCGGGGTCAGCCGCGACGAGCGCGCCGCTCACCGCGCGCGCCACTTTCGGCATGGTCGCCGGGTCGTACCAGAGGTGCGGATTGTCGCCGCCCTTCTTGCCGGTCAGCTCGGCGGCGACGATCGTGGTGCGCTTCGCACCCTTCGACGCGGCCAGCAGTTTCGCCATCCACGGATCGTAGTCGGCGCCGTTGTAGACCACAAGGCTCGCGCGCTGCAACGCGCGCGCGGTTTTCGGGCTGGCTTCGAACAGATGCGGGTCCTGGTCCGGATTGCTAAGAATGCTCGTCACGTCGACGCGATCGCCGCCCAGTTGCCGCACCACATCGCCATAAAAATTCTCCGCGGCGACCACGGGGATTTTCGCGTCCGCCGCAAACGCACCGGGGCCGAACGCGAGCGCCGCCGCGCCTACGGCCACGCACGTCGACAGTTTCAGCGCGCGGCGCGCCCCGGACCACATCGAGCCGATTTTTTTCATCGTTGTTTCCTGCTGCGTGAAAGTTGAATGAACTGCAAACGTTAGGGGCCGTGGCGGCGCGCGGCCGGCGCGGCTGCGGGCAATCAGCTCGTGCGCGACTTCATGAAGACCCGGCCTCGGGACGCGCCGCGCGGGCGCACGGCGCGCACAGACCGCTCAGTTCGATCACCTGGCGATGCACTTCGAAGCCGTTCGCGGGCCCGCTATGCGACAGCTGGTCGGCGAGGTCGTCGCCGGGAATCTCGACGGTCGCGCCGCAGCCGTCGCACATCAGGAACTGGCTGCGATGCGGCACGCCGACTTCGCAACAGGCCACGTACGCATTCTTCGATTCGATCCGATGGACGAAGCCGTGCGCGAGCAGAAAGTCGAGCGCGCGGTACACGGTCGTGGGCGGCATGCGGCCGCGTTCCGGCTCGAGCGCAGCCAGCAGCTCGTACGCGCCGATCGGCCGCTCGCTGGCGGCGACCGCCGCGTACACCTGACGGCGCAAAGGCGTCAGCGCAAGTCCGTGCGCGGCGGCGTGCGCATCGGCACGCGCGAGCCGCCCGGCGTGGTGTTCTGCAATCGACGTAGCCATCGGCATGGACCTCCAGACAAAGCGGCAATGAAACCGCCATTCAGACCGCAAAGGCTTCGAAGCGAAGCAAGGCCGCAATGATATAACGTATCTCGAATGTTTGTCAGCCGCCTGCGCGCAACGCGAATTGGCTGTCGTCTATTTCCCGTACTAGTGTTGCTGAAGGCACCTGCAACGTGCCCAGCGTCGTTCCGCGCTGCACCATCGAAATCTGGTCGAGCGCCTTGACATGACCGGGTCCGTATCCGATCATTCGATCACTAGCAGAGCAATTGTTCGCGCAATGAGCGTTCGCTCGCTGCGCCTCAAGAAGCAGAACGAACCGGAGACAGGCAGTGGGGGCACGTTTGCAAGACAAGGTGGCCATTCTCACCGGCGCGGCCAGTGGAATCGGTGAAGCGGTGGCGCGGCGCTTTCTGGACGAAGGCGCGCGCTGCGTGCTGGTCGACGTGAAGCCGGCGGACAGTTTCGGCGACGCGCTGCGCGCCGCTTACGGCGAGCGGGTGCTGAGCGTGAGCGCCGATGTCACGCGCCGCGACGACATCGAGCGCATTCTGGCGAGCACGCTGGAGCGCTTCGGCCAGGTCGACATTCTGTTCAACAACGCGGCGCTCTTCGACATGCGCCCGATCCTCGACGAATCCTGGGACGTGTTCGACCGCCTCTTCGCGGTCAACGTGAAGGGCATGTTCTTCCTGATGCAAGCGGTTGCGCGGCGGATGGTCGAACAGGGCCACGGCGGCAAGATCATCAACATGTCGTCGCAGGCCGGACGGCGCGGCGAGGCGCTGGTGTCGCACTACTGCGCGACCAAGGCGGCCGTGCTCAGCTACACGCAATCCGCGGCGCTTGCGCTCGCGCCGCACAAGATCAACGTGAACGGCATCGCGCCGGGCGTGGTCGACACGCCGATGTGGAACGAAGTCGACGCGCTCTTCGCCCGCTATGAAAACCGGCCGCTCGGCGAGAAGAAGCGGCTGGTCGGCGAAGCGGTGCCGCTCGGCCGCATGGGCGTGCCGGACGATCTGACCGGCGCCGCGCTGTTTCTCGCCTCGGCCGACGCGGATTACATCACCGCGCAGACGCTGAACGTCGATGGCGGCAACTGGATGAGTTGAACGTGGGCGCGCAACCCTGCGCGGTCCCCGTCGTTTTCGTAGAACAAACGCAGCATCACATAACGTACGAGAAAGGAGACAACACATGAAACCAGCTTTCAAATCCACGCTGAAGGCGGCCAGTGCCGGCGCGGTTGCATGCTTTGCGTTGAGCGCGTCGGCGGCCACCGTGACGATCGCGACGTTGAACAACCCGGACATGATCGAGCTGAAGAAGCTCTCGCCCGCATTCGAAAAGGCGAATCCGGACATCAAGCTGAACTGGGTGATCCTCGAGGAAAACGTGCTGCGGCAGCGCGCCACGACCGACATCACGACCGGCAGCGGCCAGTTCGACGTGATGACGATCGGCGCCTATGAAACGCCGCAGTGGGGCAAGCGCGGCTGGCTTGCGCCGCTCACCAATCTGCCCGCCAGCTACGATCTGAACGACGTCGTGAAGACGGCCCGCGACGGCCTGTCGAGCGGCGGCCAGTTGTACGCGCTGCCGTTCTACGTCGAAAGTTCGATGACCTATTACCGCAAGGATCTGTTCGACAAGGCCGGCCTGAAAATGCCCGATCAGCCGACCTACGACCAGATCGCGCAATTCGCCGACAAGCTCACCGACAAGGCCAACGGCATCTACGGCATCTGCCTGCGCGGCAAGGCGGGCTGGGGCGAAAACATGGCGTACGGCACGACGGTGGTGAACACCTTCGGCGGCCGCTGGTTCGACGAGAAGTGGAACGCGCAGCTCACGTCGCCGGAATGGAAGAAGGCGATGACGTTCTACGTCGATCTGCTGAAGAAAGACGGCCCTCCTGGAGCCAGTTCGAACGGCTTCAACGAAAACCTCACGCTGATGTCGTCGGGCAAGTGCGGGATGTGGATCGACGCGACGGTGGCGGCCGGCATCCTGTACAACAAGCAGCAGTCGCAGATCTCGGACAAGGTCGGTTTCGCCGCGGCGCCGATCGCCGTCACGCCGAAGGGTTCGCACTGGCTGTGGGCGTGGGCGCTGGCGATTCCGAAGTCGTCGAAGCAGCCCGACGCGGCGAAGAAGTTCATCACGTGGGCCACGTCGAAGGATTACATCGAACTGGTCGCGAAGGATGAAGGCTGGGCTTCGGTGCCGCCGGGAACGCGCAGTTCGACGTACGCGCGCCCCGAGTACCAGAAGGCCGCACCGTTCGGCGCTTTCGTGCTGAAGGCAATCGAAACGGCTGACCCCGATCACCCGACTCTCAAGCCGGTGCCGTACACGGGCGTGCAGTTCGTCGGGATTCCTGAGTTCCAGTCGTTTGGCACCGTGGTCGGTCAAAGCATCTCCGGAGCGATTGCCGGCCAGATGACGGTCGATCAGGCGCTGGCAGCCGGCAATGCGACCGCGGATCGCGCGGTGAAGCAGGCCGGTTATCAGAAGTGAAGCAGAAGTAACGCGGCAACCCAGCCACTTCAGTGATGTGGCACGCGCCGGCTGACGCCCGTCAGCCGGCTCACGCAGCACAGCGGGCCGTTCGCGCCGCGCTTCGCGCGGCAGACGCCGTTCCGGCGGACGCCCCGCGCATTACCGAACAGGTGGTCAATCATGCGTCCTTTGCGCCTACCTCTCATGCATGCCCATCCCCAGACAGAAAGAGAACGCGAACTCCGCAAAGCCAATTCGGCCCGCTGGCTGGTCTCGCCGTCGGTCGCCGTGCTGGTGCTGTGGATGGCGATTCCGCTCGCGATGACGATCTGGTTTTCTTTCTCGCACTACAACCTGCTGAACCCGGATCTGCACGGCTTCGCCGGCTTCGATAACTACCGGTATCTCGCGAGCGATCCGTCGTTCTGGCCGTCGATCGCGAACACGCTCGAACTGATCGTCTCCGTGCTGGTGATCACCGTGGTCGGCGGCGTGCTGATGGCGATCCTGTTCGACCGCAAGTTTTACGGCCAGGGTGTCGCGCGTCTGCTCGCCATCGCGCCGTTCTTCGTGATGCCGACGGTGAGCGCGCTGATCTGGAAAAACATGATCTTGCATCCGGTGTACGGCCTGATCGCGCAAGGCATGCGCGCGATCGGCCTGCAGCCGATCGACTGGTTCGCCGTCTATCCGCTCACGGCGGTGATCATGATCGTCGCGTGGCAATGGCTGCCGTTCGCGTTCCTGATTCTGTTTACCGCAATCCAGTCGCTCGATCAGGAGCAGAAGGAAGCGGCGAAGATCGACGGCGCGGGTCCGTTCTCGATGTTCTTCTACATCACGCTGCCACACTTGAGACGGGCGATCGCGGTGGTGGTGATGATGGAGACCATTTTCCTGCTGTCGATCTTCGCCGAAATCTATACGACCACGGGCGGCGGTCCGGGTAACGCGACCACCAATCTGTCGTACCTGATCTTTTCGCTGGGCCTGCAACAGTTCGACGTCGGTCTTGCGTCGGCGGGCGGCATTCTCGCTGTCGTGCTGGCCAACATCGTGTCGTTCTTCCTCGTGCGGATGCTCGCGAAGAACCTGAAAGGGGAGTACGAAAAATGAGCCACGTTGCCTCCACTCCGGCGTCCTCGACGACGCCCATGACCGTGCCGGCGAAGTCGCCGTTCGACGCGATCCGCCGCGGTATCCCCGGCGTGATCGCCTGGCTGGTCGCGTTGCTGCTGTTCTTCCCGATCTTCTGGATGACGATCACCGCGTTCAAGACCGAGCAGCAGGCTTATGCGTCGTCGCTCTTTTTCACGCCGACGTTCGACAGCTTCCGCGAGGTGTTCGCGCGCAGCAATTACTTTCTGTTCGCGTGGAATTCGATCCTGATCTCGGTGGGTGTCACGCTGCTGTGCCTGATTCTCGCCGTGCCGGCGGCTTATGCGATGGCGTTCTTCCCGACGCGCCGCACGCAGAAAGTGTTGTTGTGGATGCTGTCGACCAAGATGATGCCGTCGGTCGGCGTGCTGGTGCCGATCTATCTGCTGTGGAAAAACAGCGGCCTGCTGGATACGGTGTCGGGTCTGGTGATCGTCTACACGCTGATCAATCTGCCGATCGCGGTGTGGATGTCGTTCACGTACTTCGCCGAAATTCCGCGCGACATTCTCGAAGCCGGACGTATCGACGGCGCCGCGACGTGGCAGGAAATCGTCTATCTGCTGATGCCGATGTCGCTGCCGGGACTCGCGTCCACCGCGCTGCTGCTCGTGATCCTGTCGTGGAACGAAGCGTTCTGGAGCATCAACCTGTCGAGTTCGAACGCCGCGCCGCTGACCGTGTTCATCGCGTCGTATTCGAGTCCTGAAGGTTTGTTCTGGGCCAAGCTGTCGGCGGCTTCGCTGCTGGCGGTCGCGCCGATCCTGATCGTCGGGTGGTTGTCGCAGAAGCAACTGGTGCGCGGCCTCACGTTCGGGGCGGTCAAATGACGCCAGGCAAGCTCGCGCTGATCTGCGATTGCGACGGTGTGCTGATCGACAGCGAAGCCGTGGCGGCGCAGATGCTCGTGCAGGAACTCGAAGCGCGTTGGCCCGATACCGTTGTCGAGCCGGTGGTGCTGCCGCTGCTCGGCCTGCGCATCGAGAGTGTGTTGCAGGGGACGGCGGCCCAGCTCGGCAAAAGCTTGAGCGCCGCTGACATCGACGCGATTCGCCGCGCGGTGGAAGCGGCGGCGATAGAGGCGCCGGTGGTCGAAGGCATCGAGGCCGCGCTGGCCCAGGTGCCGCTCGTCAAAGGCTGCGCGAGCAACAGCTACCGGCCGTACGTGGAGGCTGTTCTGGCGCGCACGGGCCTCGTGCGGTTCTTCGGCGAGCGGCTCTTCTGCGCCGACGCGGTGCCGAATCCGAAGCCCGCGCCCGATGTCTATCTGGCGGCCGCGCAAGGGCTCGCACTCGCGCCGTCCGCGTGCCTCGTGGTGGAGGACAGCGTGACGGGCGTGACGGCGGCGAGCGCGGCGGGCATGACGGTACTCGGTTTTGTCGGCGGCGGCCACGCGAGCGATGCGCAGATCGACAGGCTGCATGCGGCTGGCGCGCGTCACGTATTCGACGACATGCAGCAGTTGCCTGATCTGGTCGCGCAATGGACGCTGAGCGCGACGGCGGCGGCGCCTTGAGCGCCTGCTTACGGCGACGAAAACTGAACGCAAAGGCACGCATAGGCAATACCCAGACAACACCCAGGCAACACACAGCATTACACGGAGACAGATCATGGCAAGCGTAACTCTGCGCAACATCAGAAAGGCCTACGACGAGAACGAAGTGATGCGCGACATCAACCTCGACATCGCGGACGGCGAATTCGTCGTATTCGTAGGCCCGAGCGGCTGCGGTAAATCGACCTTGATGCGGATGATCGCCGGTCTCGAAGACATCAGCGGCGGCGATCTGACCATCGACGGCACACGCGTGAACGACGTGCAACCCGCCAAGCGCGGCATCGCGATGGTGTTCCAGTCGTACGCGCTGTATCCGCACATGACGCTGTACGACAACATGGCGTTCGGCCTGAAGCTTGCGGGCACGAAGAAGCCGGAGATCGACGCGGCGGTGCGCAACGCGGCCAAGATCCTGCACATCGACCATCTGCTCGATCGCAAGCCCAAGCAGCTGTCGGGCGGCCAACGCCAGCGCGTGGCGATCGGCCGCGCGATCACGCGCAAGCCGAAAGTGTTCCTGTTCGACGAACCGTTGTCGAACCTCGACGCCGCGCTGCGCGTGAAGATGCGCCTCGAATTCGCGCGTCTACACGACGAACTCAAGACCACGATGATCTACGTGACGCACGATCAGGTCGAAGCCATGACGCTGGCCGACAAGATCGTCGTGCTGTCGGCGGGCAATCTCGAGCAGGTCGGCAGCCCGACCATGCTGTATCACGCACCCGCCAACCGTTTCGTCGCGGGCTTCATCGGGTCGCCGAAAATGAACTTCATGGAAGGCGTCGTGCAGTCGGTCACGCATGACGGCGTCACGGTGCTCTACGAGACGGGTGAAACGCAGCGCGTCGCGGTTGAGCCGGGCGCGGTCAAGCAGGGCGACAAGGTGACGGTCGGCATCCGGCCCGAACATCTGCATGTGGGCACCACCGACGACGGCGTGTCGGCCCGCACGATGGCGGTCGAATCGCTCGGCGACGCGGCGTATCTGTATGCGGAATCCAGCGTCGCGCCGGACGGCCTGATCGCGCGGATTCCGCCGCTCGAACGGCACGGCAAGGGCGACACGCAAAAGCTCGGCGCCACGCCCGACCACTGCCATCTGTTCGACAGCGAAGGGAAAGCATTCCAGCGTAAGATCGTCGAAGTGCTGGCCGCGTGAGGTTCGGGAAAGCGGCGGGCGCGCCGCTTTCCGTTCATTCACGCTCAGAAAACGCTCATGCCCGCCTATGTGGTCATCACGCGCGAGAAAACCCTGGACTCCGCCAAGCTGGAAGAATACAAACAGATCGCGCCCGCAGTCTTCGAACAGCATCCGGTGATGATGCTGGCGAGTCACGGGCGCAAGGAAGTGGTGGAAGGGCCCGCGATCGAGGACATTCTGATTCTCGAATTCACCGGCTACGATGAAGCGCTGGCGTGGTATCGAAGTCCGGCGTATCAGGCCGTGAGCGAGACGCGCCTGAAGGGCGGCGATTACCGGATCATCATTACCGAGGGGCTGCCGCTGCTGTAATGCGGTGGGGTCCCGCTTTCCTTTGCTGCTCTCACGCAGGCCGCCATCCGCGAACCGGCGTACGAGACTGTCTGTCTGGCTAACGCGTACGGCCGAACGCGTACAGCCCGCAAAGCCGCAACGCTCACGCTTCCAATGCCGCCCGCGCGCACAACTCGTCGGTCACCAAACCCGACAGCCAGCCACCCTTGAGCACCGCGATCAGCGCTTCGCGTTTGCGCTGCCCGCCGGCGAAACCGATCGTCGGGCGGCGCGGCGGCGCGTCGAGTGCGATGCTCGTCACACGGCGGCCGGTCGGCGATTCGACGTGCGCGCCGGCGGCATCGATCGGCAGTCCGAGCATTTCCGCCACCGCGCCGTTCTGCATCAGCTCCTTCACTTCCGCCGACGTGATGAAGCCGTCTTCGTGCAGCGGACACTTCGGCCCGATATTGCCGATCCCGACGAACGCGACATCGGCTTGCGCCGACAGCGACTCGACGATCCGGTACAGCCGGTGATTACACCACTGCGCGCGCTCGGCTTCGCTATCGGCGAGCAGCGGCGCGGGCAGCAGGAAATGCTTGCCGCCCGTCTTCTCGGAAATGTGCAGCGCGACGTCGTAGCGGTTCGACGAGCCGTCCTGCGCGATCGCCCCGACCATCGACACCAGCCGGTGCTGCGGACGGTCCAGTTGCGCGATCTGATCGACCGCGGCCTTCAGCGTGCGGCCGCTGCTCACCGCGACCACCATCGGCTTTTCGGCGGCGAGATAGCGTTCCATCACCTGCGCGCCGGCCACCGCCAGCTTGCGGTCGACTTCGTCGGATGTGTCGCCGTCGATCGGCACGACTTCGCACAGGCTGAGGCCGTAGCGCTTGGACAGTTGTTCCGCCAGCGACAGACAGTCGGCCAGTTTGTGATCGACACGCACGCGAATCAGATTCTTTTCCACCGCGAACGCGACCAGCCGTTGCGCGACCGGGCGAGAGACCTGCAGCTTCTCGGCGATTTCGTTCTGGGTATTGCCGGCGACGTAGTAAAGCCACGCCGCACGCGTAGCGAGATCTAGTTTTTCTGTGGACTTGGGCACGGTAACGGTTCGCTTGAAGTGCGCCGATGATAACAGCCGGTCCGCCCCTCTCAACGGCAGCCGGCCGTGGTTTGCCGCTGGCTCAGGCGAGCGGCGCTCGCGCCGGATCGAACAGCGGCCGCACGTGACGGTACAGCGCGCGATAGGCTTCGAGCCGCGTGCGCAACTCCGCATGCCGGCGCGGATTCGGCGTGAACTCCTTTTCGATTGGCGGCTTGGTCAGCACCGTGGCTGGATCGCCGCCCGCGGCCAGCCAGCCGAGTCGCGCCGCGCCGAGCGCCGCGCCGGTTTCGCCGCCGCCGTGTTTGCGGGTTGCGGTATCGAGCGCATCCGCCAGCAGTTGTGCCCAGTAATCGCTGCGCGCGCCGCCGCCGAGCAGCGACAGCGCCTTCGCTTCGGTGCCGGCCGCGCGCAGCGCGTCGAGGCCGTCGGTGAGCGCGAGCGTCACGCCTTCGAGCACCGCATAGCCGAGCAACGCGCGATCGGTCGCGTGGTTCATGCCGAAGAACACGCCTTGCGCATACGGGTCGTTGTGGGGCGTGCGTTCACCGGACAGATACGGCAGGAACAGCGGCGCGGTGGTCAACGCGTCGGCGGGGAGCGCCTCGATTTCGGCGAGCAGGGTCGGCTCGTCGGTGGAGGTGAGCTTGCAGACCCAGCGCAAACAACTCGCCGCCGACAACACCACGCTCATCTGATGCCAGCGGTCCGGAATCGCGTGACAGAAAGCGTGCACAGCGGACGCCGGGTTCGGCCGGAAACTGTCGCCGACCACGCACAGCACACCCGACGTGCCGAGCGACACGAAGCCGTCGCCCGGTTGCGTCGCGCCGATGCCGATCGCGCTGGTGGCGTTGTCGCCGCCGCCGGCCGCGACGATCACCCCGTCACGCAAACCGAATTCGCGCGCGACTTCGGGCAGCAGCGTGCCGGAAGGCGCGCTGCCTTCGGCGAGGGCCGGCATCTGCGCGCGCGTCATGTTGCATGCGGCCAGCAGCGACTCCGACCAGTCGCGTTTGGCGACATCGAGCCACAAAGTGCCGGCCGCATCCGACGGATCGGACACCTTGCCGCCCGTCAGCTGCAGGCGCAAATAATCTTTCGGCAGCAGCACGCAGGCGGTGCGCGCGAAGATCTCGGGCTCATGACGCGCGACCCACAGCAGCTTCGGCGCGGTGAAACCCGGCATCGCCAGATTGCCGGCGACGCTGTGCAGGTCCGGCGCGCGCTCGGTCAGCTCCGCGCACTCCTTGTCGCTGCGCATGTCGTTCCACAGGATTGCGGGGCGCAGCACGCGGTCCGCGGCATCCAGCAGCACCGCGCCGTGCATCTGCCCCGACAGGCCGATGCCGCGAATCTGCGCGAACTCGTCGGGATGCCGCGCGCGCAGTGCGGCGAGCGCCGCGCGCGTGCCCGTCCACCAGTCCTCGGGGTTCTGTTCGGCCCAACGCTGATGCGGACGCGAAACGGTAAAGGGCGAGCCTGCGGTGCCGATCACGCGTCCATCGGAGGCGAGCAGCAGAACTTTCACTTCGGACGTGCCGAGGTCGATGCCGAGATACATGGGCGCGAAACCTTCGTCGTTAGGGATGCGCTACTTTAGCCGCACATGCCGCGCGCTGCCATGCGCATTAAGCCTGGCAGCGCGCGTGATTCGAAAGAGAGCGCGGTGCGGTGTTCAAATCGCGCCGCGTTTGGCGAGCCAGACATCGACGCGCGCGAGCGCACCCGCGAGCGCCGCTTCCAGTTCCGGGGTCTGCGCCATGCTGCCCCACAGCAGACGGTCCGCGGCGAAAGCCTGCAACGGATCGGGCGCCGTGAAGAAGCTGTGCGCGACGCCCTCGTCCATCACGCCGTCCTGATACGCATACGGCAGCTTGCCCAAGTGCCAGCGTTCGAGAAAGCGGAAGAACAGCGCGGGCAGTATCGCCGTCGCGGCGGGCGTGGCGCCGCGTTCGAAACACTCGGAGAGCGTCGGCGCGATGAAACCCGGCAGCTTGGAAAAACCGTCGGCCGCGACACGCTGGTTGGTGTCCTGGATATACGGATTACTGAAGCGTTCGAGCACCACGTCGCGATACCGTTCCAGATCGAGCGGACTCGGCGACAGACACGGAATCACGTCCTCGGTCACGTAGTCGAATGCGAACTGGCGAATGTCCGCGTCGAGCGTGCCTTCGTGAATGTAGTTCAGCCCGACCAAGGTGCCCGCCCACGCGATGCAGCTGTGCGTCGCGTTGAGAATGCGGATCTTCGCTTCCTCGTACGGCAGCACGGAGTCGACCAGTTCGGCGCCGACCTTCTCCCATGCCGGGCGGCCAGCGATGAAGCGGTCTTCGATCACCCACTGGATGAACGCTTCGCTCATCACCGGACACGCGTCGTCCACACCGGTCGCGGCCTTGACGCGCTCGCGCACGTCGGGCGTCGGGCGCGGCGTGATGCGGTCGACCATCGAACTCGGGCATACGGTGTGGTCGTCGAACCATTGCGCCAGTCCGGCGGCGCCGCGCCGTTCGAGAAACTCGCTCATGCCCGCGTGAAAACGTTCGCCGTTGCTGCGCAGGTTGTCGCAAGTCTGCAGCGTGACGGGGCCCGCGCCGCGTTTCATGCGTGCGTCGAGAATCGCCGCCAGCGCGCCGTAGATCGTGGTGTGGCCGCCTTTGAGGTCGGTGGCGAGATCGGCGTTCGCGGTATCGAGCCGGTCGTCTTCGTCGAGGTAGTAGCCGCCTTCGGTGACGGTGAACGCGATGATCTTGCAGGCCGGATCGGCGCCGGCTTCGATCAGCGCGCCGAGGTTTTCGGTCCACGGCACTACGCGCTCGATCGAACGGATCGTCTCGTATGCGCGCTCGCCCTGAGGCGTAACGGTTTCGAGCGTATAGACGCCGTTTTGCGCGGCGAGCGCGTCGAGCACCGCGTTCATGTCGCTGCGGATGTTGCCGACGGTCAACGACCAGTGCGGCTCGCCGGCCGGTTTCGCCTCGTTCAATCGATGCAGATACCACGCCTGATGTGCGCGATGAAACGATCCCGCGCCGATGTGCAGGATCACGTGTGCGGCTGCGCCGCTGCCTTGCCCGCTGTTCATGTGTGTCTCCTGTGTCGATCGGAGTTAGCGCTTTAGCGCTTACTCCGATCCCATAAAATTGGTCGCCGGGTTAGCGCTTTAGCGCTTACTCCGATCCCATAAAATTGGTCGCCGGGTTAGCGCTTTAGCGCTTACTCCGATCCCATAAATTGGTCGGTGGGTAGCGCTTTAGCGCTTACTCCGATCCCATAAATTGGTCGGTGGGTTAGCGCTTTAGCGCTTACTCCGATCCCCTGACCGGTGCAGTTGCTCGCACGGCTCCGAGCGTACGTTCATCGTGGATGGAGCATTTGCTCTGTATGTGAGCGAATGATCGTACCCAGCGAAATGAAAGTCAAGGCGGCGCGACAGGGTTTTCGTGGCGCAGCGCGGCGTGGCCGGGCTCGGCCCGCTGCGTGCGGTCCCTCGCCGGGCGCGCGCAAGCGGCTCGCGGTGGGTATTGCATTGCGTCAAATTTGACGCCGGACGCGCCAGGATTAACCCGAATGCAAAAAAGTATGGGTTCACGGTCTCATTCTTAGTGGTGCCCGGCGCGTTTGAAGGCTACTTTTCGGTCTACAAGACGAAGATCAGCGGCCGGTTCGACGGCCGCTTCATGGAGGCAGACTGTGCAACCCGATCTGGAAATCGTGGCCGTGCGCCGCGACGAATCGTTCAAAGTGTGGTCGCATGGCTATCCGTACAGAACGGTGCGCTGGCACTTTCATCCGGAATACGAAATTCATCTGATCGTCGCGACCACCGGCAAGATGTTCGTCGGGGATCACATCAGCAGCTTCGCGCCCGGCAACCTGGTGCTGATCGGGCCGAACCTGCCGCACAACTGGGTCAGCGACGTGCCGGAAGGCGAGACCATCGCGCAGCGCAACCTGGTCTTGCAATTCGGGCAGGCGTTCGTGTCGAGCTGCGTCGACAGTTTTCCGGAGTGGCGCCAGGTCGAAGCGCTGCTGGCTGACGGGCGCCGCGGCGTGTCGTTCGGCGCGCGCACCAGCGCGGCGATCCAACCGCTGTTCATGGAGTTGCTGGCGGCGCGCGGATTGCGCCGGCTCGTGCTGTTCATGTCGATGTTAGAGATCCTGACGAATGCCGAGGACCGCGAGACGCTCGCGAGTCCCGCGTATCAGGCCGACCCGACCGGCTTCGCGTCGACCCGCATCAATCACGTGCTGTCGTATATCGGCAAGAACCTCGCTAACGAGTTGCGCGAATCGGATCTGGCGCAGCTCGCCGGCCAGAGCGTCAGCGCGTTCTCGCGGTATTTTCGCCGCCATACCGGCTTGACGTTCGTACAGTACGTGAACCGGATGCGCATCAACCTCGCATGCCAGTTGCTGACCGACGGCGACCTGAGCGTGACCGATATCTGCTTCAAGGCGGGCTTTAACAACCTGTCGAATTTCAACCGGCAGTTCCTCGCGATGAAGGGCATGGCGCCTTCGAAATTCCGCCGCTATCAGCAACTGAACGACGCGAGCCGCGACGCGTCCGAAGAAGCCGCCGCGCGTGGCGCGGGCATCGACGACGCGCCGGCCATCGTGCTCGCGCCGGTGCTGCCGCGCAGTGTCGCCGCGGCTTATCCGTTCACCTAGCCTGCAGTTAGCCAGCAGCCAGCGCGCGGCTGCGTGATCCGTCGCCGGGCTGCGAGCCGCAGCGTTTTACTTCAACAGCGTTTCAATACGTCTCACGCTGTGTGCGCACCGCAGGTGACGCGTCTGTCCGGCGCGGGCATGGCGCGCGTGAAGCTCATCGTCTACACCTTTCGCCGGTTTGACTTCCGCGTTCGCCGCGATCGCGCTCACCGCTCGTTTGATGAGCGGCCCGCCGAGCGCGGGCGTCGGCTTCGAACTCGACGCGATCGCCGCAGTTGTGATGGGCGGCAATTCGATCCCGGGCGGCCGCGGCTCGATCATCGGCACGTTGATCGGCGCGCTGCGGCTCGGCGTGAATCGTCGGTGCAGAACGTGATCGAGAGCGGAATCATTCTGCTCGCGATCTATATCAGCCGTGACCGAAGAAAGTAACTCTCTCCACTCATTCCTTCCTTGGCAGGACAATGCAATGACGACTCAAACCGACCAGCCGAACATGACCGCCATCGTCTGTCATGCGCCGAAAGACTATCGCGTCGAACAGGTGTCGAAGCCGCGCGCCCGCGCGCACGAACTCGTGATCCGCATCGCCGCGTGCGGCATCTGCGCGAGCGACTGCAAGTGTTACTCGGGCGCGAAGATGTTCTGGGGCGGCCCGAGCCCGTGGGTGAAGGCGCCGGTGATTCCGGGGCACGAGTTCTTCGGCTACGTCGAAGAGATCGGCGAGGGCGCAGCCGAACATTTCGGCGTGAAGCAGGGCGAGCGCGTGATCGCCGAACAGATCGTGCCTTGCGGCAAATGCCGGTATTGCAGATCCGGGCAGTACTGGATGTGTGAGGTACACAACATCTTCGGCTTCCAGCGCGAAGTCGCGGACGGCGGCATGGCCGAGTACATGCGGATTCCGCCGACGGCGATCGTGCACAGGATTCCTGACGGCATCTCGCTTGAAGACGCGGCGATCATCGAGCCGCTCGCCTGCGCGATCCACACGGTCAATCGCGGTGACGTGCAACTCGACGATGTATTGGTGATCGCGGGCGCGGGTCCGCTTGGTTTGATGATGACGCAAGTCGCGCACCTGAAGACGCCGAAGAAGCTGGTGGTGATCGACCTCGTGGAAGAGCGCCTCGCGCTCGCGCGTGAGTACGGCGCGGACGTGACGATCAATCCGCAGAAGACCGACGCGCTCGCGATCATCCATTCGCTCACCGACGGCTACGGTTGCGACGTGTACATCGAAACCACCGGCGCGCCGATCGGCGTCAACCAGGGCATGGAGCTGATTCGCAAGCTCGGGCGTTTTGTCGAGTTCTCGGTGTTCGGCGCGGATACGACGCTGGACTGGTCGGTGATAGGCGACCGCAAGGAACTCGACGTGCGCGGCGCGCACCTCGGACCCTATTGCTATCCCATCGCAATCGATCTGCTGGCGCGTGGACTCGTCACGTCGAAGGGTATCGTCACGCACGGCTTTTCGCTGCAGGAGTGGGACGAGGCGATCAAGGTCGCGAACTCGCTCGATTCGATCAAGGTGTTGATGAAGCCGCGTACGTGAGCAGGAACGTGAACGTCAGTCGTGCAAGAGGGCGCGACGTGGCCCGCAAAGGCGCACAATCTGATCGGACTGATCGGGCGCGAAGCGGCCGAGGGCGGCCGGGTCACGTTGATCGATCGCGCGCAGCCCAACGCGCGGCGACTGCCGTTGGTCGAACAGCGCTTCGGTGTTTAAACAGACTTGTATCCGGCTCTGAAGCCGGTCATGCATCGGTTGCCATCATCATGAATACGACCTTTGATTTTTCCGGCCGCTCGATTCTCGTGACGGGCGCTTCAAGCGGAATTGGCCGCGCAACGGTCGAAGCGTTGTGCGCGGCGGGCGCGAGTGTCGTCGCCGCGGCGCGCAACGTGAACGAGCTCGCGCGGCTGGCCGAGGAAACCGGCTGCGAACCGCTAAGGCTCGACGTGAGCGACGAAGCCGCGATCGACGACGCGCTGGCTTCGCTCGACGTGTTCGACGGACTCGTGAATTGCGCCGGGATAGCGTTGCTCGAACCAGCGGTGGACACCACGGGCGCGAGCTTCGATCGCGTGATGGCGGTGAACACGCGTGGCGCGGTACTGATCGCGAAACACGTGGCGCGCGGAATGCTCGACGCGAAACGCGCGGGCAGTATCGTGAACGTTTCGAGTCAGGCGGCGCTGGTGGCGCTTGACGATCATCTGAGTTATTCCGCTTCGAAGGCCGCGCTCGATGCGGTGACGCGTGCGCTGTGCATCGAGCTGGGGCCGTTCGGGATCCGCGTGAACAGCGTCAATCCGACCGTCACGTTGACACCGATGGCGGTGCAGGCGTGGAGCGAGCCCGCCAAACGCGAACCCGCTTTGAAGGCGATTCCGTTGCGGCGCTTTGCCGAATCCGCCGAAGTCGCCGCGCCGATCCTGTTTTTGCTGAGCGACGCGGCGTCCATGATCAGCGGCGTTTGCTTGCCGATCGATGGGGGCTATACGGCCAAGTGAGCCCGGTTTTGCACAGCCCCGTTGCGCTTGCTACAGCATCGTCCTCACATGCCAAAGCTCGGGAAACAGCACCACGTCCAGCATCTTGCGCAAATAGGTCGCGCCGCTCGTTCCGCCGGTGCCCTGCTTGAAGCCGATGATCCGCTCGACCGTGGTCACATGCCTGAAGCGCCATTGCCTGAACGCGTCTTCGAGATCGACCAGTTCTTCGGCCATCTCGTACAGCTCCCAGTGCCGCGACGGATTGCGGTACACCTCGAGCCAGGCCGATTCGACCGACGCGTCGTGAGTGGTAGGCTGGGTCCAATCCCGCTCCAGCCTCGAAGGGGCAATCGCAAAGCCGCGGCGTGCTAGCAGGCGGACCACTTCGTCGTAGAAAGAAGGCGCTTCGAGCGCGGTCTTCACCTCGGCGAACACGTCCGCGCGATGCGCATGGGGCTTGAGCATCTGCTCGTTCTTGTTGCCGAGCAGAAACTCGATCTGCCGATACTGGTACGACTGGAAGCCGGACGAACTGCCCAGATAAGGCCGCATCGCGGTGTATTCGGACGGCGTCATCGTCGCGAGCACGCTCCACGCCTGCACCAGCTGCTCCATGATCCGCGACACGCGCGCGAGCATCTTGAACGCCGGCGGCAGTTCGTCGCGGTGCACCGCCTTTAGTGCGGCGCGCAGTTCATACAGCGCGAGCTTCATCCACAGTTCGCTCGTCTGATGCTGGATGATGAACAGCATCTCGTTGTGATCCGGCGACAACGGGTGCTGCGCATCCAGCACTGTCCCGAGCGACAGATAATCGCCGTAGCTCATCGATTCGGAGAAGTCGAGCTGCGCGTCATGCCAGCCGTCGTCAGCGGCATCGGCAGCTTTGGCCGTGGATGTTGCAAGTGAAGCCGCAGCGGAAGCAGCCGAAGCCGAGGCCCGCCCATGCCCAAACGGACATCCCTGGGTGACGGACTCTTCCGGCAAACCCGGTGTTTGCATGTGATCGGTCATCGCGCGCTCCTCAGGTCACGGCGCCGCGAGCGGCGAATTCAGGTGCTCGCCAGGTCTCTTGCGTGAGCACTTCGCGCAAGGTTTCGACGGCGTCCCATACATCGACGAAGCGCGTATACAGCGGCGTAAAGCCGAAGCGCAGCACATGCGGCTCACGGTAGTCGCCGATCACGCCACGCGCGATCAGCGCTTGCATCACCTCATAGCCATGCGGATGTTCGAAGCTCGCATGCGAGCCGCGCTGCGCATGCTCGCGCGGCGTCACGAGCGTGAGCGGAAACTCGCTGCAACGCGCTTCGACCAGTTCGATGAACAGATCGGTCAGCGCGAGCGACTTCTTGCGGACCGCCTGCATGTCGGTTTGCAGGAACACGTCGAGCCCGCATTCGACCAGCGCCATCGACACCATCGGTTGCGTGCCACACAGGAAGCGGCCGATGCCGTCATCCGGCCGATACGCCGGGTCCATCTCGAACGGTGCACGATGACCCCACCAGCCGGACAGCGGCTGCGCAAATTCGTTCTGATGGCGCTTGGGCGCCCACACGAACGCGGGCGAGCCGGGACCGCCGTTCAGATACTTGTACGTGCAGCCGACCGCGTAGTCCGCACCGACGCCGTTCAGGTCGACCGGCACCGCGCCCGCCGAATGCGCGAGATCCCACAGCGCGAGCGCGCCCTTGTCGTGGATCAGCTTCGTCAGCGCGGCCATGTCGTGCATATAGCCGGTACGGTAGTTCACGTGCGTGATCATCGCGATGGCGGTGTCGTCGCGGATCGCCGCGGGCAACTCGGACGGCTCGTCGACGAGGCGCAGTTCATAGCCGCGGTCGAGCTGCTCGATCAGGCCTTGCGCGATGTACAGATCGCTCGGAAAGTTCGAACGCTCGGAAACGATCACGCGACGCTTCGGATCGCGCGCCTGCGCGACCCGCACCGCGGCGGACAGCAGCTTGAACAGGTTGACCGAAATCGTATCGGTGACGACCACTTCGTCGTCGGCCGCGCCGATCAACGGCGCGAGCTTGTTGCCGAGACGGCGCGGCAGTGCGAACCAGCCGGCGTTGTTCCAGCTGCGGATCAGGCCTTCGCCCCATTCGGCGGCGATCACGGTCTGCGCGCGTTGCGCGGCGGCGGCCGGCGGCACACCGAGCGAATTGCCGTCGAGATAGATGGTGGTCGGCGACAGCGCGAACTGGTCGCGCAGCGTCGCGATCGGGTCGGCGCTGTCGAGCGCCAGTGCTTCGTCACGGTGATTCATGGTGGTTCCGTCGGTTAGATCAGTGAGGTTCAGCGAGGCCGCCGGGTTCGGCGCGGCCCGGCGCGGTTCAGCGCGTCGGGGGCAGCGCGCGCAACACCGCGCGCACCGGACTCGCGTCGAGCGTGGTCAGCTTGAGCGGCAGCGCGATCAGTTCGTAATCGCCGGCAGCGACGGCATCCAGCACGACGCCTTCGAGGATCGCCATCCGATGCGCGCGAATCCGGCGGTGAGCGTCCATCGTTTTCGATTCCTGCGGGTCGAGCGACGGCGTGTCGATGCCGATCAGCTGCACGCCTCGCGACGCGAGCAGGTCGATGCTGTCCGGCGCGACCGCGCAGAACGCGCTGTCCCAGGCGGTCGTCGGCGCGTTTTTGTAAGTGCGCAGTAAGACTCGCGGCGGCAGGTCGTCGAGCGAGCCGGTCAAGTGTTGTGGCGTCACAACAGGCGACGCGCCGATGCAATGAATCACCCGGCATCGCCCCAGGTAGGCATCGAGTGGCACCTCGCCGATTGCCGCGCCCTCGGGGTCGTAGTGCAACGGGGCGTCGGTATGCGCGCCGGTGTGCGGCGACAGCGTCAGCCGCGCGACGTTGACTGGCGAGCCCGCCTCCATGCGCCACATGCGCTCGATGCCGACCGGCGTGTCGCCGGGCCAGACGGGCGTCGCGGGATTGACGTCGGGGGTGATGTCCCAGAGTGTTTGCATGTCTCCATCGATGAATTGTGGCTATGCGGGAATGATAGGCGGCCTGCTGCAAAATGTGATTGCGAAAAAATCACCTTCTGCCCGCTGTCTTGGAACATAATTTGAGTCAAACGGGAAAGGGAGACCGAATATGAACGCGATCTCGCTCGATGCCACCGATTGCCGTATCTTGACGGTGCTCCAGCAAGAAGGACGAATCAGCAATCTCGATCTCGCGGAGCGCATTTCGCTCTCGCCGTCGGCTTGCCTGCGGCGCTTGCGGCTGCTGGAAGAGCAGGGCGTCATCGAACATTACCGCGCGTGTCTGAATCGTGAAGTGCTGGGTTTCGAACTGGAGGCGTTCGTCCAGGTGTCCATGCGCAACGACCAGGAGAACTGGCACGAGCGTTTCGCGGACGCGGTGCGCGACTGGCCGGAAGTGGTCGGCGCGTTCGTCGTGACCGGCGAGACCCACTATCTGCTGCGGGTTCTCGCGCACAACCTCAAGCACTATTCGGATTTCGTGCTGCAGCGTCTGTATAAGGCGCCGGGCGTGATGGATATTCGCTCGAATATCGTGCTGCAGACGCTGAAGGAAGATTCGGGCGTGCCGGTGTCGTTAGTGAAGAAAACCGGGCACGGTGCGGCGCATAACGACCGCTGAAGAGAGGGGCTGGCCGCGCCGAAGCGCGGCCGACCATTCACAATGGCTTGAGCCCGTGAAACCGCCCGTTCTGGAACACCAGCGGCGATATGTCCGCCCCATTTTCATGCACGCCGCAGCGTTCCACTTCGCCGACGAAAATCACGTGATCGCCTTCCTGGTAGCGGCTGCGGTTATGGCATTCGAACCACGCGAGCGCGCCGTCGAGCACCGGCATGCCGGTATCGCCCTGCGCGTGCGACACCCCTTCGAAGCGGTTGCCCCTGACGGTCGCGAAGCGTTTGCATAGATCGAGCTGCGAGGCGGCCAGCACGTTCACCACATAGTGGCTGTTGGCCTGGAACACCGGCATCGACGCCGAGCGGGTGGCCAGGCTCCATAACACGAGCGGCGGATCGAGCGACACCGAGTTGAATGAACTGGCCGTGATGCCGATCAATTGGCCCGACTCTGCTCGCGTTGTAATGACGGTGACGCCGGTGGCGAATTGGCTAAGCGCCTGTTTGAAGGCGCTCTGGTCGAAATTGGGTGGACTGGCGCGCTTCATCAGGCGACGGCTCCGCGCGTTAGCGGGGCCGAAGCCGGACAGAACCCATCGCGCGCATGCTCGGAAACAAATGATTCGAAAGTCATAGTGAAAGTCGTCGATTTGTCCCAATTTTAACTGCAATCGGGGCGCGCGGGCCGCGACCCCAGCCGGTGAGCGGAAAACCCGCTAAGCTGACAAGTCCAGTTCGTGGCACGAGCGTTGCGGCGGTGCAAGACCGGCATAGGCCGACCATCAGCATGAAGGAGCGAGCAGCATGAGTCAGACAGGCGAAGTCGCCACCCTCGGTGGCGGGTGTTTCTGGTGCCTCGAAGCGGTGTATCTGGGCGTCGACGGCGTGAACGCGGTGGAGTCGGGCTATGCGGGCGGCCAGACCCGCAATCCGACCTATGAGCAGGTGTGCGACGGCGAAACCGGCCACGCCGAAGTGGTGAAAGTCGACTTCGATCCGGCGAAGATCAGCTATCGCGAGATTCTCGATATTTTCTTCGCGATCCACGATCCGACGCAGCTCAACCGACAGGGCAACGACGTCGGCACGCAGTACCGGTCGGTCATCTTCACGCATTCGGATGCGCAGCGCGAGACGGCTTTGCAGGCGATCCGCGAGATCGGCGAACAGGGGATTTACGACGGGCAGATCGTCACTCAGGTGCTGCCGCTCGACGGCAACTACTGGTCCGCCGAGGCTTATCACCAGAACTATTTTGCGCAGCATCCGAATCAAGGGTACTGCTCGTTCGTGGTGGCGCCGAAAGTGGCGAAGTTTCGTCAGAAGTTCGCGCACAGAATCAAGGCGGGCTGAGGGCAGTCCGGCTGCGCGATGCCGGGCCTTGCGCTCGGGACCGGGCAAGCCGTTCACGCTCGCTCTGGTGCTTCCAATCCGCGTTGAATGGGCGCTCGCTGGGCATGCACGGAGGGCTCCGGAAGGGGGCCTTCCCTAAGCTAGTGCCGTGCCGCCCGGCCTGCCTGACCTAGGCAGCCGGTGCGTCGCCCGGTTCGCCGTCTCCGGTCTGCTGTTCCCGCTCGTCCGAAGGCGGCTCGTCGTCCTCATGTTCCCGGTTGTGAGCCTGACGCGCATACGCCTCGGTAATCGCGCGCGCCAGTTCCACGCAGCTTAACGGCGCCGACCCTTCCGCCTTGTTGTTGATCGCAATCACCACCGGCTGGCCCGCCAGCGCGTAGCGCGCGGCCAACTCGGCGAGCGATGCGCGAGTCGCGGGGTCCTGGTCGACCAACTGCTTGAACGGCTCGTATTTCGCCTTCGCCTGTTCGTATTTGAAGCCGCCATGCAGACTCCAGCGCACGATCAGCGGCCCGGCCGGCTCGCCGTCCAGCAGCGCCAGCGCGGCGGCCTGGCGCAGCGGGTCCGGCATCCGCGCGTGAATACCCACGCAATAGCGCACGCCCGCCGTTTTCAGCGTGCGGATGAAGCGCGGCGTGAGCAGGCTCGCATCGCGGATTTCGATCGCATAGCAGGTGCCGTGGGGCAGCTTCGGCAAGGCCATCAGGAATTCAGCCAGGCGTTCGATGAATTCCGCCGGCTGCGCCAGCATCTGATCCGGCAGCGGCGAAAGCTGGAACACCAGCGCGCCGGCTTTCGCGCCGAGCCCTTCGACGCAGGGCGTGACGAATTCGTCGATCGCCATTTGCGCGTTCAGGAAACACGGGTTCAGCGAGACCGGTTCGCCGTGTCCGGCGCGCACGGTGGCATCGGTGACCGTCATCGGCGCCTTGACGATGAAGCGGAAATGCTCGGGGACCTGCTGCGCGTAACGCAGATAATCGGTGACGGGCAGCGCCTGATAGAACGACCGGTCGATGCTGACCGTCCTGAGCAGAGGATGCGCGCTGTATGCCGTGAGGCCCTCGCGCGAGAGTTTGCTGTTGCTGTATTCGTCGCCGTAGACGATGCCGTTCCAGCCCGGAAACGACCAGGTCGACGTGCCGAGGTGGATTTGCGGCGCGAGTTCTGCCGCGAGCGCGAGCAGTTCGGCCGACGGCGGGGCGGCGAGGATTTCGCGGGCGCGGCGTTTTTTCGGCGCGCCTGCGGGGATTGAGGCGGCGCTCGGAGCAGATTGCGCGGCGGCGCTGTCGAGGGCCTCTTCGTCCTCGTCCTGCCAGAGCGAGGCGGCGGCGCTGGGCTCATGGACCTTGGCGCGCGCCTGACGCCGGCGCTCGGGTGCGGGCGCGGCTCCAGTTTGTGCGGTCGTGGCAGGCGCTTCGGCGGCAGACCGGGAAGCATCGGCCGACGACGCGCGCCACAATTTTCCGCCATGAGCATCCGCCTGCGCCGGCGCGTCCGCCAGTGAAGGCGCCGGCTCCAGCGGCAGCCCGAACAGATCGAACTGCACGGCTTCGCCGCTGGCGTCATCGCCGTCGTTCGCGCCGCTTGCCGGCTGCTCAACTTCGCTTGTCCTGCTCTGGTCCATCGATGTCCGGCCCGCCATTCAACCGTCTTATAGCGGCTTTTCGTACATGTAGCGGCGCGACCACGGCAAGGTTTTCGCGCTGCGGCCGGCTTTGCGGCACACCACCTGGTAGATCGAGATGTCGTCGGTTTCGAACGCGTATGCGCAGCCCGCGAGGTACACGCGCCAGATGCGGAATTTTTCGTCGTCGACCAGTTTGCGGGCTTCGTCCGCATGCGCTTCGAAATTTTCCGCCCACAGGTTCAGCGTGTGCGCATAGTGACGGCGCAGGCTTTCGACGTCAACCGCTTCGAGCCCGCCGCGCTGCATTGCTTCGAGCGCGAGGCTGATATGCGGCAATTCGCCGTCCGGAAACACATAACGGTCGATGAATTCGCCGCCGCCGAGCGCGGTCTCGCCGCTGTCCGAATCGCTCGACGTGATGCCGTGATTCATCGCGACGCCGTCGTCGGCCAGCAACTCGCGGATCTTCTGGAAGTAGCCCGGCAGATTCTTGCGGCCGACATGCTCGAACATGCCGACGCTGGTGATGCGATCGAATTGCCCTGTGACGTCGCGATAATCCTGCAGGCGAATTTCAATCTGTCCTTCCAGACCCGCCGCTTTCACCCGTGAAGTGGCGAGATCGAACTGGTTCTTCGAGAGCGTCACGCCGACGCATTTCGCGCCGAATTTCTGCGCCGCGCGCAGCACGAGCGCGCCCCAGCCGCAGCCGATGTCGAGCAGACGCTGCCCCGGCTGCACCTGGATTTTGGTGAGGATGTGGTCGATCTTCTTGATTTGCGCGGTGGCGAGATCTTCGTCGCCGTTCTCGAAGTACGCACACGAGTAGACCATGTTCTCGTCGAGCCACAGCTTGTAGAACTCGTTCGAGACGTCGTAGTGATACTGGATCGCCTTCTTGTCCGACGCCTTCGAGTGATGGAAGTAACGTCGCACGCGCGCCAGCTTGCTCGCGCTGGTCACGGTGTTGCGCGCCAGCTGATAGCTGACATTGATGATGTCCGACAGCTTGCCTTCGATGTCGATCTTGCCCTTCACGTAGGCCTCGCCGAGATTGTCGAGGCTCGGTTCGAGCAGATAGGGCAGCGCCGTGGCGCTTTTCACATGCAGCGTGACCTGCGGGGCGGCGAACTGCCCGAAGTCATGTTGCTGGCCATCCCACAGCACGAGGCGTGCTGGCAGGTTAGCCCTGGTTTTTACCTCTTCCACCCATTGCGCCAGCTTCTTCTCCCAGAACATGTGATCTCTCCGTGTCCGTTGAATTAAAGCAAAGCCTGTGTCGATCGCGGCTCGGCGCGGCGCAACTCCCATGCCGCGAGACGCGATCAGGCCGGCGCGCGCTGCTGCGTTGGCGGCGCGCTGCCGGCGTTCAGTTCCGATTCAAGGCGATAGGCGGGAGATTTGCCAGTCGCCAGTTTCGCTTGCGCGAGTGTAGAGCAGACGGTCGTGCAGCCGCGACGGCCGGCCCTGCCAAAATTCGATTGCTTCGGGCACCAAACGATAACCGCCCCAATGCGGTGGGCGCGGCGGTTGGTCGCCGTATTGCAGCCTGATTTCACGTTCGCGCGTTTCGAGCTGCGAACGGCTTTCAATTACCCGACTCTGATTCGATGCCCACGCGCCGATGCGCGAACCGAGCGGACGCGACGCGAAATACGTATCGCTTTCCGCCGCGCTGGTTTTGACGATACGGCCTTCCACACGCACCTGGCGTTCCAGCTCGATCCAGTAGAACAGCAGGCTCGCGTAAGGATTGGCGGCGAGTTCGCGGCCCTTGCGGCTCTCGTAATTGGTGAAGAACACGAAGCCGCGCTCGTCGACGCCCTTGATCAGCACGATGCGCGCAGACGGCCGGCCGCGCGAGTCGACGGTGGCTAGCGTCATCGTATTCGGTTCGGGCAGTTTGGCGTTCACGGCCTGTTGGAACCACGTGTCGAATTGACGAATCGGATCGCGGTCGACATCGGCAACGTCCAAAGAACCCAGCGAATAGTTTTTTCGAAGTTCGGCGAGTGAAGTCATGTTCTTATGCGAACGCTACAGTCAGGCAAGTATAGCTAAGGAGTCGGATTTTTGCCCGCGACCAGCGCAAGGCCGCGCACCGTGCGAGTTGCGTGATGCAGCGGCATGAGCCGCGACGGGTTCAGGCAAAATACGGCCTGAGTATGTCTGGACCGCCCGCACCCGTTCGACCCGGGCGGCGCCCCTTTCTGTCGTACCTGTTTTAACGAGCCCTGCCACCATGTCCAGCACCACCGCGCAATCCGATCTTACTACCAGCCTCGACGGGAGTGAAACCGCCGACCGCGCGCGGCGCTTCGGCGGCATCGCGCGCCTGTACGGCGCGCCGGCGCTCGCCGCGTTCGAAGGCGCGCACGTCGCGGTGATCGGCATCGGCGGGGTAGGGTCGTGGGTGGCCGAGGCGCTTGCGCGCAGCGCGCTCGGCACGCTGACGCTGATCGATCTCGACAACGTCGCCGAGAGCAACACTAACCGGCAGATCCATGCGCTCGACGGCAACTACGGAAAACCGAAAGTCGAAGCGATGGCCGAGCGCATCGCGGCGATCAATCCGTACTGCGACGTGCGGCTGATCGAAGACTTCGTCGAGCCGGACAACTTCGCGGCGACACTCGGCGGCGGTTTCGATTACGTGATCGATGCGATCGACAGCGTGCGCACCAAGACCGCGCTGATCGCCTGGTGCGTCGAGCGCAAACAGCCGTTGATCACGGTGGGCGGCGCGGGCGGCCAGCTCGACCCGACGCGCATTCGTATCGACGATCTCGCGTTGACGATCCAGGATCCGTTGCTGTCGAAAGTGCGCGGGCAGTTGCGCAAGCAGCATGGTTTTCCGCGCGGGCCAAAGGCGAAGTTCAAGGTGAGCGCGGTGTACTCGGACGAGCCGCTGATCTACCCGGAAGCCGCCGTTTGCGATATCGACGAAGAAGCCGAGCACGTGAGCACGTCGCCGGGTCACACGGGACCGGTCGGTCTGAACTGCGCGGGGTTTGGTTCGAGCGTATGTGTGACCGCGAGCTTCGGTTTTGCGGCGGCCGCGCATGTGTTGCGGGCGTTGGCGAAACAGGCGACGGTCTGAAGCGATGCGCGCCGCCGAAAATGCGTGGCGCTTCTACGGCATAGCATGAAGTCTGCTCGGCGCGTTTTGGCACAGCGCCGCACATTCAGGCGCGGTGGCCGCATTGGCCGCGACCGCGCCTGAACCCGCATTCGATCAGAACAACGACGCGCTCAGCTTGCGCCGCCACTGCGATACCAGCTCCGGCTGATGCGCGGCCAGATCGAACACCGACAGCATCGTCTTGCGGCCGATGTCATCCCGGAACGAGCGGTCGCGCTGCACGATCGCCAGTAGATGTTCGAGCGCTTGCGCATATTTGCGACGAGCGATGAACGCGCTGGCCAGATCGAAGCGTGCTTCGAGATCGTCGGGCGCGGCGGCCACTTTGGCTTCGAGCGCATCCGTCGGCGGCAGATCGGCGGCGGCATCCACCGCGTCGAGCCGCGTCTTGATCGCGTTGAAGCGCGCGTCGATGCCCTGAGTCGTTTTCGGCGACAGCAGGTCGACTTCATTGCGCGCTTCGTCGATACGGTGGTCTTCCAGCAGCAGTTCGATGCGGTCCATGCGCGCTTCGTCGAAGCCCGGGTCGTAGGCGAGCGCGGCTTGCAGCGCTTCGTACGCATCGTCGCGGCGGCCTTCGGCCAGCGCGGCCTGCGCGTCGAGCCGCGCTACGTCCGCGCCTTGCGGCACGAGCCGCTCGATGAACTCGCGCAGCTGTCCCTCAGGCAATACGCCGATGAATTGATCGACCGGCTGGCCGTCGGCGAACGCCACGACGTGCGGAATGCTGCGCACCTGGAAGTGCGCGGCCAGTTCCTGATTCTCGTCCACGTTGACCTTCACCAGCTTCCATTTGCCGGCCGCTTCGGCTTCGAGCTTTTCCAGCATCGGGCCGAGGGTCTTGCAGGGGCCGCACCACGGCGCCCAGAAATCGACCAGCACGGGGGCCAGTGTCGACGCCGTGATGACGTCCTGTTCGAAAGTGGCCAGAGTGGTGTCCATTGCGTCCTCGTCGATAAAACGGTTTGTGGGTAGATGGGGCCGAACCGCCGGCATTCAATGCGGCGCGCAGGCCGTTGCTGAACTGCCGCTCATTTGCCGTTCGCGTGAGCCAATTTGCGCCCGTTCACGCCCATTAACGCTAATTTGAGCTTATTTGCGCTCCGGCAGCGGAATCCACTCGGTTTCACCCGGCACCTTGCCCATCTCCTGATTCGTCCACGCCTGTTTCGCGGCCTCGATCTTCTCGCGCGAACTAGCGACAAAATTCCACTCGATAAAACGCTCGCCGTCCAGCTTTTCGCCGCCAAGCAACATCACGCGCGCGCCGTGCGTGCTGGCCAGCGTGACTGTTTCGTCGAGCGCGAGCACGGCCATCTGGCCGACTTCGAGCGGTGCGCCGTCGATCTCCAGATCGCCGTCAACCAGGTAGACGCCGCGTTCCTCGTGTTCCGGTTCGAGCGCGAAGGCGCTGCCCGGCGCGAATTCGGCGGCCACGTACAGCGTGCCGGAGAAGGTCGCGACCGGCGACACCGCGCCGAACGCCGTGCCCGCGATCACGCGCAGCGTGACGCCGTTGCGCTCGACGACCGGCAGCGTGTCGGCCGCGTGATGCGCGAACGACGGTTCGATCTCTTCGTCCTCGAGCGGCAGCGCGACCCAGGTCTGGATGCCGTGCATGGTCTGGCCGCTCGCGCGGTCTTCGGCCGGCGAGCGCTCGGAGTGGACGATGCCGCGTCCGGCTGTCATCCAGTTGACGTCGCCGGGGACGATCTTCTGCTCCGAACCGAGGCTGTCGCGATGCATGATCGCGCCTTCGAACAGATAGGTCACGGTGGCGAGGCCGATGTGCGGATGCGGCCGCACGTCGAGGCCGACGCCGGGTTCGAGCGTGGCGGGGCCCATGTGATCGAAGAAGATGAACGGGCCGATCAGGCGCGCCGCCATGGCGGGCAGCACGCGCCGCACGGTCAGACTGCCGACGTCGCGCAGATGCGGTTTGAGGACGGCTTTGATCGAGGAAGTCATGGGCTGCTCGGCTGGAAGGGTGAGGGGAGATTGGGGTCAATGGACGATTCTACTGCGCAGCGCGTGATGCCGACGGCTCGCTGCACCTCGGCGCCTGGCAACTGCGACGCGCGCGGTTACGCCGGGCGCCCGGCTCCGCTAAACTGCTGATCGAATAATCAATTGGAGACCGGGATGTCGCCCAGGGATTTGCTGCTCGCGCTGGTGGTGGTCGTTGCGTGGGGCGTCAATTTCGTCGTGATCAAGGTGGGTTTGCATGGCGTGCCGCCGATGCTGCTCGGCGCATTGCGCTTCACGCTCGCCGCGGTGCCGGCGGTGTTTTTCGTCAAGCGCCCGAATTTGCAGTGGCGCTGGCTGTTCGCCTACGGCGCGACGATCTCGTTCGGTCAATTCGCGTTTCTGTTCTCGGCGATGTACGTCGGCATGCCGGCGGGGCTTGCTTCGCTGGTGTTGCAGGCGCAGGCGTTTTTCACGCTGATGTTCGCGGCGCTTTTTCTGCATGAGCGTCTTCGCTTGCCGAACGTCGCGGGTTTGCTGATCGCGGCGGGCGGGCTCGCGGTGATCGGCCTGCAAGGCGGCCACTCGATGACCGCCGCCGGCTTTGCGCTCACGCTGTGCGCCGCATGCATGTGGGCGCTCGGCAATATCGTCACGAAGAAAGTCGGCAACGTCGATCTCGTCGGGCTGGTGGTGTGGGGCAGTTTGATTCCGCCGCTGCCGTTTTTTGCGGCGTCGTATCTGTTCGAAGGGCCGCAGCGGATCGCGGCCGCGCTGTCGGGCATCAGCGCGATGTCGATCTTCGCGATCGTGTATCTCGCGTTGATCGCGACGTTGATCGGCTACGGGTTATGGAGCCGCATGCTGTCGCGCTATCCGGCGAGCCAGGTCGCGCCGTTTTCGTTGCTGGTACCGATCGTCGGGCTCGCATCCGCGTCGCTCTTTCTCGATGAACAGTTGACCATGGTGCAGATCGCCGGTGCGATGCTGGTGATGGCGGGGCTTGCGGTAAATGTGTTCGGCGGCTGGGTCGTAGAGCGGCTCACGCTGGCGCGCTGAACACCGGCCACGCGAACACGCGTTTCAAGAAGAAGCGGCCGCATCGAGCGGCCGTTTCTTCATTGCATCGCTACACCGTAGCACGCAAAGGCATCACGTCATGCGGTTCTTCGCCAGCGGCGGATTAGCTGCGAAATAGCGCTTGATGCCGTTCATGATCGCGTCGGCCATCTTGTCGCGATACGCGTCGTCGTTCAGACGGCGCTCCTCATCCGGGTTGCTGATGAACGCGGTCTCCACGAGGATCGATGGAATGTCCGGCGCCTTCAGCACCGCGAAACCCGCCTGTTCGACCGAGCCCTTGTGCAGCTTGTTGATCCCGCCGATTTCCTTCAGCACGAAGTTGCCGTAGCGCATCGAGTCGCGAATCTGCGCGGTGGTCGACATATCGAACAGCGCACGATTCACGGTGGCGTCGGCGGACTTGATGTTGATCCCGCCGATCTGATCCGACGAGTTTTCCTTGTTCGCCATCCAGCGCGCCGCCGCGCTCGACGCGCCGTGGTCCGACAACGCGAACACCGACGAGCCTTTCGCCTCCGGCGTGGTGAACGCGTCCGCGTGGATCGACACGAACAGGTCCGCGCCGACGCGGCGCGCCTTCTGCACGCGCACGTTCAGCGGCACGAAGAAGTCGGCGTCGCGCGTCATCATCGCGCGCATGTTCGGCTGCGCGTCGATCTTCGCGCGCAGCTTCTTCGCGATGTCGAGCGCGACGTGCTTCTCGTAGGTGCCCGAGCCGCCGATCGCGCCCGGGTCTTCGCCGCCGTGGCCCGGATCGATGGCGACGGTCAAGAGACGCACCGTGTTGCTCTTGCTGGATTTGGGCGTGCTGAACGCGTAGGTGTCGTCGCCGCCTGCGTCGTCGCTGTCCTGAATGCGCGCGCTGCTGTTGCCACTGTTGCCGCCTTTGTTGCGCGCGAGCGCGGTGGGCGGCGCGAGCGGCACACCCGGCGTGGCCGGCTTGCCGGCGATGATGGGCGCACCGGGCGCGGGTGTGACATGCGCCGGCGCACGCGGCGCAGCGTTGCTGCCGCCGCCATTTTGCGCATAGCGCTCGAAGAACGCTTCGCTATTGTCGGCAGTCGGCGGCGTCGTGCCCGGCCCGCTCAGCGTGGCGGGCGGCACGCCGTTCTCTTCGTCCAGCGTTTGCTGCTTGCGCTCCGTTTGCGCGAGGAGATCCATCAGCGGATCGGGGGCGACTGCCGGATACAGGTCGAACACCAGCCGATACTTATATGCGCCGACCGGCGGCAGCGTGAACACCTGCGGTTTCACCGAACCCTTCAGGTCGAACACCATGCGCACCACGTGCGGCTGATATTGCCCGACCCGCACCGACGAAATCTGCGGATCGTTCGGTGTGATCTTCGACACGAGATCCTTCAGCGCCTGATCCAGATCGAGCCCGCTCAGGTCGACCACCAGCCGGTCCGGTCCCTGCAACAGCTGCTGGGCGTTCTGCAGCGACTGATCGGATTCGATCGTCACGCGCGTGTAGTCGCGCGCCGGCCACACCCGCACGCCGAGCACCGAGCTGGCCATCGCGAGACGCGGTGCGACGAGACCGAGCACGAGCGAGGAGGCGCCCGCCCGCAGAATCTGCCGGCGCCGCCAGTTATGCGTTGCGGTGGCCGCCGATTCGATCGAGCGGAACGGTTTGATCAACATCTTTCGAGACATGCCTTTCCTGATTCGCTGTATGCCCGTGCGACGAGTACGCGGCCGTCGCCCTCGCGGTCCAGGTCGAGCGAGAAGACGAGATCCGGCACGCCGAGCAGACGCCCCGCGCGCTGCGGCCATTCGACGAGGCAGATCGCGCCGCTGTCGAAATATTCGCGAAAGCCCGCGTCGGCCCATTCGGCCGGATCGGTGAATCTGTACAGATCGAAGTGATAGAGCGCGAGTTCCCCTGCGGGCCGCTCGAGCACATAAGGTTCGACCAGCGTGTAAGTGGGACTGCGCACGCGGCCGTTATGGCCGAGGCCGCGCAAGGTGGCGCGCACGAGCGTGGTCTTGCCCGCGCCGAGGTCGCCGACGAGTTGTACCTGCAGTCCGTGGAAGGCGTTACCGCTGGCGGCGATGGCTTCGCGCACGCTTTCGATCGCCTGCGCGAAACGCTTGCCGAATGCGAGCGTAGCGGCTTCGTCCGCAAGCGCGAAAGAGCGTTCGAGCAGGACGGCGGCGGGCGGTTGAATCGCGTGATCGGGATTGACAGGCATTCTCGTAAAATGGCGTGATGAACCGAAGTCCGGAGTCCCCTGTTTCCAGCACGCCCGCGTCTGTCGACGCCGTGCGTGCCGTGCGTCATTTCGATGAAGCGGCGCTGGATGCGCTCGCGCTGAACATCAAAACCTGGGGCCGTGAACTGGGTTTCGGAGCGATCGGCATTAGCGACACCGATCTCTCCGCGGCCGAAGCGCCGCTTGCAGCGTGGCTGGAAGCGGGGTGCCACGGCGAGATGGATTATATGGCGAAACACGGGATGAAACGCGCGCGGCCGGCCGAGCTTGTGGCCGGCACGCTACGCGTGATTACCGCGCGCATCGCCTATTTGCCCTTCGCAACACTGAGCGGCGTCGCCGATGAAGGCACGACTCAGGACGGCCCGCTCGCGCGCGAGTGGCGCGCAGCCGAGCATGCGCGGCTCGCGGACCCGTCGGCGGCGGTCGTGTCGATCTATGCGCGCGGCCGCGACTATCACAAGGTGATGCGTAACCGTTTGCAACATCTGGCCGAGAAAATCGAAGCCGAGATCGGTCCGTTCGGCCATCGCGTATTTACCGATTCGGCGCCGGTGCTGGAAGTAGAACTTGCGCAGAAGGCCGGCATCGGCTGGCGCGGCAAGCACACGCTGCTGCTGCAACGCGATGCGGGCTCCTTGTTTTTCCTCGGCGAAATCTATGTCGACGTGCCGTTGCCGACCGACGCTGAAACCGTGCCCGACGTGGCGCCCGAAACGCCGGGCTCGCATTGCGGCAGTTGCACGCGCTGCATCGGCGCATGTCCGACCGGGGCGATCGTCGCGCCTTACAAGGTCGACGCGCGGTTGTGCATCTCGTATCTCACGATCGAACTGAAAGGCTGTATTCCCCTAGAAATGCGGCCGCTAATCGGCAATCGTGTGTATGGCTGCGACGACTGCCAGCTTGCCTGTCCCTGGAACAAGTTCGCACAGGCCGCGCCGGTCGCCGATTTCGATGTGCGGCATGGGCTCGATCGCGCGTCGCTGGTCGAGTTGTTTGCGTGGAGCGCGGCCGAGTTCGACACGCGCATGCAGGGCAGTGCGATTCGCCGCATCGGCTATGAGAGCTGGCTGCGCAATCTCGCGGTGGGGATGGGCAACGCGCTGCGCGCCGCGTCGGGCAGCTTGAGCGCCGATGCTCGCGAGGCGATCGTGCGCGCGTTGCGGCTGCGCGCCGACGACCCTTCGGCCGTGGTGCGCGAGCACGTGGAATGGGCGTTGGAAGCGGCGTAGAGTAGCGGCAATCCGGCGCGCTGTGATTGTTGAAAGCGTTTTGTGCGGCGCAGTTTGCGTGCAGCGTCGGCGTCCGCATGCAGGTACGCGAGGTTGCAAACCGGCACGCCGCATCAGTGAGGAGCAGGCAATCATGTTCAACGCAGTGATCGAGGCGCCGTTCGGCAAGGTCGGCATTCGTGTCGCCGGCGCGGCCGTGCGCGAGATCGTCTATCTGCCGGACTCGGTGCAAAGCGTCGCGCCCGACACGCCGTTGGCGCGCCAGGCCGTCGAGCAGATCGAGCGTTATTTCGAGTGCGCAGCCACGAAGTTCGAGTTGCCGCTGGCACCGGTTGGCACCGCGTTTCAGCGACGCGTCTGGCAGGCGCTGCGCGAGATTCCGCCCGGCGTCGTGCTGACCTACGGACAGTTGGCCAAGCAGTTGGGCAGCGTGCCGCGCGCGGTCGGTCAGGCCTGCGGCGCGAACGACTTTCTGGTTGTGATTCCTTGTCACCGGGTGGTGAGTTCGAGCGGCATCGGCGGGTTCGCGCATCACGCCGAAGAGGGTTTCTTTCGCAACGTCAAGCGCTGGCTGCTGGCGCATGAAGGCATTCCGTACGCATGAGCGATATCACTGCCGAAGGCGCGAGCGTCGCGTCGTCTTCATCACCCGGGTTCGTGACGAGCCAGGCGTCGATCGACGCGTTCTGCGACGCGCTGTGGCTCGAACACGGGCTGTCGCGCAACACGCTCGACGCGTATCGCCGCGATCTGCGGCTGTTCTGCGAATGGCTCGCGGCGCGGCGCAATGCGTCGCTCGACAGCGCCAGCGAGGCCGATCTCAACGCCTATAGTGCCGCGCGGCACAAAGACAAATCGACCTCGGCGAACCGGCGGCTCTCGGTGTTTCGCCGCTATTACGCGTGGGCGGTGCGCGAGCATCGCGCAACGGTCGACCCGACACTGCGCATCCGCTCGGCCAAACAGCCGCCGCGCTTTCCGTCGACGCTCAGCGAAGCGCAAGTCGAAGCGCTGCTCGGCGCACCCGACCTCGACGCGCCGCTGGGTCTGCGCGATCGCACGATGCTGGAGTTGATGTACGCAAGCGGTTTGCGCGTCACCGAACTCGTCACGCTGAAGACGGTGGAAGTGGGGCTGAACGACGGCGTCGTGCGCGTGATGGGCAAGGGCTCGAAAGAGCGTCTGATTCCGTTCGGCGAAGAGGCGCACGGGTGGATCGAACGCTACTTGCGCGAAGCGCGGCCTGCGCTGCTCGGCGCGCGCGCCGCGGATGCGCTATTCTTGACTAGCCGCGCTGAAGGCATGACGCGCCAGCAGTTCTGGAACATCATCAAGCGACACGCGGCGGCGGCCGGCGTGCATGCGCCGTTGTCGCCGCATACGTTGCGGCACGCGTTCGCCACGCATCTGCTCAATCACGGCGCCGACTTGCGCGTGGTGCAACTGCTGCTCGGCCACACCGATATTTCGACCACGCAGATCTACACGCACGTGGCCCGCGAACGTTTGAAGTCGCTGCATGCGGTGCATCATCCGCGCGGGTGATGCACGCCTGGCTTGGGCTCGTGCGTGCCCCCGGTGTATCGAAGTCAGATGAACTCGCGCAACCGGTGCTTGAGAATCTTGCCGGTCGACGCAGCCGGCAGCGCGGCGAGCACCTTCAATTCGGCGGGCCGCTTGTACGGCGCAAGACGCTCGCCGCACCACGCGATCAATTCAGCGGGCGTCACGTTCGCCCCCGCGATCAATTCGACGAACGCGATCACTTCCTCGTTGCCCTCGACCGCGCGTCCGATCACCGCCGACTGCACGACCCGCGGATGCGCGTTCAGCACATGTTCGACCTCGGCGGGATAGACGTTGAACCCCGAGCGGATGATTAGCTCCTTGCTGCGCCCGACGATATGCAACGCACCGTCCGCGCCCTGCCGCGCGAGATCGCCGGTCTTGAGCCAGCCGTCTGCGGTCACGGCCGCGCGGGTTTGCTCCGGACTGCGGTAGTAGCCGAGCATCGCGTTCGGCCCGCGCACCCATAGCTCGCCGATTTCGCCCGGCGCGGCATCCACGCCGTCGAGCCCGACGAACTTCACCTCGACGCCCGGAATGACCTCGCCGACCGAGCAGTCGCTGCGCGGCGCGTCGAGCATCGTATGCGAAACGGTCGGGCTGCTCTCGGTCATGCCGTAGCCGTTGTGCAGCGGTAGACCGTAGACGGCTTCGACCTGCTCTTTCAGTGCGGCGTCGAGTGGCGAGCCGCCCGAATAAGCGAAGCGAAGATGTGGCGCGGACCACGCGAGCCCCTGCGTCTGCAGATGTTCGAGCAGTTTGGCGTGCATGGCCGGCACGCCCTGGAAGATCGACACGCGTTCGTCGGCGAGCGCCCGGCGCACGGCTTGCGGCGTGAAGCGCGGCGCGAGCCGCAAGGTCGCGCCTGCGTGAAGGCTGCCTAGACATACCGAAGCGAAGCCGTACACGTGCGAGATCGGCAGCACCGCATACACGACGTCTTCGGGTCCGACCTTGCGCAGGCGGCTGGAGACCGCCGCGATGTACAGCAGATTGCGATGCGACAGCATCACGCCTTTCGGTGCGCCGGTGGTGCCGGTGGTGTAAATCAGCGCGGCGCATTGACGGTCGTTCGCGGCTTCGACCGGTTCGGCTTGCACCGCATTGTCCACCGTGTACGACCATGCGCCGATGTCTGGCGTGATGGACGGCGCGTCCATCGCTTGATGGCGCTCGGCATGCTGCCCCGCATCGCTGGAGCTTTCCACCGCATACGCGACCACGCGAGGCTGCGCATGGACGCGGATCGAGTCGAGTTCAGCCGCGGACAGCCGCGCATTCGACACCAACGCCCATGCGTCGAGCCGCGCGGCCGCGAACAGCAGCACGATCTGCGCGATGCTGTTCTCCGCGACGATCATCACGCGATCGCCGCCGCGCACGCCCCATTCGCGCAACAGCGCGGTGACGGCGTCGACGGCTTGCAGCAATTGCGCGCTGGTCAGGCGGCGCGCATCCTCGATCAACGCAACGTGCCGCGGATCGCGGGCGGCGGCGAGCGCCGGAATCTCGGCGATGCGCGCGGGCAGCGCGGCCAGCAGGGCGGGAAGGTCGATCGAGGAACGGATGGATGAAACGGGATTCAACGCGGTCTCCTGAAAACGATTCGGTGCGTGGCGCGCGCTGCGCTGCAAGGTTTTCGAACGATCGTGCCACAAGCGCCGGACCCGCACAATTGGCCATTCGGCAAATAGCCGTGGCGCAATCTCGCCATTACAATGCGCCGATGAGCAAATCCAGACACGTCTCCGAAACGCCCGCCACGCAGTTTCTGCGCCGTCACGGCGTCACGTTCGGCGAGCATCCTTACGATTATGTCGAGCATGGCGGCACCGGCGAATCGGCGCGCCAGCTCGGCGTGGACGAACATCATGTCGTGAAGACCCTCGTGATGGAAGACGAGCATGCGAAGCCGCTGATCGTGCTGATGCACGGCGACCGTACCGTCAGCACCAAGAACCTTGCGCGGCAGATCGGCGCGAAGCGCGTCGAGCCTTGCAAGCCCGAGGTGGCGAACCGGCATTCCGGCTACCTGATCGGCGGCACGTCGCCGTTCGGCACGCGCAAGCCGATGCCGGTCTATGTCGAGTCGACCATTCTCGAGATGGATCGGATCTGGCTGAACGGCGGCCGGCGCGGTTTTCTGGTCAGCATCGACCCGAAGGTGCTGACCGAACGGCTGGCGGCGAAGGCAGTGCAGTGCGCGAGCGTCGATTGACGTTTGCGCGAATGCTTTCCGGGCGGGTGCGTTCGATAGAATGTGCGCCGCTTTGTTTCGAGTTGCAGGCCCTGTTGTGTTCCCTGTTGCGGTTGGGGTGTCGAGTTTCAGACCGCGGTTCCTTATAAGAGTCCCAGATGCAAAACCTGATCGCTGCTGTCGTTGCCTATCTGATCGGTTCGGTGTCGTTCGCCGTGATCGTGAGCGCCGCGATGGGCCTCGACGACCCGCGCTCGTACGGCTCGGGCAACCCGGGCGCCACCAACGTGCTGCGCAGCGGCAGCAAGAAGGCGGCGATTCTCACGCTGATCGGCGACGCCTTCAAGGGCTGGCTGCCGGTATGGTTCGTCGTGCATTTCGGCGCGCGCTATGGGCTCGACGACACGTCGGTGGCGATCGTGTCGGTCGCCGTGTTTCTCGGCCACCTGTATCCGGTTTTCTTCCGCTTCAAGGGCGGCAAGGGCGTCGCGACCGCGGCGGGCGTGCTGCTCGCGATCAATCCGACGCTCGGCGTCGCGACCCTGCTGACCTGGCTGATCGTCGCGTTCTTCACCCGTTATTCGTCGCTGGCGGCGTTGGCCGCCGCAGTGTTCGCGCCGCTCTTCTATGCGTTCCTGTTTGGACCGCGTGTTATCGCGCTCGCGATCGTCGTGATGAGTTCGCTGCTGGTGTGGCGTCATCGCGGCAACATCGCGAAGCTGATGCGCGGGCAGGAGAGCCGGATCGGGGATAAGAAGAAGGCGGCCAGTCCGACGGCGGGGAACGATCTTTGAGGTTTTGAGGCCTTGAGGCTTGGCGTTTTTGAAGCTTGAGGCTTTGGGATTTTCAGGCGCGGGCGTGCCGCGTATCGGCGAGGCGGGTTGCTAGCAAACCTCGCACGGGCCTCGGCGTGTTTTAACGGTTGCGCTGCTGCCCGTTTCGTCGGGCGCGCACCTACGCGGCGCCCCTTGCCTCAGTCGCGGAAGTTGTTGAAGTCGAGCGGCGTATCGGTCACGTCCTTGCGCAGCATCGCGATCACGCTTTGCAGATCGTCGCGCTTGCCGCCGGTGATGCGCACAGCGTCGCCCTGAATGCTCGCCTGGACCTTGATCTTGCTGTCCTTCACGAGGCGCACGATTTTCTTCGACAGGTCGCCGGACACGCCTTTCTTGATCTTGATGACCTGCTTGACCTTGTCGCCGCCAATCTTCTCGATCTTCCCGGAGTCGAGAAAGCGCACGTCCACGTTGCGCTTGGCCATTTTCGACAGCAGCACGTCTTTCACCTGGCCGAGCTTGAAATCGTCGTCGGCGTAAGCGGTGATTTCGTTTTCCTTATGTTCGACGCGCGCGTCCGACCCTTTGAAGTCGAAGCGCGTGGAAATTTCCTTGTTGGACTGCTCGATCGCGTTCTTGACTTCGATCATGTTCGCTTCGCAGACGACGTCAAACGATGGCATTGCATTCTCCCAATAGTGCTGCGGTGTGTGACGCGGCCGGGCGGCTGAGCACGGGGCACTCGCTATAATCACGGACCGGACGTCATTTTACCGACGCCGCTCCCTTTTGCCCAAGGCCGCCGCGCATTGTCGCGCGGCCCGGGTTCGATCTGGCCGTATTCCTTCATTCGCCGTTTCATTGTTCTGATTCCGATGTCCCAATCCGATTCCACTGCGTTCATTGCCGGCTACCCGCTGAAGGCGCACAACACCTTCGGTTTCGATGTGCGTGCGCAGTTTGCATGCCGGATCCAGCGCGAAGAGCACTTGATGGCCGCGGTGCGCGATGCGCGCGCGGCCGGTCTGCCGCGTCTCGTGCTGGGCGGCGGCAGCAATGTCGTGCTGACCGGCGATTTCGCCGGGCTGGTGTTGCTGGTGGCGTTGCGCGGCCGCCGTGTGGTGCGCGAGGACGACGACGCATGGTATGTCGAAGCCGCTGGCGGCGAACCGTGGCACGAGTTTGTCGCGTGGACGTTGTCGCAAGGGCTGCCCGGCCTCGAGAACCTCGCGCTGATTCCAGGCACGGTGGGAGCCGCTCCGATCCAGAACATCGGCGCGTATGGGCTGGAAATGTGCGAGCGGTTCGCATCGCTGCGCGCGGTGGAGCTGGCGACGGGCGAGGTGGTCGAACTCGACGCGCAGGCTTGCCGCTTCGGCTATCGCGACAGTTTCTTCAAGCGGGAAGGGCGTGACCGTTTCGTGATCACGTCGGTGACGTTCCGTTTGCCGAAGGCTTGGCAACCGCGCGCCGGCTATGCAGATCTGGCGCGTGAATTGGCCGCTGTCGGCTATTCCGAACAGGCCGGCAAGCCGCCGACCGCGCAGGCCATCTTCGATGCAGTGGTGGCGGTGCGGCGCGCGAAGCTGCCCGATCCGCTGCAACTCGGCAACGCCGGGAGCTTCTTCAAGAATCCGGTGGTCGACGCGGCGCAGTTCGATGCGTTGAAGCGTCAGGAGCCGGATGTCGTGTCCTACCTTCAGCCGGATGGCCGGGTGAAGCTGGCCGCAGGCTGGCTGATCGACCGGTGCGGCTGGAAAGGCCGTGCGATGGGCGCGGCGGGCGTGCACGAGAGACAGGCGCTGGTGCTGGTGAATCGCGGCGGAGCGAACGGCGCGGAGGTGTTGGCGCTCGCCGGGGCAATCCGGCGCGACGTGTCGGAGCGATTCGGCGTGGAGCTGGAGGCGGAGCCGGTTTGTTTGTGAGCGCGGTGAATCGCACTGAATGCACGGCTTGAGGAAGTGGGGCGCTGCAATTGAAAAAAGGCGCCGGGAGAAATCCTCCCGGCGCCTTTTTATCGCCCGCATTCTGGCTCAGGCCGCGCGTTACGGCGCCTGACCTTCGCTTACGCGAAGCCAGCCTTCACCGGCACGCTATCAGCCGCGCTGACGGCGAGCGTTTTCCGCAATCCGCATACGCAGCGCGTTCAGCTTGATGAACCCGCCGGCGTCCGCCTGGTTGTACGCGCCGCCGTCGTCGTCGAACGTGGCGATGGTCTTGTCGAACAGCGTTTCCTTCGAATCGCGCGCGACCACCGAGACGCTGCCCTTGTACAGCTTGACGCGCACCCAGCCGTTGACCTTCTCCTGCGTATGGTCGATCAGCACCTGGATCGCGCGGCGCTCCGGGCTCCACCAGTAGCCGTTGTAAATCAGCGACGCGTAACGGGCCATCAGGTCGTCTTTCAGGTGCGCCACTTCGCGGTCGAGCGTGATCGATTCGATGCCGCGGTGCGCCTTGAGCATGATGGTGCCGCCCGGCGTTTCATAGCAGCCGCGCGACTTCATGCCGACATAACGGTTTTCCACCAGATCCAGACGGCCGATACCGTGCTTGCCGCCCAGGCGGTTCAGCTCGGTCAGCATTTCCGCCGCCGACAGACGTTTGCCGTTGATCGCGACCGGATCGCCGTGCTCGTACTCGATGTCGAGGTATTCAGCCTGATCCGGCGCCTGTTCCGGCGACACGGTCCAGCGCCACATATCGGCTTCGGCTTCGGCTTTCGGGTCTTCCAGGTGACGGCCTTCGAACGAGATGTGCAGCAGGTTCGCATCCATCGAATACGGCGCGCCGCCTTGCTTGTGCTTCATTTCGATCGGAATGCCGGCTTTTTCCGCGTACGCGAGCAGCTTTTCACGCGACAGCAGATCCCACTCGCGCCACGGTGCGATCACCTTGATGCCCGGTTCCAGCGCGTAGTAGCCGAGTTCAAAGCGAACCTGGTCGTTGCCCTTGCCGGTAGCGCCGTGCGACACCGCTTGTGCGCCGGTGTCGCGGGCGATTTCGATCTGACGCTTGGCGATCAGCGGACGCGCAATCGACGTGCCCAGCAGGTACTCGCCTTCATAGATCGTGTTGGCACGGAACATCGGGAACACGAAGTCGCGCACGAATTCTTCGCGCAGGTCTTCGATGAAGATGTTTTCCTGCTTGATGCCGAGCTGCAGGGCTTTCTTGCGCGCCGGCTCGAGCTCCTCGCCTTGGCCGATGTCGGCCGTGAACGTGACGACTTCGGCGTCGTAATTGTCCTGCAACCACTTCAGGATGACGGAGGTGTCGAGGCCGCCCGAATAGGCGAGCACGACTTTCTTGATATCGCTCATGGTGAACTCGTAGCTGGAAAAAGCGGGAAAACAACGCGCACCGGCGGTTCCGGGGCGCGGAAAGGCACTATTTTGACACTAAACCGCCGGGCGCCCGCGTTTTGGGGGCGGTTCGGCGATGCAGCCGGGTCTGCTTCGCAGCAGTGGATTCCGGCCCGGTGCGCGGCGCTGATGTGGATGTGTTGCCTGGTGTTCAAGGCCCCGCCGCGCCTCACGCAGATGCTGGAGAGGGCCTCGCTCAGTGATTCAGCTTGCCCAGCAGCAGGTATTCCAACAGCGCCTTTTGCACGTGCAGACGGTTTTCCGCTTCGTCCCACACGACGCTTTGCGGCCCGTCGATCACTTCAGCGCTGACTTCCTCGCCACGGTGGGCGGGCAGGCAGTGCATGAAGAGCGCATCCGGATTGGCGCGCGCCATCATTTCGGCGTCGACGCACCAGTCGGCGAAGGCTTTCTTCCGCGCTTCGTTTTCGGCCTCGAAGCCCATGCTGGTCCACACGTCGGTGGTGACGAGGTCGGCGCCCGCACAGGCCTCGTTCGGGTCGTCGAATTCCTCGTAGAACGGCGCGCTTTCGGCGGCGACCATAGCGCGGTCGAGCTTGTAGCCCGGCGGCGTGGACAGGCGCAGCTTGAAGCCGAGAATCTGCGCAGCTTCGATCCACGTGTACAGCATGTTGTTCGCGTCGCCGACCCACGCGACCGTCTTGCCGCGAATCGGACCGCGATGCTCGAAGTACGTGAAGATGTCGGCCAGCACCTGGCAGGGGTGATATTCGTTGGTCAGTCCGTTGATCACCGGCACGCGCGAATTCTCGGCGAAGCGCTCGATGATGTCCTGGCCGAACGTGCGGATCATGATGATGTCGACCATGCGCGAGATTACCTGCGCGGCGTCTTCGATCGGTTCGCCGCGGCCGAGCTGCGTGTCGCGCGTGTTCATGAAGACCGCGTGGCCGCCCAGCTGGAAGATGCCGGCTTCGAACGACAGGCGCGTGCGCGTCGAATTCTTTTCGAAGATCATTGCCAGCGTGCGATCGTGCAGCGGATGGTAGGTCTCGTAGTTCTTGAACTTGCGCTTCAGAATGCGCGCGCGTTCCAGCAGGTACTCGTAGTCGTCCAGCGAGAAATCCTTGAACTGCAGGTAGTGGCGAATTTTCTTGGCGGTCATGAAACAAATACGGCGGTCTCACCCGGCAGGATTGCCGGACGGCGCCGCCGTCGTTTGTGGTAACTCAATGCAGCATAATGGATTTCGCCGCGTTTGACGAGTCGGCGAAAAGGCCGGGCAAGCCGTCTGACAGGCTCGCGGGGGGCTCGGGTGAAGCTTGTGTGCGCTGCGGAAAAGGGTCCGCTGCGCTATAATCTACGGGTTATCCCAAAGCCCAGCAGCGCGGTATTTCGCTTGCGGGACACGGCCCGCGCGGTGCGCCAGGCCTGCCCGCGGTGCGCCGTCATGGCCCGCATCGGGGCGGCCCAGCCGGTCCCTGGCGGTTGCTGATGGCGCCGCTCGCCGTCGCGGCGTATATGGCGGCTAGCGGCAACTTCGCTCATGTAAGGCCGGCGTGCCACTGGCGTAAGGCCGGCGTGCCACCGGCTTTGCCGTCATCCCGCTGGGCAGTCACACAGGTATTCCTACATGGCCGAAACAGCTCCAACCGAATATTTCATTCAGGGCATCACGTCGACGGGAAAAAAGTTTCGGCCGAGCGACTGGTCGGAGCGGCTCGCAGGCGTGATGGCGTGTTTTGGTCCCGGTGCGAGAAAGGGGCCAAACGCTTATCTGCAGTACTCGCTGTATGTCCGGCCGACCATGATCGGCGACCTCAAGTGCGTGATTCTCGATTCGCGTTTGCGCGACATCGAACCGATGGCATTCGATTTCGTCCTCAACTTTGCGAAAGACAACGACCTCGTGGTGACGGAAGCGTGCGAGTTGGAACTGGAGCGCGCCGCGCCGCTGGCCAAGAGGCACGTTAT
>NZ_JAQQEU010000036.1:0-84019 GCF_046026895.1 Paraburkholderia sediminicola
ATTTTTCGAGACTGCCTGACCTGCCCGGCGCGCTGGAAGCCTTGCCACTACTGGCTTTCCCGCCTCCCCGTGCGCCGGTGTCCGGAGCACGAAAGAGCGGAATTCTAGCGAGCCCCAACGGGACTTGCAAGCGTTATTTTGACAAGCGTATTAACGATGCTTGAAAACCGGTTTGCGCTTCTCCACGAACGCGGCCATGCCCTCTTTCTGATCTTCAGTCGCGAAGAGCGAATGGAACAGGCGGCGCTCAAAATGTACGCCTTCCGCGAGCGTTGTTTCATATGCGCGGTTGACCGACTCCTTCACCATCATCACCGCTGGCAGCGGGAACTCCGCAATCGTCGCTGCCGCGGCGACCGCCTCATCCAATAGCAAGGCAGCCGGGATGACGCGCGAAACCAATCCCGCACGCTCGGCTTCATTCGCATCCATGAAACGGGCGGTCAGGCACAGATCCATTGCCTTCGCCTTCGAGACCGCACGCGGCAGCCGCTGTGTGCCGCCCGCGCCCGGCATGACGCCGAGCTTGATTTCCGGCTGACCGAACTTTGCGGTGTCGGCAGCGAAAATGATGTCGCACATCATGGCCAGCTCGCAGCCACCCCCAAGCGCAAAACCCGCCACCGCAGCAATGATCGGCTTGCGGATGGAGCGAACCGTCTCCCAGTTGCGAGTGATGTAGTCGCCCTTGTAGACATCCATATAGGTATAGGCCGACATCATGCCGATGTCGGCGCCCGCGGCGAACGCCTTCTCGCTACCCGTCACCACGATCGCGCCGATCGCCTCGTCGGCGTCGAACTCGCGCAGCGCGCTCCCCAGTTCGTCCATCAAGGCGTCGTTCAATGCGTTCAACGCCTTCGGACGATTCAATGTAATCAGACCGACCCGTCCCCGCGTCTCAACCAGAATGTTCTCGTAAGCCATGCCGCCTCCTAATCTCCTAGTGGTTAATCACACGCGAAAACGCTTCGCGTGGCTCTCTTAATAATGCTACCATTCACCAACCAACCGGTCGGTCAATTATTAGACAGGCTTCCTCCCAACGCACAGCCAAGCCCCTCTGCCATGACACATCCGCTATTCACGAAACACGAAGACACGCTGCAAAAGGCACTCACCGCGGTCCAAACGCGCGGCTACTGGAGTCCGTTCGTCGAGATGCCCAGTCCGAAAGTGTACGGGGAAACAGCCAATGCGGACGGCGAAGCCGCCTTCAAAGCTCTACTCAACGCGACATTCGAACTGGACCAACCTTCGACAGGCGAAACGGTCGGCGCTGAAGTCTCGCCGTTCGGTTTCCCGCTGGGCGTGCGCTATCCGAAAAGCGACCCCGATGCATTGATCGTGGCGGCCGCCACCGCACAGAGCCGCTGGCGCGCGGCAGGCCCGCAGGCGTGGATCGGCGTGAGTCTGGAAATTCTCGCGCGGCTGAATCGCGCCAGCTTCGAAATCGGCTACAGCGTGATGCACACGACCGGCCAGGCGTTCATGATGGCTTTCCAGGCCGGCGGCCCGCACGCGCAAGACCGCGCGCTCGAAGCGGTCGTGTACGCCTGGGACCAGTTGCGCCGCATCCCCGCCGACGCTCACTGGGAAAAGCCGCAAGGCAAGAATCCGCCGCTCGCGATGCACAAACGCTACACCGTCGTACCGCGCGGCACCGGCCTTGTGCTCGGCTGCTGCACGTTCCCGACGTGGAATGGCTACCCCGGCCTCTTTGCCGACCTGGCCACGGGCAACACGGTCATCGTCAAGCCGCATCCGGGCGCGATCCTGCCGCTCGCGCTGACTGTGCGAATCGCGCGCGACGTTTTGCGTGAAGCGGGTTTCGATCCGAACGTCGTCACGTTGCTGGCCACCGAACCGAACGACGGCGCACTCGTACAGGATCTGGCTCTGCACCCGGAGATCAAACTCATCGACTTCACCGGCAGCACGCAAAACGGCACGTGGCTCGAACGTAATGCACACCAGGCTCAGGTCTACACCGAAAAAGCCGGGGTGAACCAGATCGTGATCGACTCGGTCGACGACATCAAAGCCGCCGCCCGCAATATCGCCTTTTCACTGGCGCTGTACTCGGGCCAGATGTGCACTGCGCCGCAGAACATCTACGTGCCGCGCGACGGCATCCGCACCGCCGACGGCACGCTCGGTTTCGACGAAGTCGCGCAGGCCATCGCCGGCGCCGTGCAAAAGCTCGTCGCCGACCCGGCACGCGCGGTCGAACTGCTCGGCGCGATTCAGAACGAAGGCGTCGTCCAGCGCATCGACGAAGCCGCCAGGCTCGGCCGCGTTCTTGTCCAGAGCCAGACGCTCGAACATCCATCTTTCGCCGGTGCGCGCGTGCGCACGCCGCTCGTGGTGCAACTGGACGCAACGGCCGACTACGCGCAGTTCACCAAAGAATGGTTCGGCCCGATCTCGTTCGTGATCGCGACGGACTCGACCGCGCAGTCGCTCGAGCTCGCCGGAGCGATCGCCGCCGAGCACGGCGCGCTGACGCTGTCGGTATACAGCACGGATCAAGCCGTGCTCGACGACGCGCACGAGGCATCGATCCGCGGCGGCGTCGCCCTGTCGATCAATCTGACGGGCGCAGTGTTCGTCAACCAGTCCGCCGCCTTCTCCGATTTCCACGGCACGGGCGCGAACCCGGCGGCCAATGCCGCACTGGCCGATGCGGCTTTCGTCGCGAATCGCTTCCGTGTGGTTCAAAGCCGCGTTCATGTTGAACCGAAAGCGGCGCCGTCGGTAGCTGGCTGAATGGCCTAGGACAGCGGCATAAGAAAAGCACGGCCTCGTTCCTATGCCGTTTGGCCGAATGGACCGGGTCGTGCGCCCCAACTAACATGAGACATCGGATCGGCACTGCGCGCCGCTCCGCCCGAGCGGGAATTCCCATGAACGACGCCTTCATCTGCGATGCGATTCGCACCCCCATCGGCCGCTACGGCGGCGCCCTCAAAGACGTGCGCGCCGACGACCTCGGCGCCGTACCGATCAGGGCGCTGATCGAGCGCAATCCCGGCGTCGACTGGCGCGCCCTCGACGACGTGATCTACGGCTGCGCCAACCAGGCCGGTGAAGACAATCGCAACGTCGCGCGCATGTCGGCGCTCTTGGCGGGACTGCCCACGGATGCGCCGGGCGCAACCATCAATCGCCTGTGCGGCTCGGGCATGGACGCGGTCGGCACCGCCGCGCGCGCGATCAAGGCTGGCGAAGCGCGCCTCATGATTGCGGGCGGCGTCGAAAGCATGACGCGCGCGCCGTTCGTGATGGGCAAGGCAAGCAGTGCGTTCTCGCGTCAAGCCGACATTCACGACACCACCATCGGCTGGCGCTTCATCAATCCGCTGATGAAGCGTCAATACGGCGTCGACTCGATGCCGGAGACCGCGGAAAACGTCGCCGTTCAGTTCGGTGTGAGCCGTGCGGATCAGGACGCGTTCGCGCTCGCGAGTCAGCAAAAAGCAGCCCGCGCGCAACGTGACGGCACATTGGCGCAGGAAATCGTTGGCGTCGACGTCGCGCAGAAGAAAGGTGACCCCGTGCGCATCATGCTCGACGAGCATCCGCGGGAGACGTCGCTCGAAAGTCTGGGCAAGCTCAAGGGCGTGGTTCGTCCGGACGGCAGCGTGACGGCCGGCAACGCGTCCGGTGTGAACGACGGCGCTTGCGCCCTGTTGCTCGCGAATCAGCAGGCGGCCGAACAGTACGGCCTGCGCCGCCGCGCACGCGTGGTGGGCATGGCGACCGCGGGTGTCGAGCCGCGCATCATGGGCATCGGACCGGCGCCGGCGACGCAGAAGCTGCTCAAGCAACTCGGCATGACGCTCGAACAATTCGACGTGATCGAACTGAACGAAGCATTTGCGTCGCAAGGGCTGGCGGTGTTGCGCACACTCGGTCTGCGCGATGACGATCCGCGCGTCAATCCGAACGGCGGCGCCATTGCGCTCGGCCACCCGCTGGGCGCATCCGGCGCGCGTTTGATCACCACCGCGCTGTACCAGCTGGAACGGATCAACGGCCGCTTTGCGTTGTGCACGATGTGTATCGGTGTCGGGCAAGGCATCGCGCTGGTCATCGAGCGGCTTTCATAGCAACCGCAGTAGTGCCCATCGGCTAAAGAGACTTTGAGGAGACGCCCAATGTCATATGAAGCGATTCGCCTGGACATCGACGCATCGAGCCACGTAGCAACCATCACGCTGAACCGGCCGGACAAGCTCAACAGCTTCACGCGCGCAATGCATCAGGAACTGAGCGCCGCGCTCGATGAAGTCGAAGCCTCCGGCGCCCGCGCTCTCGTGCTAACCGGTGCGGGCCGCGGCTTCTGCGCCGGCCAGGATCTCGCCGATCTCGACTTCACGCCCGGCGCATCGACGGACCTTGGCGATCTGATCGACCAGCACTTCAACCCGCTGATTCGCCGTCTGCAAGCGCTGCGGTTGCCGGTGATCGCCGCGGTCAACGGCACGGCCGCCGGCGCCGGCGCCAATCTCGCGCTGGCTTGCGACCTCGTGCTCGCGGCCCGCTCAGCAAGTTTCATTCAGGCGTTCGTGAAGATCGGCCTCGTGCCGGACTCGGGCGGCACGTGGTTCCTGCCGCAGCGCGTCGGCATGGCGCGCGCGTTGGGACTCGCGATTACCGGCGACAAGCTCAGCGCGGAAAAAGCCGAAAGCTGGGGCATGATCTGGCAGGTGCTCGACGACGCGGAACTCTCCCTCGCCGCCGCCCAGCTCGCGTCCCGACTCGCGCAGCAACCCACGCGCGCCATCGCCGCGATCAAGCGGGCCATGCGCGCGGGCGCATCGCAAACACTCGAGCAGCAGCTCGATCTCGAACGCGATCTGCAACGCGAACTCGGCGCTTCGCACGACTACACCGAAGGCGTGCAAGCGTTTGTGGAAAAACGCGCGCCACGCTTCGAGGGCCGTTGATATGTCCACTCAAACCAACCACCCCAACCAGATGACACCCGACGAACTCGCTCGCGCGACCGCTGCCGCGATGTACGAGAACGATACCTGCAGCCGGGCGCTGGGGCTCGAAATCCTGGCCGTGCGTGCGGGCTATGCGCGCCTGCGCATGGCAGTGCGCGACGACTTTCTGAACGGCCATCAGATTTGCCACGGTGGCCTGATCTTCACACTCGCCGATTCGGCGTTCGCGTTCGCCTGCAACACGTACAACATCAACACGGTCGCGGCCGGTTGTTCGATCGAGTTCCTGAAGCCGGTACGAGGCGGCGACGTGCTCACGGCGGAAGCGGTCGAGCAAACACTGAGCGGCCGCACCGGCATCTACGATATTCGCGTCACGAATCGCGCTGACGAAACTGTCGCCATGTTTCGCGGCAAATCGGCGCAAATCAAAGGCAGCCTGATTCCCACGGGCAATTGACCGGCAAACGCGCGGCGAGCCGATCGCAAAGCAGCTATGAAATCCGCCGCAGCGCCGCGGCAGAGCCGCGAACCGATGGCGGCTCACCGACGCCACGCCCCGTATAGCAGCCAGTTCCTGTTTTTGCGCACGAGCGCACCGTACATCAGACTCAAGCATTGAGGCAGCAAGGAGACATTCAATGACGACCGCCCTTCCGCTCGACCCGATCGAGACCGCCAGCCGCGACGAACTTGCCGCGCTTCAACTTGAACGGCTCAAATGGTCGCTGAACCATGCCTATGAAAATTCGCCGGTATATCGGCGCAAATTCGACGAAGCCGGCGTCCACCCCAGTGAAGTCAAGACGCTGGCGGACCTCGCGCGCTTTCCCTTCACTACCAAGAAGGATCTGCGCGACAGCTACCCGTTCGGGATGTTCGCCGTGCCGCAGGAACAGATTTCGCGGATTCACGCGTCGTCCGGTACGACGGGTAAGCCCACCGTCGTGGGCTACACGGCGCGCGATATCGACACCTGGGCGAATCTCGTCGCCCGCTCGATCCGCGCCGCCGGCGCCAGGCGCGGTGACAAGGTCCATGTGAGCTACGGCTACGGCCTGTTCACCGGCGGCCTCGGCGCGCATTACGGCGCCGAGCGCGCGGGCCTCACCGTGATCCCGTTCGGCGGCGGCCAGACCGAAAAACAGGTGCAGCTGATTCAGGACTTCCGGCCGAACATCATCATGGTGACGCCGAGCTACATGCTCTCGATTGCCGACGAACTCGAACGCCAGGGCATCGATCCCGCCAGTTGCTCACTGCGCATCGGCATCTTCGGCGCGGAGCCTTGGACCAACGACATGCGGCAAGCGATCGAGAAACGCATGGGCATCGATGCGGTCGACATCTACGGACTGTCCGAGGTGATGGGACCCGGCGTCGCGTCGGAGTGCGTGGAAACGAAGGATGGTCCGACCATCTGGGAAGACCATTTCTATCCGGAGATCATCGACCCCGAAACCGGCAAGGTGTTGCCCGACGGCGAATTCGGCGAGCTGGTGTTCACGTCGCTGACCAAGGAAGCGCTGCCGATCGTCCGGTACCGCACACGCGATCTCACGCGCCTGCTGCCGGGCAGCGCCCGCACGATGCGTCGGATGGAGAAGATCACCGGCCGCTCGGACGACATGATGATCGTGCGCGGTGTGAACGTGTTCCCGACGCAGATCGAAGAACTGCTGCTCAAACAACATGCTCTCGCGCCGCATTATCAGATCGTGCTGACCAGGGAAGGCCCGCTCGACGTATTGACGCTGAACGTCGAGCCCTGTCCGGAATCCGCGCCGGATACGGCAGCGCTGAACACGGCCAGGCAGGCCCTGGCCTATGACATCAAGGCGCTGATCGGCGTAAGCGCGGTGGTCAATGTGTTGGCGGTGAACGGCATCGAGCGTTCGGTGGGTAAGGCGCGGCGCGTGGTGGACAAGCGCAAGTCGGGGCTTTAACTCGCGCGAAAAAAAAGCGTCACGTCCGGATTGACAACCCGGACGTGACGCCTTTTTCAGCTACCCCGCGAAGCTCGCCGGAAGCAGGCGATTCTGTTGAGAACTCAGCTCGTGCAAGCTTCGGTTTGCAAATCACGCAGCGGCGGATTCGATCCCGAAAGCCACTGCTTCACCGCTCAAAGAGCCCCACGATCACGAGTTCGGCAGCAGCAACCACATCCGGCCACCCTGCTTCATCTTGCCGGCCAAGTCGCCAGCGTCGTCGCCCAGCCCCCAGAAGTAGTCAGCACGTACCCCGCCCTTGATCGCCGTACCGGTGTCCTGCGCGAACACGAGGCGATTCATCGGCGAGTTCGTCAATGGACGCGTGGTCTGCAAAAACACCGGCGTCCCCAGCGGAATCGAAGTCGGGTCGACGGCGATCGACCGCTCCGGTGTCAACGGCACACCGAGCGCTCCGATCGGACCGTCCGCGCCGCCGCTCGGCATGCTTTCACCGGACGGCATCTCACGGAAGAAAACAAAGCGCGGATTCGTATCAAGCAGCGCGTCGACACGGGTCGGATTCGCGCGCGCCCATGCCTTGATGCCCTGCATGGTCGCCTGCGCCGGCGTGAGTTCGCCGCGATCCAGCAGCCAGCGTCCGATCGACTTGTAAGGCTGGTTGTTGGTGCCACCGAAGCCGACGCGCATCACGCTGCCATCCTCCATCACGATGCGCCCCGAACCCTGCACCTGCAGGAAGAACGCTTCGATCGGATCGTCGACCCAGACCAGTTCATTGCCGTTGAGCACGCCGCTGCGCTCGAGTTGCGCACGCGCCGGCAGCGGCGCGCCCGCGCGATAATCGCCGGGCCAACGATACAGCGCCGTCTGGTACACGCCGTGCCGTGTCCGCGAGCCGCGCAGCAAAGGCTCGTAGTAACCGGTGACGAGACCGTCGAGCGTGCCGTCGGTATTGGCTAGCTGGAAAGGCGTGAAATAGGCTTCGAAAAAGGCGCGCGCGCTGGTGACGTCGAGATCGTCGATTTGTGCAGCCGCCGCGCAGGCGCGCGACCAGTTCGGTTGACGCGCGAGCCTCACGCAGTTCTGCCGCAACGCGGCGGTCGCGCCGATCAGCGAGTCGTCCTGCCAGCCCGGCACCTGCCGCCACGCGACTGCCGTGAGGCGCGTCGCGGCGATCTGGCCGGGTATGATCGCCGCGCCCGTGGGCGGCGAAACCGAGGGCCGGACCGCGCCGCCGCCACCGCAGGATGCCAGCAGCACCGCAACCGAAAGCGCCCCGAGCCACGCCCCGGCCGTGCGGACAAAACGCATACAATGTTCGTTCTTGATGGAAACCGCCATGTCTGATCTGTTCGACGAATACCCGATGCTCATCTTCGCGCTGGAGTCGCTCGTCGCGCTCTTTCTGCTCGTCTTCATCGTTGTGTGGACTTCGTCCGGCAAGAAGAAAGCGAAGCGCGCCAACGCGAGTGAACAGCCCAGGCAGCAAAAACCGCGGTAACGCGCTGCGTCAAACCGCGCATTGAGCCTCGTGTCGAACCCTTCACCCATGCGCTCAAGATGCGTTTGACTGTGTTTAAAGACCGCTGGCCCACGCCCCGGTTCAATGCAACGTGCGCGGCATGCGCAGAATGAACTCCGGGACCGGCGCGTCGAAACGCTCGCCGTCTTCCGCGACGCAAAAATAATCGCCGCGCATGGTGCCGACCGGCGTGGCGATGACCGCCCAACTCGTATATTCGAAATGCTCGCCCGGTTTGAGCAGCGGCTGATGGCCGACCACGCCGAGGCCTTTCACTTCCTGCACGTGGTTCTCGCTGTCGGTAATCACCCAGTGGCGCGCAATCAGTTGCGCGGGCACCTGGCCGGTGTTACGGATAGTCAGCGTGTATGCGAACGCATACTGGCGGAGCTCCGGGTCCGACTCTTCGGGCAGGTATTGCACCTGCGCCGAGACGCTGAATTCGTACTGGCTCATCCTGATTCCGGTCTGACGAAACGGGTGGGAAAAATCGCGCGAAGCCCCGAACGCCAATGGTTTGCGGCGTATTGGCGAAGCGGCGCGCATGGATTGGCATTCTGCTTGATGCGCGGCGTGCCCGCAACCCGCTAAAACCTTTGGCCAGGGTTCATTAGGACGCTGGGTCACCTGCGCGGCTCGACCGAGCCCGTGCTGAACGCCCGCGCTCGGGCCCAGACCCGCGCAAAACGGTAAAATGGCGCTTTCCCGCTTGCATCCGCTCCCCGCCATGACGCAATTCCGCATCGCCCCCAGCATTTTGTCCGCCGACTTCGCCCGTCTCGGCGAAGAAGTCCGCAACGTCGTCGCGGCCGGCGCCGACTGGATTCACTTCGACGTAATGGACAACCACTACGTGCCGAACCTGACCATCGGCCCGCTCGTGTGCGAAGCGATCCGCCCGCACGTGGACGTGCCGATCGACGTGCATCTGATGGTGCGTCCGGTCGACCGCATCGTGCCGGACTTCGCCGAGGCCGGCGCGAATCTGATCAGCTTCCATCCCGAAGGCTCGGACCACATCGACCGCACGCTGTCGCTGATTCGCGACCACGGCTGCAAGGCCGGCCTGGTGTTCAATCCGGCCACGTCGCTGAACTACCTCGATCATGTGATGGACAAGCTCGATCTCGTGCTGATCATGTCGGTCAATCCGGGCTTCGGCGGCCAGTCGTTCATTCCCGAGGCGCTGAACAAGCTGCGCGAGGCCCGCAAGCGGATCGACGCGTACAAGGAGCGGACCGGCCGCGAGATTCATCTGGAAGTGGACGGCGGCGTAAAGGTCGACAACATCGCGGAAATCGCGGCGGCCGGCGCGGACACGTTCGTGGCCGGTTCGGCGATCTTCGGCCAGCCAGACCACAAGGTCGTGATCGACAAGATGCGCGCGGCACTCGCCAACGTTCAGCACTAAACCGACACGCTCCATGACCGCTCCGTTCCCCGCCCCGACCTTCACCGGCCCGCGCCTGCAAGCCGCGATCATCGACCTCGACGGCACGATGATCGACACCGCCGACGACTTCACCGCCGGCCTGAACGGCATGCTCGCGCAACTCGATGCGGAGGAAACGTCGCGCGAGGAAGTGGTCGGCTATGTCGGCAAGGGCTCCGAGCATCTGATCCGCAGCGTGCTCGCGCCGCGCTTCGAAGCGGACCATGCGCAGGACCGTTTCGACGAAGCGCTCGCCATCTATCAGGCTGAATACGCGAAGATCAACGGTCTGCACACGCGGCTTTATGCCGAAGTGGAAGCCGGTCTGCGCGCGATGCGCGAGGCCGGCCTCAAGCTTGCGTGCGTGACCAACAAGCCGCATCGGTTCGCGCTCGAACTGCTGCAGCAGTACGGGCTCGCGCAGTATTTCAGCGTCGTGCTCGGCGGCGACAGCCTCGCGAAAAAGAAGCCGGACCCGCTGCCGATGCTCACCGCCGCGGCCCAACTGGGCGTCGAACCGCAAGCAACGGTCGCGATCGGCGATTCGGAAAACGATGCGCTGGCGGGTCGCGCGGCCGGCATGGCGACGCTGACCGTGCCCTACGGCTACAACCACGGCCAAGCTATACAAACGATAAAATCCGATGGTATAGTTGCCTCGCTGCTCGACGCCGCCAAGGCAATCGCAGCGCACCAATCCACGACTTGAAAAGTCCTTCATCCTCATGTTTCTGAATAAAAAACGGAGTCTGATTAGCATCGACCGGGGAGCCTGGCCCTGGCGTCGCTGGTCGCGCTAACCTCGCCTGAGGTACGCTGAAGCTCGTCTTCGGCAACCGTTTTTTACTTCGCTGCGCTCACGCGTTTTTTCCATCGTCTTGTTTCGCTGCATCGGTTGATTCGGCCCGCGTGTACCCGCAAAGTACACCTATGCCCCGAAATCCGCTGCTCGCGCCGATGGGAAACTCGCGCCGGTCCGTATCATCATTGTCGACATGTCGACGCGCGTGCTGACCGGTCGCGCCCCGCCCCGCTTTGTCCGACGCACGCTGCCGCCGGACCACCGTACAGGATCGGAACATGACCGAACTCGAATTCCAGTCCCTCGCCAATGAGGGCTTCAACCGCATTCCGCTGATCGCCGAAGCGCTGGCCGACCTCGAAACGCCGCTCTCGCTGTACCTCAAACTCGCGCAGACCGAGCGCAACGGCGCCAACTCGTTCCTGCTGGAATCGGTGGTGGGCGGCGAACGCTTCGGCCGCTATTCGTTCATCGGACTGCCCGCGCGCACGCTGCTGCGCACGCGCAACGGCGTGTCGGAAGTGGTGCGCGACGGCCAGGTCGTCGAAACGCACGAGGGCGATCCGCTCGAATTCATCCAGCAATTCCAGAGCCGCTTCAAAGTGGCGCAGCGCCCCGGGCTGCCGCGTTTCGCGGGCGGCCTCGCCGGTTACTTCGGCTATGACGCGGTGCGCTATATCGAGAAAAAGCTCGCGCACACCGCGCCGAAAGACGATCTGAATCTGCCCGACATCCAGTTGCTGCTGACCGAAGAAGTCGCGGTGATCGACAACCTTGCGGGCAAGCTCTATCTGGTGGTGTACGCCGATCCGACACAAGCCGAGGCGTACACGAAGGCCAAGCAGCGTCTGCGTGAACTGCGTCAGCGTTTGCGCACGACCGTGCAGCCGCCGGTCACGTCCGCCAGCATGCGCACCGAGACCTATCGCGAATTCGCGAAAGACGACTATCTGGCCGCCGTGCGCAAGGCGAAGGAATACATCGCCGCCGGCGAACTGATGCAGGTGCAGGTCGGCCAGCGTCTGATCAAGCCGTACCGCGACAATCCGCTGTCGCTGTATCGCGCGCTGCGCTCGCTGAATCCGTCGCCGTACATGTACTACTACAACTTCGGCGAATTTCATGTGGTGGGCGCGTCGCCGGAAATCCTGGTGCGCCAGGAAAAGCGCGGCGAGGATCGCATCGTGACGATCCGCCCGCTCGCCGGCACGCGTCCGCGCGGCAACACCCCGGAACGCGACGCGGAACTCGCGACCGAACTGCTGAACGACCCGAAGGAAATCGCCGAACACGTGATGCTGATCGACCTCGCGCGCAACGACGTGGGCCGCATCGCGCAGATCGGCTCGGTCGTCGTGACCGACAAGATGGTGATCGAAAAGTACTCGCACGTGCAGCACATCGTGAGTTCGGTCGAAGGCAAGCTGAAGCCCGGCACCACCAATTTCGACGTGCTGCGCGCGACGTTCCCGGCCGGCACGCTGTCGGGCGCGCCGAAGGTCCGCGCGATGGAACTCATCGACGAACTGGAACCCGTGAAGCGCGGCCTGTACGGCGGGGCGGTCGGCTACCTGTCGTTCACCGGTGAAATGGATCTGGCCATCACGATCCGCACCGGCGTGATCGCGAACGGCAATCTGTATGTGCAGGCGGCCGCGGGTGTGGTCGCGGATTCGGTGCCGGAATCCGAATGGCAAGAGACCGAGAACAAAGCGCGCGCCGTGCTGCGCGCCGCCGAACAGGTTCAAGACGGCCTCGATAGCGACTTCTGACCGGAGACACACCATGCTGCTCATGATCGACAACTACGACTCGTTCACCTACAACCTGGTGCAGTACTTCGGCGAACTCGGCGAAGACGTGCGCACCTATCGGAACGACGAAATCACGCTGGCCGAGATCGCCAGGCTCAACCCCGAGCGCATCTGCCTGTCGCCCGGCCCCAGCAATCCGCAACACGCCGGCATCACGCTCGACGTGCTGCGCGAATTCGCCGGCAAGATGCCGATTCTCGGCGTCTGCCTCGGCCACCAGGCGATCGGCGAAGCGTTCGGCGGCCGCGTGGTGCGCGCGCAAACCATCATGCACGGCAAGGTGAGCACGATCGAAACGGACTGCAAAGGCGTGTTCGCCGACCTGCCGAAGCATTTCGTCGTGACCCGCTATCATTCGCTCGCGATCGAACGCGAATCGCTGCCCGATTGCCTCGAAGTGTCGGCATGGACCGAGGACGGCGAGATCATGGGGGTGCGCCACAAGGAACTCGCGGTCGAAGGCGTGCAGTTCCATCCGGAATCGATCCTGTCCGAACACGGGCACGCGCTGCTGGAAAACTTCGTGAAGCAGTCGAAGCTCGCCCGCAGCGGTGCGACCCACAGCACGTCCCCACGCAACGCCTGATAAGAGAGACGAAGCCATGTCGATTACACCCCAGGAAGCGCTGCAACGGACTATCGAGCACCGCGAGATTTTCCACGACGAAATGCTGCATCTGATGCGGCTCATCATGCGCGGCGAACTCTCGCCCGTGATGTCGGCTGCGATCATCACCGGCTTGCGCGTCAAAAAAGAGACCATCGGCGAGATCACAGCCGCCGCCACGGTGATGCGTGAATTTGCCCGGCACGTCGACGTGCAAGACAACTCGAACTTCGTCGATATCGTCGGCACCGGCGGCGACGGCGCGCATACCTTCAACATTTCCACCGCCACCATGTTCGTGTCGGCGGCCGCCGGCGCGAAGGTCGCGAAGCACGGCAATCGCGGCGTGTCGAGTAAATCGGGCAGCGCGGACGTGCTCGAAGCGCTCGGCGTGAATATCGATCTGCAACCGGACCAGGTGGCGGCGTCGATTGCGGAAACCGGCATGGGCTTCATGTTCGCGCCGAACCATCACCCGGCGATGAAGAACATCGCCGCCGTGCGCCGCGAGCTCGGCGTGCGTACCATCTTCAACATTCTCGGCCCGCTGACCAACCCGGCCGGCGCACCGAACCAGTTGATGGGCGTGTTCCACGCGGACCTCGTCGGCATTCAGGTGCGCGTGATGCAGCGCCTCGGCGCGAAGCACGTGCTGGTGGTGTACGGCATGGACGGCATGGACGAAGTGTCGCTCGGCGCGGCCACGCAAGTCGGCGAGTTGCGCGACGGCGAGGTCCGCGAGTACGAGATTCATCCGGAAGACTTCGGCATGCAGATGGTCTCGAACCGCACGCTGAAAGTGGCCGACGCGAGCGAATCCAAAGCGATGCTGCTCGAGGCGCTGGACAACAAGCCTGGCGTCGCGCGCGAAATCGTCACGCTGAACGCGGGCACGGCGCTGTATTCGGCGAACGTGGCGTCGTCGATCGCGGACGGCATTCAACTGGCGCGCGAAGCGATCGCGAGCGGCAAGGCCCGCGCGAAGGTCGACGACCTGATCCGCTTCACCCAGCAATTCAAGCAGTAATCACGTAGCGAGACACTTATGAGCGACATCCTCGACCGCATCATCGCGGTCAAACGCGAAGAAGTCCGCGCGGCCGAACAGAGCGCGCCGCTCGAAGAACTGCGCCTCGAAGCATCGTCGCGCGATATTCGCGATTTCGTCGGCGCGTTGCGCGCCAAGCACGCAGCGGGTCTGGCCGCGGTGATTTCCGAAGTGAAGAAGGCGAGCCCGTCCAAGGGCGTGCTGCGCGAGCACTTCGACCCGGCAGGGATCGCACGTTCGTATGAGAAGCACGGCGCGGCCTGTCTATCGGTGCTGACCGACGTGCAGTTCTTCCAGGGCAGCGTCGCGTATCTGCAGCAGGCGCGCGCCGCGTGCAAGCTGCCGGTGCTGCGCAAGGACTTCATCATCGATCCGTACCAGATCGTCGAAGCCCGCGCGATGGGCGCCGACGCGATCCTGCTGATCGCCGCCGCGCTCGACACCGCGCAGATGCAGGACCTCGAAGCGCTCGCGCATTCGCTGGGGCTCGCGGTGCTGGTCGAAGTACACGACAGCGACGAACTGCAGGAAGCGCTGACGCTGAAGACGCCGCTGATCGGCATCAACAATCGCAATCTGCGTACTTTCGAAACGTCGATCGTCACCACCATCGGCATGCTCGACTCGATTCCCGACGACCGCATCGTCGTCACGGAGTCGGGCATTCTGGCGCGCGCCGATGTCGAACGCCTGCGCGCGATGGACGTGCACACGTTCCTCGTCGGCGAGGCGTTCATGCGCGCGGATGAGCCGGGCGTCGAACTGGCGCGGATGTTTTTCTAGGCACGGCGGCCGCATAGCGAGCGAAGCAGATCATGGGCATGGAACGCGAAATCAAGCTGGCCCTGCCGGCTGAGCAGGTGCAAGCCGCGACGCAATGGTTCGTCGCGCGTACCGGTGAAGAAGGGCGCCGGGTCAAGCTGGTGAACATCTACTTCGATACGCCGCAGCTCACGTTGGCGACGTCGAAGAGCGCGCTGCGTCTGCGTCAGACGCCGGACGGATGGCTGCAAACCTTCAAGACGGTGGGCCATGCGAACAATGGTTTGCACAGCCGGCATGAATGGGAAATGCCGGTGGCGAGCGCGAAGCTGGAAATCGACGCCTTGCTGCGCGCCTGCGACGAGCCGGCCGCAGCCGACTCGTTACGCGAGGCGGCGCCCGCATTGACCGAACTGTTCCGCACGAATTTCACCCGCACGCTGTGGCATGTCAACGCGGATGGCGCGGAGATCGAAGCTGCGATCGATCAGGGCGAGGTGCTTGCCGAAGTCGACGGCAAGACCCGCCGCGCGCCGATCTGCGAAATCGAACTCGAACTGAAGTCCGGCGACGAAGCCGCGCTGCACGCGCTCGCCGCGCAACTCGGCAAACAAATAACCGCCCTTGCGCCCGACAACATTAGCAAGGCGCAGCGCGGCTATCGCCTGCGGGCGGGCTGAGTGGCTTCGCGAAGCGCACGTCGCCGTACCTTGAGCCAGAGCGCGTTTGCTGCGACACTCCCCCGCCATGACCTCTGCTTCCCGAAACCGCCCCCACCCGTCGCAGGCATCCCTGTTCGGCGACGCCGCATCTCAACTGGACAGTGACCTGACCACCCCGCCGCCGAGCGCCGACGCTCCGCCGATGCTCGAAGCCCAATTCGCCGCACTGCCCCAGGCATGGCGCGCGCATCTCAAGCCGTTCATCGAAAGCGACACGTACGCGCCGCTTTGCCGCTTTGTCGACGGCGAGCGTGCGGCCGGCAAAACCGTTTATCCCGCCGACGTGTTCCGCGCGCTGCGCCTGACGAGCCCCGACGACGTCAAAGTGGTGATCCTCGGCCAAGACCCGTATCACGGCGAGGACCGCGGCACGCCGCAAGCGCACGGGCTTGCATTTTCGGTCGCGCCGAACGTGCGCACGCCGCCTTCGCTGCGCAACATCTTCAAGGAAATCGCCGCGAGTCTCGGCCACGAACCGCCGCGCCACGGCTGCCTCGACACTTGGGCCAAGCAAGGCGTGCTGCTGCTGAACACGGTGCTGACCGTCGAGCGCGACAGCGCCGCGAGTCACGCGAAACGCGGCTGGGAAAAGTGCACGGACACACTGATCCATGAACTGGCGATGCGTCACGACGGCCTCGTGTTCATGCTGTGGGGCGCGCATGCGCAAGCCAAGCGTGCGCTGCTCGGCGGCAAGTCGCACTACGTGCTGGAGGCGCCGCATCCGTCGCCGCTCTCGGCGCATCGCGGCTTTCTCGGCTGCGGGCACTTTGCCAAGGCCAACGAATATCTCGTGAAACACGGCCGCGAACCGATCGACTGGCGCTTGCCCGACGAAGCGCAAATGCTTGCCTAGCCACGCAGGCCGCTCCTCAACAAGAAAAAACGCCACGGACTCACACGTCCGTGGCGTTTCTCATTGCACCGCTATCTGCCGCGTTGAAGCGGCAACTCCTTACGCAGCGGCGATCGCCTCGCGCGCGGCAGCCAGCGCTGCGTCCGCTGCTTCCGGGCCCATGTTCAGGCCTTCGGCGTAGATGAAGCTCACGTCGGTCATGCCGAGAAAGCTTAGGAAGCTCTTCAGATACGGCGTCTGGCTGTCGTTCGGCGTACCGAGGTACTTGCCGCCGCGTGCCGACACGATGTGGACCTTCTTGCCCTTCACGAGACCTTCGGGGCCGTTCGCCGTGTACTGGAACGTGATGCCGGCGCGGGCGATGAAGTCGAAGTACGTCTTGAGCTGCGACGAGATGCCGAAGTTGTACATCGGTGCGCCGATCACGACGATGTCGGCGGCTTGCAGTTCGGCGATCAGCGCTTCGCTGCGCGCGGCGATCGCGGCTTGCTCGGCGGTGCGCTGGTCGGCCGGCGTGAAGAACGCGCCGAGGACGGCGTCGTCCAGGTGCGGCAGCGGTTCGGCTTGCAGATTGCGGACGACGACTTGCGCGCCCGGATTCGACTGTTGCAGTTTTTCGGTCAGCTCGTTGACGAGCAGCGTCGAGTTCGCGCCTTGCGAACGGGCTGCCGAGTTGATTTGCAGGATCGTGGTCATGGTGGACTCCAGTAGGGGCGCGCAGTGTTGCGCGAGTGGAGTCATTGTGTTTTTTTACCGGCTCGGGAAAAAGCCATCCAGCGGCGACGGATTGTTGCATTGGTAGAACAATCCGCCCTCCTCGCGCGTTAATTGATAGCAGTGGCGATTACGATCAGCTTGCCAGCCAGCGTTCACGCGCCTTACGCGGGGCAGGCCGCTTGTCGCTGACAGCGAGCTTGTAGCGCGCCGCCTCAGGCCCGTCCAGCTTGACTTGCGTGGTGCGCAGCTCATCGCGGCGGAACGCGTGAATTTCGACTTTCGCGCCCGGCTGATAGCGCGCGAGCAGGCCGTCAAGATTCGAGCCGGTCACGCGCAGGCCGTCGAGCGCGATCAGCACATCGCCCGCCGAGAGTCCCGCTTTCTGCGCCGCGCTGCCGTCATGGACCGCTGCCAACGCGCAATCCGCGCCGCCGCGCAGACGCACGCCGAGCGACGGCTTGCCGTCCTTGTCGAGTTCCGGCGCCAGCGAAACACCGAACGGCGCGAGTAGCGCATCGAGCGGCAGATCGCCCGTGCCGTGCACGGCCTCGGCGAACAGTTCGTCGAGCTGGGCGCCGGTGGCTTCCGCGAAAATCGCCTCGATCTGGCCCTCGTCGACACCAACCGGTTTGCCGCGGTAGAAGTCGCGGCCGAAGCGCTGCCACAGCAGACGCATCACGTCGTCGAGCGATTTGCGGTTGCCGGTCTGCTCGCGGATCGTCAGATCGAACGCGAGCGCGACGAGCGAGCCCTTGGTGTAATAGCTGACGATCGCGTTCGGCGCGTTCTCGTCCTGCCGGTAGTATTTGACCCACGCGTCGAATGAGCTTTCGGCGACGGATTGCTTCAGCCGGCCGCTGCCGCGCTGTACGCCGCCGATCACCTTGCCGAGCATGCCGAAATAGTCGTCCTGGGAAATCAGGCCGCTGCGCACCAGGATCAGGTCGTCGTAATAAGACGTAAAGCCCTCGAACAGCCACAGCAGCGACGTGTAGTTTTCGACGCTCAGGTCGTACGGCGCGAACACGGCCGGTTTGATGCGCTTCACGTTCCACGTGTGGAAATATTCGTGGCTGCACAGGCCGAGGTAAGTCCGGTAGCCTTCGCTCATCGCGTCGCGGCCTTGCGCCGGCAGATCACCGCGATTGCAGATCAGCGCCGTCGACGCGCGGTGCTCCAGCCCGCCGTAACCGTCGGTGACGGCCTGCGTCATGAACACGTAGCGATCGACGGGCGCTTTCTTCGTCTTCGGTTCGAACAACGCGATCTGCGCTTCGCAGATGCGCTTCAGGTCGGCGGACAGGCGCGCCATGTCCAGCCCGATCACGCGCCCCGCGATCACGATGTCGTGCGGCACGCCATGCGCGTCGAACGTCGCCAGCTCGAATTCGCCCAGCGTGACCGGATGATCGATCAGTTCGTCGTAGTTCTGCGCGCGGTAATCGCCAAAGCCGTAGCGCTTCGTGCCACGTGCTTCCGGCAGCGCGGTCGCAACGCGCCAGTTGCGATAGGCCGTACCTGCCGGCTTCTGAATCTCCACCACGCACTGCGCTTGCTCATGCCCGAGCGGCGACAGGAACACGCTCGTGCCGTTGAAGAAGCCGGTCGTATCGTCGAGATGCGCGGCGCGCACCGACAGGTCCCACGCGTACACCTCGTAGCGCAGCGTCAGGGCGCCCTTGACCGGCGCGGCCTGCCACGTGTGCTTGTCGGTTTTCTCCACACGCACCTTGCGGCCCGCGTCGTTCACGGCGCGCAGCGTGACGATGTTGCGCGCGAACTCGCGCACCATGTAGCTGCCCGGAATCCACACCGGCAGCATGAAACGCTGGCCGGCCGGATCGGGATCGGCGACGGTCACGGTGACTTCGAACAGGTGGGCGGCGGGTTGCTTGGGAACGATGGTGTAGCGGATCGGCTTCATCGGCGGCGAGTAGGAGGTGTGAGGCGGGAATCTGCGGGGCTTGATGCGAAAGGAGGCGCCCTGCGCGCCTCCTCGTCTTTATGTGTGCCGCGTGCTCAATGCACGCCGGACATTTCCTTGTCCAGCCGGTCTGCCGGCACGGCGCCCGGCAGGCGGCGGCCGTCGGCGAGGAACACGGTAGGCGTGCCCTCGACGTTCATCGCGTGACCGAGCGCCAGGTTCTTGTCGATCGCGGCGGTGTCGCAGGTGGCGGCGGCGGTGGGCGCCTGATGGTCCTGCATCCACGATTCCCAGGCTTTCGCGCGATCCGCCGAACACCAGATCGACTTCGACTTGGCCGTCGAATCCGGCGACAGAACCGGATACAGGAACGTGTAGACCGTCACGTTGTCGAGCGACTTCAACGACGTCTCGAGCTGCTTGCAGTACGGGCAGTTCGGATCGGAGAACACGGCGATCTTGCGCGCGCCGTTGCCCCGCACGACCTTCACCGCGTTCGCAAACGGCAGGCTCGCGAAATCGATACGGTTGGTGTCCGACAAGCGCGCTTCGGTCAGATTCTTGCGGGTCTTCGCGTCGACCATGTCGCCGAGCAACAGGTAATCGCCGTTCGCGTCGCTATAGACGATCTGGGTGCCGAGGTTCACTTCGTACAGCCCGGCGATCGGCGACTTCGTGATGCCCTTGATCTGCACGTCGGCCAGCCGCGATTGCAGCGTGGCTTTGAGCTTGTCGGTGGTCTGGTCGGCCTGCGCCGAGCAGCCGATCGTGACGGCGGCGATCGCGATCGCGCCAGCCACCATGCGGAAGGTCTTTTTCATGCTGAATTCCTGGGTTCGATCGCGCATCGTGCGCGGTGTATCACGTGTCGGGTCCGGCTGGAACGGTGTCAATCCGTCAATGATACCTGTGTTGCAGGCCGCGCCGGCCGCGCCCCGCGTTATCCGAGCGCGGTCGACACCAGCCAGCGCTTGATGAACGGCTGCGCGCCGACGAACGCCATGCCGCTATTGCGCAGCGCCTTGGCGAACGGACCGGGGACCGCGAAGAGTTTTTGCAGGCCATCCGTGGCGATCATCAGCGCGCGGATGTCTTCGCGGCGAGCGCGTTCGTAGCGGCGCAGCAGCACCATGTCGCCGAGATCGCGGAACGATTCCTTGCCGGCGACCGTGTCGGTGAGCGCCGCGACGTCGCGCAAACCGAGGTTCATGCCTTGCCCGGCCAGCGGGTGAATCAGATGTGCGGCATCGCCGACCAGCGCGACGCGCGGCGCCACCAGCCGGTCCACCGTTTGCAGCGCGAGCGGGAAACCTTGCGCGGGCGTCACGCATTCGAGCGCGCCGAACTGGCCGCCGCTCACGCGTTCCACTTCGGCGGCGAGTTGCGCCGGATCCAGCGCGAGCAGTTGCCCGGCGTGCTCGGTGCGCGCCGACCAGACCAGCGACAGATGACCGTCGGGCATGGGCAGCAGCGCGACGATCTCGCCGTCGCGGAACCATTGGTAGGCGGTTTCGCCGTGCGGCTTGCTCGCCTTGAAGTTAGCGACCACGCCGGTTTGCCGGTAGTCGCGCCGATTCATCTTCGAGCCGATCTGCGCCCGGACCCACGAATGCGCGCCGTCCGCGCCGACCACCAGGTCGGTCTCGACGACGTTGCCGTTCGCGAGCCCCACACTCGCGCTCTCGGCGGTGAAGTCCAACGCCTGAGCGCGCGTGTCGATCCAGGTGAGATTCGGCTGGAAGCGCAGCGCCGCATCCAGCGCGCGCTCGATCAGCGACGATTCGACGATCCACGCCAGTTGCGGCACCGACGCCTGAAACGCGGAGAAATGCAGCTCGGCGTGCGCGTCGCCGTAGACGCGCATGTCGTAGACGGGCCCGAGCCGCGATAGATCGAGCGCCTGCCAGACCCGCAAGCGCTCCAGCAACGCCTGCGAACTCGCCGACAACGCGTAGACCCGCGAGTCGAACCCGGCGCCTGCGGGCAACGCCGCGCACGGCTGCGCGAGCAGCGCCACGCGCAGGCCGCCTTGCGTGAGCGCGAGCGCCGCGGTCTTGCCGACGAGCCCGCCGCCGATCACGGCGGCATCAAAGGTCTGGTGGTGTTCGTTCATCCGCGCATTATAGCCGCGGGGGTTGCGGGGGACGGATCGGCGCGTGCGGCATGTGCGCCGGGAAAAACAGCGCAGCGCAGGTTAATGCGAACCCGACGCCAGCGCCGCATTCGCCTCGCGCAGGCGCATGAATTTGCGGTCCGATTGCAGGATTCCACGCGATCGCTTCGAGCCGGGCTTTGCGCTCGCGCTGGTCGCCTCGCACGGCGCAATCCGGGAACACTCGGTCGTACACGCGCCACAAGGAATCGAAGTCGTTTTTATCGGCGAATTGCGCGATCTGCGCCTGGTCTTCCGCCGTCAGGCGGTTCGTCATGCACTCGACGGTCTGCCGATCCGTGTTGGCCTGGGCTTCGTCGAAGCCCGGCGCCAGCCATGTCGCGACGGCGGCGCCTGCCAGCCCCACGGGCCAACCCCGCTACCAACTATCCAACTATGCGCATACCTTTTCCCCGGAGAGAACTCTAGCGGCCCTGAACTGACAATTTTACAGCGGCCTCAAGGAAATCGGCTGAGGAAATGGATTGCGGCCAGCGGCCGGCCGCATGGTGTTGCTGCGGTCGCACACGCTGCCCAGGCCAGTCCCGCTTTCCCGCCCCCGCACCGGTAAGCCGATCCGAACGGGTTACAATTGCGCTTTCCGTGAAAACTCGCACTCAATCGTTGAGTCAACGCCCCGATTCGGTGACTTGTCCCCGCTCCGCTACGATTGCCGCGCCAGGCCAGACGCGCTGGCTTCCCGAATCCGCACACGGCGTCGAGCGCATCACGCAACTTACTGATTCACTGAAGGATTCCCATGAGCCTCAAATGCGGCATCGTCGGCCTGCCTAACGTCGGCAAGTCCACCCTGTTCAATGCGCTGACCAAGGCGGGCATCGCCGCCGAAAACTATCCGTTCTGCACGATCGAGCCGAATGTCGGCGTAGTCGAGGTGCCGGACGCGCGTCTGAAGGCACTCGCCGACATCGTCAAGCCGGAGCGCATCCTGCCGGCGGTGGTGGAATTCGTCGACATCGCCGGTCTCGTGGCGGGCGCGAGCAAGGGCGAAGGCCTCGGCAACCAGTTCCTCGCGAACATTCGCGAAACCGACGCGATCACGCACGTGGTGCGCTGCTTCGAAGACGACAACGTGATTCACGTCGCGAACAAGATCGATCCGCTGTCGGATATCGAAGTGATCAACACCGAACTGGCGCTGGCCGACCTCGCCACCGTCGAAAAGGCGCTGACGCGCTATTCGAAGGCCGCCAAGTCGGGCAACGACAAGGAAGCCGCCAAGAACGCCGCCGTGCTGGAAAAGGTGCGCGCGCAGCTCGACCAGGCCAAGCCGGTCCGCGCGCTCGATCTGACGGACGAGGAAAAAGCGACGCTCAAGCCGTTCTGCCTGATCACCGCCAAGCCGACCATGTACGTGGCCAACGTGAAGGACGACGGTTTCCACAACAACCCGCATCTGGACGCGGTGACGAAATTCGCCGCGGGCGAAAATGCGCCGGTGGTGGCCGTGTGCGCCGCGATCGAAGCGGAAATCGCCGACCTCGACGAAGCCGACATGCAAGTGTTCCTCGCCGACATGGGTATGGAAGAGCCGGGCCTGAACCGCGTGATTCGCGCGGGTTTCAAGCTGCTCGGCCTGCAAACCTACTTCACGGCCGGCGTGAAGGAAGTGCGCGCGTGGACGATCCATGTCGGCGACACCGCGCCGCAAGCGGCGGGTGCGATCCACACCGACTTCGAGCGCGGCTTCATTCGCGCGCAGACGATCTCGTACAACGACTACATCACCTATAAGGGTGAGCAGGGCGCGAAGGAAGCCGGCAAGATGCGCGCTGAAGGCAAGGAATACATCGTGCACGACGGCGACGTGATGAACTTCCTGTTCAACGTCTGAGCGGGCGCCAGCCTCCCGCTTCAGCACCGCGCGCGCGGCGACGCCAAACTCAAGCGCGATCGCGCGCCTCTGCATTCAGAAAGCCCGCTTTTTGCGGGCTTTTTTGCGCGCTTCTTTCGCGGATGCCTGCATGAGCGCCGCTCGCTTGCGCGAACTTCGCCGACGCCTCGCCATCACCGGCGTACACCGTCGTCCGCCTCGCCTCCCCACGCTGCTCGCCCCGATTGTTTCCGTTTCATGACAGCCGATGTTAAATTGCGGCTTCCGACGCCCGTCAAACGCGGCCCGCGCCGCCTGGCCCATGACGCCGGACTGTCATTGAACACAAATAGAATCGCGCGATTCGCATTCGCGCCCGTTCCGTACCATCTGGGATCGGAGTAAGCGCTGAAGCGCCAACTCCTATCGACCACTTTGCATGGGGAGACAAATCGATGAATTGCAAGCCGCTGTTTCGTTCGCTATCCGTTGCCGCCGTCTTGGGTATCGGCATCAGCCAGACTGCCCACGCCGCCACTGAAATCCAGTTCTGGCACGCAATGGAAGCCGCCTTGGGCGAACGTCTGAACGACATCGCCAACGACTTCAACGCGTCGCAAACCGACTACAAGATCGTGCCGGTCTTCAAGGGCACCTACGACCAGACGCTCGCGGCCGGCATCGCCGCGTATCGCAGCGGCAACGCACCGGCCATTCTGCAAGTCTACGAAGTCGGCACCGCCACGATGATGCAGGCGAAAAAGGCCGTGGTCCCGGTGACGGAAGTGTTCAAGCAAGCGGGCGTGCCGCTCGACCAGAAGGCGTTCGTGCCGACCATCGCGAGCTATTACAGCGACGCAAAAACCGGCCAGCTGATCTCGATGCCGTTCAACAGCTCGACGCCGGTGCTCTACTACAACAAGGACGCGTTCAAGAAAGCCGGGCTCGACCCGAACCAGCCGCCGAAAACCTGGGCCGAGTTGCAGACCGACGCGCAGAAGCTGAAAGCGTCGGGCATGGCATGCGGCTATTCGTCGGGCTGGCAGAGCTGGATTCAGCTCGAGAACTACAGCGCGTGGCATGCCGCGCCGTTCGCGTCGAAGAACAATGGTTTCGACGGACTCGACGCGCAGCTCGAGTTCAACAAGCCATTGCAGATCGCGCACATCCAGTTCCTGCAGAACATGCAGAAAGACGGCACCTTCACCTATGTCGGCCGCAAGGACGAACCGGTGTCGAAGTTCTATAGCGGCGACTGCGGGATCATCACGAACTCGTCCGGTTCGCTCGCCACGATCAAGAAGTACGCGAAGTTCAACTTCGGCACCGGCATGATGCCGTACGACGCGAACGTGAAGGGCGCGCCGCAGAACGCGATCATTGGCGGGGCGAGCTTGTGGGTGTTGTCGGGCAAGGACCCGGCAGTCTACAAAGGCGTGGCGACATTCCTCGCGTATCTGAGCTCGCCGCCGGTGGCCGCGAAGTGGCATCAGGACACGGGCTACCTGCCGGTCACGACCGCCGCGTATGACCTGACCCGCCAGCAAGGCTTCTACGACAAGAACCCCGGCAGCGACACCGCGATCCGCCAGATGCTCAACAAGCCGCCGCTGCCGTTCACGAAGGGCTTACGTCTGGGCAACATGCCGCAGATCCGCACGGTGATCGACGAAGAACTCGAACAGGTGTGGGCACAGAAGAAGACGCCGCAACAGGCGCTCGATGCGTCGGTATCGCGCGGCGACGAGCTGCTGCGCCGCTTCGAAAAAGCCGGCAACTAAGGCATTCGCCGGTACGGTTCCGGCACGCTCGCGCCGGAACCCCTAGTTGCAGCCAACCTTGGAATCCTCGATGGAAAAGCGCTCCAGCTTCGGCACCAGCCTGCTGCCCTATCTGCTCGTCGCGCCGCAACTCGCGATCACGCTGCTGTTCTTCCTGTGGCCGGCCGGCGAGGCGCTCTGGCAATCCACCCAAAGCCAGGATGCGTTCGGCACGTCGAGCGAATTCGTCGGGCTCGCGAACTTCCGGCAATTGCTCGCCGATCCGCTTTATCTGTCGTCGTTCAATACGACGCTGATCTTCTGCGCGCTCGTCACCGTGTCGGGGCTCGTGATCTCGCTGTTGCTGGCGGTCTGCGCGGATCGCGTGACGCGCGGCGCGAAGACCTACCAGACGCTGCTGATCTGGCCTTATGCGGTCGCGCCCGCCATCGCCGCGGTGCTGTGGTCCTTCCTGTTCAACCCGAGCATCGGCCTCGTCACCTACGCGCTGGCGAAGTACGGCATCGTGTGGAATCACGCGTTGAATGCCGGCCAGGCGATGTTTCTGGTGGTGCTCGCGTCGGTCTGGAAACAGGTCAGCTATAACTTCCTGTTCTTCTATGCGGGCTTGCAGGCGATCCCGCGCTCGCTGATCGAAGCGGCCGCGATCGACGGTGCTGGTCCGGTGCGGCGCTTCTTCGGCATCGCGCTGCCGTTGTTGTCGCCCACCAGTTTCTTCCTGCTGGTGATCAACATCACCTACGCGTTCTTCGACACCTTCCCCGTGATCGACGCCGCCACCGGCGGCGGCCCCGCGCAAGCGACCCGCACGCTGATCTACAAGATCTTCGCCGAAGGTTTCCAGGGGCTCGACATCGGCAGCTCGGGCGCGCAGTCGGTGATCCTGATGGTGATCGTCGTCGCGCTGACGGTCGTGCAATTCCGCTTCATCGAACGCCGGGTTCAATACTCATGATCGAGAACCGCCGCGGTTTCGACCTCTTCTGCCACGCGGTGCTGATACTCGGCGTCGCGCTGGTGGTGTTTCCCGTGTACGTCGCGTTCTGCGCGGCGACGATGAGCGAGCATGAAGTGTTCACGGTGCCGCTGTCGCTCGTGCCGAGCACGCATCTGTTCGAGAACATCGCGACCGTCTGGTCGCACGGCAGCGGCAATGCGGCGGCGCCATTCGGGCGCATGCTGTTCAACAGCCTCGTGATGGCGCTGGTGATTTCGATCGGCAAGATCGCCGTGTCGATGATCTCCGCGTACGCGATCGTGTTCTTCCGCTTTCCGTTTCGCACGTTCGCGTTCTGGCTGATCTTCGTCACGCTGATGCTGCCGGTCGAAGTGCGGATCTTCCCGACTGTGCAGGTCGTGTCGTCGATGCATCTGAGCAATACGTACAGCGGTTTGACGTTGCCGCTGATCGCATCGGCCACCGCGACGTTTCTGTTCCGCCAGTTCTTCATGACGCTGCCGGACGAATTGATGGAAGCGGCGCGCATCGACGGCGCGGGCGCGATGCGCTTCTTCTGGGACGTCGTGTTGCCGCTGTCCAAGACGAACATGGCGGCGCTCTTCGTGATCACGTTCATCTACGGCTGGAATCAGTATCTGTGGCCGATCCTGATTACGAGCCAGCAGTCGCTGACCACTGCCGTGGTCGGCATCAGAAGCATGATCGCGTCCGGCGACACCGCGACCGAATGGCATCTCGTGATGACCGCGACGCTGCTCGCGATGCTGCCCCCGCTCGCCGTCGTGCTGACGATGCAGCGCTGGTTCGTGCGCGGGCTGGTGGATTCGGAGAAGTAATCCGCGTCGCCCGGCGAGCTTCTTCAGACATCGGAATACCCAACACCGCGCGAGCGCGGCAAGCAACGAAAGGCTAAAACGGCATGGCTGCACTGACTCTGCAAGGCGTTAAAAAAACCTACGACGGCAAACAGTTCGTACTGCACGGGATCGACGTGGACGTGGCCGACGGCGAGTTCGTCGTGATGGTGGGCCCGTCCGGCTGCGGCAAGTCCACGTTGCTGCGGATGGTCGCCGGACTCGAACGCATCTCCGACGGGCACATCTCGATCGCGGGCAAAGTGGTCAACGCGCTGGAGCCGAAGGACCGCAACATCGCGATGGTGTTCCAGAACTACGCGCTGTACCCGCATATGAGCGTGGCCGAGAACATGGGCTACGCGCTGAAGATCGCGGGCGTCGAGCGCGCGCAGATCGCAAAGCGCGTAGGGGCCGCCGCGCAGATTCTCGAACTCGAAGCGCTGCTGCAACGCAAGCCGCGCGAGTTGTCCGGCGGCCAGCGGCAGCGCGTCGCGATGGGCCGCGCGATCGTGCGTGAGCCGGCGGTGTTTCTGTTCGACGAGCCGTTGTCGAATCTGGACGCGCGTTTGCGTGTGCAGATGCGCCTCGAAATCCAGCGCCTGCACGCGCGCCTCGCGACCACGAGCCTGTACGTGACGCACGATCAGATCGAAGCGATGACGCTGGCGCAGCGCGTGATCGTGATGAACAAGGGCCACGCCGAACAGATCGGCGCGCCGACCGAGGTCTATGAGCGGCCGGCCACGATGTTCGTCGCGAGCTTCATCGGTTCGCCGGGGATGAATCTGCTCGAAGGCCGCGTGTCGGATGACGGCGCGACGTTCGATGTCGCCGGCAACGGTCCCAAGCTGCCGCTGACGGGCATGGCGTCGATCGGCCGCGAAGTCGCCAAGGGGCGCGAGTGGACGCTCGGGATTCGCCCCGAACATATGAGCCCGCAGCAGGCGGACGCCGCGCACACAACGCTCACCGTCGACTCGTGCGAACTGCTCGGCGCGGACAATCTAGCGCACGGCCGCTGGGGCAAACACGACGTGACGGTGCGCTTGCCGCACGCGCATCGGCCGGCGGCGGGCGACTTGCTGCAAGTGGCGCTGCCGGCGCGGCATCTGCATTTCTTCGATCCGGCGACGGGACGGCGCGCGAACTGAGACCGAGGCGAAGCACATGCCCGGTCGGTACGAATAACAACGACTAGAAAAACCATGGCAGGCATCGCGCTCAACAGCGTTCGCTTCCATGCGGCCATGGCCGTGGCGCTGCTGTTCAGCGTGTCGTCGGCGCCGGCGTTCGCGTATGTCGCCGATGGCGCGTCGCCCGACGAAGCGAACCTCAGCAATCACAACACCTACACCAATCACGACGGCAACACCGTGCATGCGCCGGCCCGCTCGCTGTCAGGCAACGTGCCCCAACGCGCGACCGCACACTGCCGTGACGGCACCTACAGCTTCAGCCGTCATCACAGCGGCACGTGCTCGCGGCATGGCGGCGTCGCCGAATGGCGCTGAGCGTCGACGAAGTCCACGAAAGCGGGCGCGCGGAACGCCCTGCGCCAACGCCTTTAGCCGCCATCTGCCGTCCCACCCGCCCCGCGAAGTACAATGCCACCTGAACCAGCCGCCCGCGCGCGGCGCGTCGTTGAACTCGACGCCGCGCCGGCCGGCGCCGGGCACTCCGCCCGGCCTCAACACCGATTACCCATCCACCCACGACTGCCCGCCCCCGCGCGGCCGGCGTCGTCAACGTCTATTGCAAGCAAATGGCCCAATACGTTTTCACCATGAACCGGGTCGGCAAAATCGTGCCGCCCAAGCGTCAAATCCTGAAAGACATCTCGCTGTCGTTTTTCCCCGGCGCGAAGATCGGCCTGCTCGGCCTGAACGGCTCGGGCAAGTCGACGCTGATTCGCATCATGGCCGGTGTGGATAAGGACATCGAAGGCGAAGCCACGCCGATGCCGAACCTGAACATCGGCTATCTGCCGCAGGAACCGCAGCTCGATCCGACCAAGACGGTGCGTGAAGCGGTCGAGGAAGGCCTCGGCGACGTATTCAACGCGCAGAAGAAGCTCGACGAAATCTACGCGGCCTACGCGGAGCCGGACGCCGACTTCGACGCGCTCGCCGCCGAACAGGCGAAGTACGAAGCGATCCTCGCAACGTCGGACGGCGGCAGCGCCGAGCAGCAGATCGAAATCGCCGCCGACGCACTGCGCCTGCCGGCCTGGGACGCGAAGATCGAGCATCTATCAGGCGGCGAAAAGCGCCGCGTCGCGCTGTGCAAGCTGCTGCTCGAAAAGCCGGACATGCTGCTGCTCGACGAACCGACCAACCACCTGGACGCGGAATCGGTCGACTGGCTCGAACAGTTCCTCACGCGCTTCCCGGGCACCGTCGTCGCCGTGACCCACGACCGCTACTTCCTCGATAACGCCGCCGAGTGGATTCTCGAACTCGACCGCGGCCACGGCATTCCATGGAAGGGCAACTACAGCAGCTGGCTCGATCAGAAGGAAGAGCGCCTGAAGCAGGAAGAATCGTCGGAATCGGCGCGTCAGAAGGCGATCAAGAAGGAGCTGGAGTGGGTGCGCCAGAATCCGAAGGGCCGTCAGGCGAAGTCGAAGGCGCGTATCGCCCGCTTCGAGGAACTGAACAGCCAGGACTACCAGAAGCGCAACGAAACGCAGGAAATCTTCATTCCGGTCGGCGATCGTCTCGGCAATGAAGTGATCGAGTTCAAGAACGTCAGCAAGTCGTATGGCGACCGGCTGCTGCTCGACGACGTCAGCTTCAAGATTCCGGCGGGCGCGATCGTCGGCATCATCGGGCCGAACGGCGCCGGCAAGTCGACGCTGTTCCGCATGCTGACCGGCCGCGAACAGCCGGATTCGGGTGAGATCGTGCAAGGCCCGACCGTCAAGCTCGCTTACGTGGACCAGAGCCGCGACGCGCTCGATGGCTCGAAGAGCGTGTTCGAAGAAATCTCCGGCGGTGCGGACGTGCTGACGGTTGGCAAGTACGAAACGCCGTCGCGTGCGTACATCGGCCGCTTCAACTTCAAGGGTGGCGATCAGCAGAAGATCGTCGGCAATCTGTCAGGCGGCGAGCGCGGCCGTTTGCATCTGGCGAAGACGCTGATCGCGGGCGGCAACGTGCTGCTGCTCGACGAACCGTCGAACGACCTCGACGTCGAAACGCTGCGCGCGCTCGAAGACGCGTTGCTGGAATTCGCGGGCTCGGTGCTGGTGATCTCGCACGATCGCTGGTTCCTCGACCGGATCGCGACGCACATCCTCGCGTTCGAAGGCGATTCGCAAATCACGTTCTTCGACGGCAATTACCAGGAATACGAAGCGGACAAGCGCGCGCGTCTCGGTGAAGAAGGGGCGCGTCCGAAGCGTCTGCGTTACAAGCCGATTACGCGTTAAGGCGAAGTGGCGGCCTGTTCTTGTGGGTTGGGAACGGGCCGCGCTTTATTGTTCCGCATTGCTGGTCCATCTCTGCGGCGCCGCTGAAACCGTCGTTCGCCGGCCCGGTAGTCAGCCGTTTCCATGTCGCTCTTCCGATAGTCTCGCTGGTCGTTGTTCAGGCCATGGCACACGCCGCACACGCCTGGCCTCAACGGAATAAACGGCATGGGCGCAACGCGTGTCAGGGCACACGCATTGCGTGCCACCTTGTGATAGATCTCGTCGTTCCGCGGAACGCAGCCGTTCCGCCAGCACCGCGTGCGCGAGGCCAGCGCTCGCAATTGCCAGTCACAGCCCACCGCGAAAGTGGTGACGAGGAGGCAAGCATGGCGATGTCGAAAGGCAAGCGCTGGATCGTCGTCGTGGGCGGCGTGTTGCTGGTGTTGATCGTCGTGACGATCGGCGGCTTGCGGTTTGCGCAGCAGCAGGTCAAGGAGCGCGTGGCCGCGGCGCTCGGGCCGCTCGGCAGCGCCGGGAGCATCGACGTCGGCCTGACCTCGGTTCATCTCACCAACGTACAGCTCAAATCGCCGCCCAACTGGCCGGCCGGCGCCCCGCTGCGGGCCGACGAGATCACCGTCACTCCCGACATCCACGATCTGCTCGCGCGCCGCATGCATATTCGCAGCGTGGTGGTGCGTGGCTTCGACATGTCCGTGCTGCGCACGAAGGACGGCTCGCTCAACCTGCTGCCGAATCTGCGCGAATCGCTGAACCGCACCGATGAAGAAGCCAGCGGCCTGGCCGCGCCCGTTTCGCGCGATAAGCAGGTCGATCACATCAGCTTCGAGCAGGGCAACTTCCATTTCTACGACATGACCGTCGGCCCGCCCGCGTTCAAGGTGACGGTCAGCAACGCCAACGCGAGCGTCGACAATCTGCAGTTGCCAGCGCTCAGCGAGCCGACGCGGGTCAGCGTCAGCGGCTCGATCAAAGGCCCGACGCACACCGGCACCGTATCGTTCGGCGGCTGGATCAAGATCGCCAGCCGGGATTCGCAGACCACCAGCAAACTGCACGGCGTCGATGTGGTGACGCTCGATCCGTATCTGCTGAAAAAGGCCGGTGGAAGGACGCAGGTGACGGGCGGCACGGTCGATCTGACGGTCGAGTCGACGGTGCGCAACTATCGGTTGCACGCACCCGGCACGGTGACGGTCCACAATCTGCAACTCGCCGACAGCGGCAATCCGCTCGATACCTTCCTGTCGATTCCGACCAAGGCGGCGGTCGCAGCGCTCAAGTCGCACAACGGCGACATCACCCTGCACTTTGTGCTGGACGGAGATCTGCGCGACCCGAAATTCTCGGTGCGGGACGGCATCATGACGCGCATCGGCGCCGGCTTCGCGAAGGCGCTAGGCGTGAGCGTCGAAGACGTGGCCAAAGGCGCCGGGGAGACCGTGAAGGGACTCGGGAACGCGTTGAAGAATCTGCTGGGTCAGTAAGCGGCGCGCAAAACAGGGGCCGCGCAAACCGCGAGCGCTCGTATTCCACTCAACCTGACAGAACCCTCAAACCGGCAAGCCCAATTCGCGCAGCTTCGCTTCGGTTTGAGCAGCGCTCGTGTGATGCACGCCCTGCCATCCGAGCGCCGTCGCGGCTTGCGCGTTCTTCGCGTTGTCGTCGATGAAAACCAGCTCGGCTGGCTCAATGCCCGGCAATTGCGCGTCGATCCGCTCGCGCATGGCCGCGAAGATCGCCGGATCGGGCTTCACCAGCTTCACCCGCCCCGACACGACGATGTCGCGAAACCGCCGCAACACCGGGTAATGCTCCCACGCATACGGAAAGGTCTCCGCCGACCAGTTGGTCAGCCCGAACAGCGGCACGCCGGCGGCTTCGAGCTTTTCCATCAGCGCGACGCCGTCGTCCAGCACGCCGGCCACCATCTCGTGCCAGCGCTCGTAGAACGCGCGGATCAGTGCTTCGTGATCCGGAAACTTCGCGATCAGCTCGTCGGTCGCCTCGACGATCGGCTGGCCGCCGTCCTGGCGGATCACCCAGTCCATCGAGCAGACGTGGGTGAGAAACCAGCGGCGCTCGGTTTCGTCCGGGATCAGCTCGCGATACAGATACTCGGGACTCCAGTCGATCAGCACCCCGCCGAAATCGAACACCACTGCCTTGATCGCCATGCGCTCTCCGTTAGCCAGGTCGTTGCCGTGCTCAGATGGGTTGCGTGCGCAACTCCAGCCACGCTTTCGCGTCGCCGGACACATGTGGCGACAGCCGCGCGCGCACCGTCTGGTGATACGCGTTGAGCCACGCGCGCTCGTCGTCGCGCAGCAGCGACAGGTCGAGGCAGCGCGTGTCGATCGGACACAGCGTCAACGTCTCGAACTTGAGGAAGTCGCCGAACTCGGTCTTCCCGGCCGGCACGTTCAGCACGAGATTTTCGATCCGCACGCCCCACTTGCCCGGCCGGTAGATGCCCGGTTCGACCGACGTGATCATCCCCTCTTCCATCGCGGTCCACGGTTCGGCCGGCGCGTAATGCGAGATCACCTGCGGCCCTTCGTGCACGTTCAGGAAGTAGCCTACCCCGTGACCGGTGCCATGGCCGTAATCGGCGCCGGCGTCCCAGATCGGCGCGCGGGCGATCGCGTCGAGCATCGGCGAGCGGATGCCGCGCGGGAATTGCGCGCGCGACAACGCCATCGTGCCCTTGAGCACGATCGTGAAATCGCGCCGCTGCGCGTCGCTCGGCGTGCCGATCGGCACCACGCGCGTGATGTCGGTGGTGCCGCTCAGATACTGCGCGCCGGAGTCGATCAGCAACAGGCCGTTGCCCTCGATCACCGAATGCGCTTCCTGGGTGGCGCGGTAGTGCGGCATCGCGCCGTTCGCGTTGAAGCCCGCGATCGTCGCGAAGCTCAGCGACACGAAGCCCGGACGACGCGCGCGCGCGGCCGTCAGGCGTTCGTCGATGGTCAGCTCGGTGATAGTCTCGCGGCCCAACGCGCTTTCGAACCACGCGAAGAATTCGGCCAGCGCCGCGCCGTCCTGTTCCATGGTCGCGCGCACATGCTCGGCTTCCGCCGCGGTCTTGCACGATTTGAGGAAGGTGGACGGATTGACGGCTTCGACCACCTTGACCGTCGGCGGCACCGATTGCAGCGAGCCGTAGGTGATGCGGCGCGGGTCGATCAGCAGCGTGCTGCCGGCGGGCAGCGCGGCGAGCGCGTCCGCGGCCTTCGCATACGGCTCGACGCTGATGCCGTCGCGCGACAGCGAGTCGGCCAGTTCCGACGACACTTTGCCGTCGGCGACGAACAGCGACACGCGATCGACGCCGATCAACGCGTGCGCGACGAACACCGGGTTATAGCTGACGTCGGCGCCGCGCAGATTCAGCAGCCACGCGAGGTCGTCGAGCGTGGAGACGAAATGCCATTGCGCGCCCTTGTCCGCCATTGCCTCGCGAATCCGCGCGAGCTTTGCCGCACGGTCGACGCTCGCATGCGGCGCGGCGTGTTCGAACACGGCCGCAGCCGGCAGCGATGGACGCTGCGGCCAGATTGCATCGAACAGATCGACGTCGGTGCGCAGTTGCACGCCGCGCGCGCTGAGCGCCTCGCTCAACGCCCGCGCCGCCGCCACGCCGAGCACGGCGCCGTCCACGCCGACCGTGCCGCCCGCCGCCACATTCTGCGCGAGCCAGTCGACATGCGGTGCGGTTTGCTGACCGCCGGTCATCTTCATCAGCTGAACGCCGGTGCCGGCCAGTTGTGCGTTGGCCTGCTCCCAATAGCGGCTGTCCGTCCAGACGCCCGCGAAGTCGGCGGAGACGACCAGTGTGCCGGCCGAACCGGTGAAGCCGGACAGCCACTGGCGTCCCTGCCAGCGCTCAGGCAGATACTCGGACAGATGCGGGTCGGCGGACGGCACCAGATAGGCGGCCACGCCTTCGCGCGCCATCGCGCTGCGCAAGCTCGCGAGGCGTTCGGGAATGGAGGAAGTTTCGGGGAGTCGGGCATTCATCGGTGTCACCTGCAAATATTTATCGACGGGAAAGCAAGCCGACCGTCGCGGCAACGGCGATCAGCGCGACGGCGGTGCATACCGGCCATTCGAGCGTATCGCCGTCATGAAAGAGACCTGTCACGTTGCCGCCCATGCGAGCAACCACCGCGCCGAGCGCGCCGGCGAGCAGCGCCATCCACCAGCGGGCGCGGCTCGCACGGCGCAGCGGATGGAACCACCACCCCGCGAAACCGATTGCCACCCCCAACACGATAATGCCGGGCCACCCCATTAGCGAGCGACCCCGCGCATTTTCAGATCTGTCTGATAGGCGCAAGGGTTGAGGACAGCTAGCATTTTTTTCTCATTAACTTTGAAGTTCAGCGCGGCGCTTTCCGCATAGCGGTTGAGTTTAGGGGGTCGGGGTGATGTTAGGCAAGCTGGGCAGGCCTCACGGACAAGCCGGCTCCCAGTCGTCGCCACCCTGAAGCCGACTATGCGAATCGCCCTCATCGAACCGGACGTCCAACACGCCAAACTGGTCGACCGGCTGATCTTCGCCGGCGGCCATGTGTGCCAGCATTTCACCACCAGCGCGGCATTCCTGCTTCGCGCCAACGACGAATTCTTCGACCTTCTGATCGCCGAAAACTGGGCCGGCGACCGCCCGGCCGAAGACGTCATCCCGCGCGCGCGCTCGATCCTGCCAAGCCTGCCGGTCATCGTGCTGATGTCGGCCCCGCGCGAGAGCCAGATCGTCGCCGCACTGCACGCCGGCGCCGACGACTGCCTGAGCAAACCGGTGCGGGGCCCGGAAATGTTGGCCCGGATCGACGCGCTCTTGCGTCGCGCGGGCCTGCGGCGGCCGGCCAACCGGCGGCGCGACATCATCGGCGGCTATGCGTTCGACGCGGCGCACTTCGCCCTCACCTACCGCCAGACGACGGTGATCCTGACCCCGAAAGAATTCCGGCTGGCGCTGATGTTATTCAACAATCTGGCGCGCCCAGTGTCGCGCGCGCATATTCTCGAAACCGTGTGGGCCCGCCGCCGCGACGTGAAGTCGCGCACCATCGACACGCACGCGTCGCGCGTGCGCAGCAAACTGCAGCTGCGCCCCGAACTGGGCTATAGCCTGACGCCGGTCTACGGCTACGGCTATCAGCTCGACGCCATCCCACAGGACGCCGCGGCGCAGGGGGACGCCTCAAAGATGTAAGAATCGTGGAAACGCTATAATAATGGGTCAAACCATAGCTCCCCAAAATGCAGCTTCTCACGATCGGAATCAATCACCACACTGCGCCTGTCGCCTTGCGCGAACGCGTGGCGTTTCCGCTCGAACAGATCAAGCCTGCATTGGACACGTTCAAAGGCGTCTGGCTTGGCCACACGGCCCGCACCGCGCCGGAAGCGGCGATTCTCTCCACCTGTAATCGCACCGAGCTCTATTGCGCCACCGACGACCAGGCCGCGCGCGAAGCCGCGGTCCAGTGGTTCTCCAAATATCACAACCTGCGCATCGACGAACTGGCGCCGCACGTGTACGCGCTGCCGCAGTCCGAAGCGGTGCGCCATGCATTCCGCGTCGCGTCGGGGCTCGATTCCATGGTGCTGGGCGAGACGCAAATCGTCGGACAAATGAAGGATGCGGTGCGCACCGCGTCCGAAGCCGGCGCGCTCGGCACCTATCTGAATCAGTTGTTCCAGCGCACCTTCGCCGTCGCGAAGGAAGTGCGCAGCACGACCGAAATCGGCGCCCAGTCGGTTTCGATGGCGGCGGCCGCGGTGCGGCTCGCGCAGCGCATTTTCGACAAGATTTCGAATCAGCGCGTGCTGTTCATCGGCGCGGGCGAAATGATCGAATTGTGCGCGACGCACTTCGCCGCGCAGCACCCGCGCGAGCTGGTGGTCGCCAATCGCACCGCCGAGCGCGGCTCGCGGCTCGCCGAGCGCTTCAACGGCCGGGCCATTCCGCTGTCGGAACTGCCGGCGCGGATGCACGAGTTCGACATCATCGTGTCGTGCACCGCGTCCACGTTGCCGATCATCGGCCTCGGCGCGGTCGAGCGAGCGGTCAAGGCTCGCCGTCACCGGCCGATCTTCATGGTCGACCTGGCGGTTCCGCGCGATATCGAACCCGAAGCCGGCCAGCTCGAAGACGTGTTTCTGTACACCGTCGACGACCTCGGCGCGATCGTCCGCGAAGGCAATGCGTCACGACAAGCCGCGGTCGCGCAGGCCGAGGCGATCATCGAAACGCGCGTGCAGAATTTCATGCAGTGGCTCGACGCGCGCAGCATCGTCCCGGTCATCCGCCACATGCATACGCAGGCCGACGTGCTGCGCCGCGCCGAAGTCGAACGCGCGCAGAAAATGCTCGCGCGTGGCGAGGATCCGGCAGCGGTGCTCGAAGCGTTGTCGCAAGCGCTCACCAACAAGCTGATCCACGGGCCCACGCACGCGCTCAACCGCGCGAGCAGCGAGAACCGTGACACGCTCATCGAACTGATGAGCGGTTTCTACAAGCACTCCGGTTCCACCGAGCGTTAGCGGCGCACTCAGCGCCGCGCGGCCGCGCCGCCCGCAAGTGGCGCGCGACGTGCTTCCGTTCCGGGCATCCGCCCCCTTCCCTAGTCGCTGTCCTTGCCGGAGCCCGCTCCGAAACCCGTCCGATGAAAACGAGCATGCAACGCAAGCTCGACCAGCTCACCACCCGGCTGGCCGAACTGAACGACCTGTTGAGCCGCGAGGACATCACCTCGAATCTCGACCAATACCGCAAGCTCACCCGCGAACATGCCGAGCTTGGACCGGTGGTCGAGCATTACGCGCTATGGCGCCACGCAATGAACGACGCGGAAACCGCGCAGGAACTGCTGGCGGATACGTCGATGCGCGACTTCGCGGAAGAGGAAATCCGCGCGTCGCGCGAGCGCATGGACAAGCTCGGCGCCGAGCTGCAGAAAATGCTGCTGCCGAAAGACCCGAACGACGAGCGCAACATCTTCGTCGAAATCCGCGCGGGCACGGGCGGCGACGAGTCCGCGCTGTTCGCGGGCGATCTGCTGCGCATGTACCTGCGCTTTGCCGAGCGCAATCGCTGGCAGGTCGAGATGATGTCGGCGAGCGAATCGGATCTCGGCGGCTACAAGGAAGTGATCGTGCGGATCGCCGGTGAGGCCGCGTATTCGAAGCTCAAGTTCGAATCCGGCGGCCATCGGGTGCAGCGCGTGCCGGCCACCGAAACCCAAGGGCGCATCCACACGTCCGCCTGCACGGTCGCGGTGATGCCGGAAGCCGACGAAATCGGCGAAGTCGAGATCAATCCCGCCGATCTGCGGATCGATACGTTCCGCGCGTCGGGCGCGGGCGGCCAGCACATCAACAAAACCGACTCCGCAGTGCGCGTCACGCACTTGCCGACCGGCATCGTCGTCGAATGTCAGGACGACCGCTCGCAGCACAAGAACAAGGACCGCGCGCTGAAGGTGCTCGCCGCGCGCATCAAGGACAAGCAGTCGCACGAGCAGCAGGCGAAGGAAGCCGCTACGCGCAAGAGCCTGATCGGCTCCGGCGACCGTTCGGAGCGGATTCGCACGTACAACTTCCCGCAAGGGCGTATGACCGACCATCGGATCAATCTGACGCTGTATCGCCTCGACGCGATCATGGACGGCGATCTGGACGAGCTGATCGCCGCGCTGGTCAGCGAGCATCAGGCCGAATTGCTGGCCTCGCTGGGCGACGCGGATTAACACCGCCGATGATGCCCGCCACGCCAGACAACCCGGCCAGTCCGGCCGCCCCGGAGCCTTCGGCCACGCCCGCCGCGCTGTTGCGCGCGTCGTCGCTGCCGCCGTTAGAAGCGCGGATTCTGCTCACGCACGTGCTCGGCTGGCGGCGCACGCAGCTGATCACACGCAGCGACGAACCGCTCGAACGCGCGAACGTCGAGCGCTACCTGGCGTTGGAAGCGCGGCGGAAGGCGGGTGAACCGGTCGCGCAACTGGTTGGCGCGCGGGAATTTTTCGGTCTGGATTTCGAAGTCACGCCGCACGTGCTGATTCCGCGTCCAGAAACCGAATTGCTGGTCGAAACCGCGCTGGGCACACTAGAAAGCCTCTCGCGACCCCGCGTGCTCGATCTTGGCACAGGCACCGGCGCGATTGCCGTGGCGATTGCGGCGACCCGGCCCGACGCGCAGGTATGGGCGCTCGACCGTTCCGCCGAAGCACTGGCGGTGGCCGCGCGCAACGCCGCTCGCCTGCTGGATGCGAAACGCCCGGGCGGCGCCGTCGCGCTCGAACAAAGCGACTGGTACGACTCGCTCGACGCCGCGCTGCGCTTCGACGTGATCGTCAGCAATCCGCCCTATATTGCCTGCGGCGATCCGCATCTGTCGGAAGGCGATCTGCGCTTCGAGCCGCGCGGCGCGCTGACCGACGAAGCCGACGGCCTCAGCGCGATCCGCACGATCGTCGCCGGCGCACCCGCACGCCTCGCCGTGAACGGCGCATTGTGGATCGAGCACGGCTACGACCGGGCTGAAGCCGTGCGCGGGCTGCTCACCGCGCAGGGTTTCGCGCAGGTATGCTCGGAACGGGATCTCGCCGGTATCGAGCGAATCAGCGGCGGCAGGTTCGGCGGCTAGCCTGCTGGATGATCTGAATACCCACAGTCGGCACACGGACAAGACGTCTGTCGGCCAGGCGTAGCGAAATCCGCTATCATTTCAGCCTATTCCCTACACATCACGGAACCGCAAGGTCAGTCATGGATACGCAACAACGCATCAAGCAAATCGTCGACGATAACAACGTCGTCCTCTTCATGAAGGGCACCGCCCAGTTCCCGATGTGCGGCTTTTCAGGCCGCGCTATCCAGATTCTGAAAGCGTGCGGCGTCGGTGAAATGAAAACCGTCAATGTGCTCGAAGACGACGAAGTCCGCCAGGGCATCAAGGTGTTCTCGAACTGGCCGACCATTCCGCAGCTCTACGTGAAGGGCGAATTCATCGGCGGCTCGGACATCATGATGGAAATGTACGAATCGGGCGAACTGCAGCAACTGTTCGCATCGGCCTGAGCGGCCGCGGTCCGCGTATCCGCATCATCGAGGCGCCGCGAGCCATGGAAACACGCGCAGCGACGCCACGCCGGCTGATCGTCGCGATCACCGGCGCAACCGGGGCCATCTACGGCATCCGGTTGCTCGAGACGTTGCGCCGGCTTGGCGGCGTCGAGAGCCACCTGCTGATTTCGAGCGCAGGCTGGCTCAATATCCAGCACGAACTTCAGTTGAGCAAAGAAGACGTGCATCCGCTCGCGGATGTCGTCCATTCGGTGCGCGATGTCGGCGCGAGCATCGCGTCCGGCTCGTTTGCCACCGACGGCATGGTGGTCGCCCCCTGCTCGATGAAGACGCTCGCGAGCGTCGCGCACGGCCTCTCCGACAATCTGATCACGCGCGCGGCCGATGTCACGCTGAAGGAGCGCCGCCGTCTCGTGCTCCTCGTGCGCGAAACGCCGTTCAATCTCGCGCATCTGCGCAATATGACCGCCGTCACCGAAATGGGCGGCGTGATCTTCCCGCCGCTGCCCGCGTTCTACAACCAACCTGCGTCGATTGACGAGATGGTCGATCACACCGTCGCGCGCGTGCTGGATCTGTTCGCGCTAGGGCCGGCTTTGTCGCCCGCGTGGGCGGGGTTGCGCGGCGCTCAGGAGTAACGCGCAAGGCAAGGTTCCTTGGCAAGGCGCGCACAGGTTGCGCCATGGGAATTGACAACGACTGCGACGCAATCAATTCTGTTTTCGCCCGTTTATCAAACGACAGTGTGAGCCTATAGTGGAAGCAATCCCACCTCTGCGCTGCGCCCTCTGGGCCGCGTTGCTGCCATGACCCGTCTACCCTCGCTTTTTCTTTCCCACGGCGCGCCCACGCTGCCGATCGACCCGTCGATGCCGTCCGCGGAATTCGGCGCGCTGAGCGCCCAACTGCCGCGTCCGCAAGCCGTGCTGATGCTGTCGGCACACTGGGGCACCGCCGAGCCGCTGGCGAGCACCGCCACGGCGCCGGAAACCATCCACGATTTCTACGGCTTTCCGCGTCAGCTGTATGAAATCCAGTACCTGGCGCCAGGTGCGCCCGAGGTCGCGCGCCGCGCCGCCGCGCTGCTCGGCGAAAGCGGCATCCTCGCGGACGTTCAGCCGCACGGACTCGATCACGGCGCGTGGGTGCCGATGCTGCTGATGTTCCCGAATGCGGACGTACCGATCGCGCAATTGTCGATCCAGCCGCGCAGGGACGCCGCACACCACTTCCGCGTGGGCCGCGCGCTGCGCGCGCTGAAAGACGACGGCGTGATGGTGATCGGCTCCGGCCAGATCACGCACAACCTGCGCGCCGCCGACTTCTCCGCGCGCCCTGAGGATGCCGACCCGCGCGTCACCGAATTCACCGACTGGTTCGAGACGAAGCTCGCCGCGCACGACGTCGACGCGCTGCTGGACTATCGGCGCCAGGCCCCGCACGCCGTGCTGATGCATCCGACCGACGAGCATCTGCTGCCGGTGTTCGCCGCACTGGGCGCCGCGGACGACGACTATTCGCTGGCGATCCAGTCGCTCGGCACCTACCAGCGCTCGCTCGCGATGACGAACTACGTGTTCGGCACCGCCTGACCCTGCACCACCACGCAGTGACGAAAAAAAGCCCGCCTGAGCAAACAACTCCGGCGGGCTTTTTACCTCCGGACCAAACCGCGATCCGGCTGACATACGGAGCGCGGCGCTTAATGCACGGCAATGCCTTCGAGCACTTCGTCGTGCGTCTGACGCTCTTCCAGGTATTCCGAGCGGTAGCCGCTGTTCACGCCCCAGTAGTAGAACACCAGCGAGAAGGCGATCACCACCAGCATGTCCCAGCCGTACGGCAGGATGCCGAAGCCGCCGAACTCCTTGCTGCCGATCAGCGACAGGATCGCCATAATCGGCAGGTAAGCGACCAGCCACCATGCCGCCTTCAGATCGCGGCCCCAGCCGGCAAAACCCGACTTTGCCTGGAAGTAGAAGTACACCGGCAGTGCGACGACCATCAGCAGAATGATTTCGCCGGTGAGCGGCCACCTGGCCCAGTACAGGATCAGCGACGCGCACACGAACGCGAACGGCGCGATCAGCTTCATCCCGGCGATATGCAGCGGACGCTCCAGGTCGGTCGCCGCGCGGCGCAAAGCCATCAGGCTGATCGGACCCGTCAGGTACGAGATCACGGTGGCGACCGAAATCACCGCCGCCAGCGAACTCCAGCCGCGGAAGAAAAACAGGAAAATGAACGACACGAACAGGTTGAACCACATCGCCTGACGCGGCACGCCATAGAACGGGTGAACGTTGCCGAACATCTTCGGCATCGTGTTGTTGCGCTCCATCGCGTAGATCATGCGGGTGGTGGTCGCCATATAGGTCGTACCGGTGCCGCTCGGGCTGACGAATGCGTCGACATACAGCAGGATCGCCAGCCAGTTCAGGTTCAGCGCGATCGCGAGTTCCGCGAACGGCGATGCGAAGTTGAACTGGCTCCAGCCCTTCATTACGTCGCTCGGGTTCACCGCGCCGATATACGCGATTTGCAGCAGGACGTAAATCACCAGGGCGAGCAGGATCGAGCCGATCACCGCGAACGGCACGCTCCTCGCCGGATTGCGCGCTTCGCCGGCGAGGTTGATCGGGCTCTGGAAGCCGTTGAACGCGAACACGATGCCGCTCGTCGCCACCGCCGTCAGCACGGAGGACCAGCCGTAGGGCGCGAACGTGCTCACTTCGCCGAAGTTTTCCTTGTGGAAGCCCGTCAGCATCAAACCGAGGATCGTCGCGCCGGGGATCAGGAACTTGAAAATCGTGATCGCCGAATTGGCGCGCGCGAACAGCTTGACGCCCCAGTAGTTGAGCAGGAAGTAAATGATCACGAGCACGGCGGACAGCAAGAGCCCGTTCGTGGTCAACGTTCCGCCGACGAATAGCGCATGCGCCCACGGATAGGGCCACGTACTCATATATTGAATGGACGCTTCCGCTTCGATCGGAATCACCGAAACGATGGCGATCCAGTTGGCCCACGCGCTGATGAAGCCGACCAGCGCACCGTGCGAATAGCGCGCGTAACGCACCATGCCGCCGGATTCGGGGAACATCGCGCCGAGTTCCGCGTAGGTCAACGCGATCGCGAGAATCACGATCGCGCCGATGACCCATGCGCAAATGGCGGCCGGGCCGGCAATTTTTGCAGCCTTCCGCGCGCCGAACAGCCAGCCCGACCCGATGATCGAACCCAGGCCGGTCAGCAATAGCGCGAACGGTCCGATGTTCCGTTGTATAGAACTTTTCACATCTTCTCCTGTATCAGAAACCATGTCGGCACCGCGTGACATCGCTTGTGGCGTTGGGAGACGGGTGACGCGCATGCATGCGCGACGGACCATTCCAGATAGGTGCAACCGACGCGCGGCGCGTAGTTTAACGGTTGCACCGTCTCGCTGCAGCGAAACCAAGGGTTCTCCCTGGTTAAATTTCGGACAAACAGAAAGATTTGTAAGCACAAATCGCACCTATCAGTCAAAAATTCGCAAAGATTCGAGGGAGAGTGTTGACCTTCTCTGAAAATGGCCGTATAACGTTCGGGCAGGATTTCAAGCGGCGAGTGAATTGGTCTTTCGTAGTTCGCCCATCAACGGTACTCCGGTTGGTCCCATTACCCCCTTCCTTGATTTTCATGCACCCTCTGGGCTTCGGCCTTATTTACCATCTTTAGGAACAAGTAATATGGAAACCGGTACCGTCAAGTGGTTCAATGACGCAAAGGGCTTTGGCTTCATCACGCCGGACGGCGGTGGCGAAGATCTGTTCGCGCATTTCTCGGAAATCCGCACGGAAGGCTTCAAGACGCTGCAAGAAAACCAAAAGGTTACGTTTGAAGTGAAGACGGGCCCGAAGGGCAAGCAAGCTGCTAACATCAAGCCGGTGTAAGCAATACGCTTCCTTCAGGACGCAAAAAAACCCCGCCTCGGCGGGGTTTTTTTATATCCGTCGCAATTGAATGCGCGGATTAACTTCGCAGTATGCGGCCGATTAATTGTTGGTTATCCGAACAAACGGCGCGCGTGAATGCCGAGTCCCGTTGCGACGCTGGCGAGGCGATCGCCGAATACCGCTTTAGCATCCGGAAACGCCGCCGCCAACGCGCCCGACAGAAACGCCAAACCCGTCGAGCCGCCCGTGAAGTAAATCGCGCCGACGTCGCGCGGCGCGACGCCGGCCGCCTGGACCGTGTCGCGCGCCGCCTGCACGATGCGCTGCGTTTCCTCGTGTCCGGCCTTGATAAGCTGGGCTTCGTCGAACGCGAGGCGCAGGTCGTCTTCCACTTCGTCGAGATCGATCAAAGTCTCACCACCCGCCGCCACGCCGATCTTCGCCTCTTCCGCATGGGCCGCCAGCGCGTGGCCGAGGCGGCGTTCCACGACGCGCATCAGACGATCGTGGTGCTTGACCTCGGTGAACAGGTGGCGCATCAGCGTGAGTTCGCTAACCCGCTTCGGCGCGTAAACCGTATTGATCAAGTGCCAGGTGGCCAGGTCGAAATAGATCCGGTTCGGAATTTCGCGCCCTTCCGGATCGAGCGACTGATAGCCGAGTTCGCGCAAGATCGTCGTCAGTTCGACGCGGCGGTCGAAGTCCGTGCCCGCGACGTGCACGCCATGATGGGCCAGCACATCGTCCTTGCGCTCCACGCGCTTCATCCGCTCCGGCCCGACGCGCACCAGCGAAAAGTCCGACGTGCCGCCGCCGATGTCACCAGCACGAGCCCCTCTTCGGTCAGATGCGATTCGTAGTCGAAGGCGGCCGCGATCGGCTCATACTGAAAGTGAATCTCCCGCAGACCGACCGAACGCGCGGCGGCTTCGAGCTGCTGCTGCGCCATCTGATCGGCGCGCGGGTCGTCGTCGACGAAAAACACCGGGCGCCCTAGCACCGCGCGATTGATCGGGCCGCCGGCGCTCATTTCGGCCGAGCGCTTCAGGTGATCGACGAAAATCGCGATCACCTCCGTGTACTTGATCGCGGAGCCGTCGCCCAGATCCGTGGAGGTTTCGGCGAGCGGTGAGCCGAGAATGCTTTTCATCGAGCGCATCAGCCGGCCGTCGAAACCGTCGATGTAGGCCGCCAGCGCCGCCCGCCCGAATTCGCGGGTGTCTTCATCGGTATTGAAAAAGACCGAGGTGGGCAGCGTCGTGTAGGCACCCTCGACCGGCGCGAGCTTCAGCACAGCGCCGTCAGGCACGGCCACGGCCGAGTTGGAAGTACCGAAGTCGATCGCGCAATAGTTCATGGCAGGAATCGCCGCTCACGGGTGGCGCGGACAGAAAGGGGAGCGGCTTTGTAACACGAAAGTTCGATCAGCATCAACTTACGCTCTCACGAAGGCCGCGGCATTGCAATATGTCGATCAACGGAACGAATATTGCTGTTTTCAACAGGATACGCCGCCAAATTCTGGATTGAGGAGACTTCAAGCAATGAGCGCGCCCCCGACTGCCGCTGTTCAAGCTAAAAAGACCACTCTGATCGAAACGGACCTGCCCTCGCGGCTCGACCGGCTGCCGTGGGGCCGCTTTCACTCGCTGATCGTGGTGGCGCTAGGGGTGACGTGGCTGCTCGACGGTCTGGAGGTGACCTTGGCGGGCGCGGTCGCGAGTGCGTTGAAATCTAGCCCGGCGTTGCACTTTTCCAACGCTGACGTGGGTCTCGCGGGCAGCGCGTATATTGCCGGCGCGGTGCTCGGCGCGCTCGGCTTCGGCTGGCTGACCGACCGGCTCGGCCGGCGCAAGCTGTTTTTCATCACGCTCGCGCTCTACCTCGCCGCCACCGCGGCGACCGCGTTCTCGTGGAATCTGGGCAGCTTCCTGCTGTTTCGTTTCCTGACCGGCGCGGGGATCGGCGGCGAATATACGGCAATCAATTCGACGATTCAGGAATTCACGCCGGCCCGGGTGCGCGGCTGGACCGATCTGGGCATCAACGGCACGTTCTGGGTGGGTGCCGGCCTCGGCGCGGCCGGCTCGCTGGTGCTGCTCGATCCGCACCTGCTGCCGGCCGACTGGGGCTGGCGCGCGTGCTTCTTTATCGGCGCGGTGCTGGCGCTGGGGATTTTGCCGATGCGCATGTGGGTGCCCGAAAGCCCGCGCTGGCTGCTCACGCACGGTGATGAGCGCGACGCGCGCTCGATCGTCGAAGGCATCGAGGCGCGTTTTCACCGTAAAGGCCACGCGCTGTCTGACGATCTCACGCGATTGCGGCTGCGCGCACGCGCGCATACACCGCTGCGCGAGGTCTTCCACACGCTCTTCAACGTGCATCGACGCCGCGCGCTGGTGGGCCTGACGCTGATGACCGCACAGGCGTTCTTTTACAACGCGATTTTCTTCACCTACGCGCTCGTGCTCACCGATTTCTATCAGGTGCCGGGCGATCACATCGGCTGGTATCTATTGCCTTTCGCGCTCGGCAACTTTCTCGGCCCGCTGCTGCTCGGCCGGCTCTTCGACGTCATCGGACGACGCAAGATGATCGCGGCGACCTACGGCATGTCCGCCATCCTGCTGACACTGAGCGGCTATCTGTTCGAACAGGAGTTGCTCACGGTCGTCACGCAGACGATTGCCTGGATGGTGATTTTCTTCTTTGCGTCGGCGGCGGCGAGCTCGGCGTATCTGACGGTCAGCGAATCGTTTCCGCTCGAAATCCGCGCGCTGGCGATTGCGGTTTTTTATGCGTTCGGCACGGCGCTCGGCGGGATTGTCGGGCCAGCGTTCTTTGGTCGGCTGATCGACACGCAGCAGCGCAGCGAAGTGTTCCTGGGCTATCTGGTGGGGTCCGGGCTGATGCTCGTGGCGGCCGTGGTCGCGGCGATCTGGGGCGTGGATGCGGAGCGGAAATCGCTGGAACATGTGGCGACGCCGCTGTCGAGCGTCGCGGACGGCGCGGAATAAAAAACGCGCGGGCGACGCCGCGCGTTTTGCTCTGCATCGAGCGCGGCAAGCCGCTCAGAAGGCTTTTTTCCAGCCGCCGCCGTAGACGATATCCGTCAGCGGCGCGCGCTGGCGCACCGACTTCTCACGCTCGCGCAGCACCGGATCCAGCTTGTCGATCTCACCGTAATGGCCGAGCGAAATGAACGCGATGGCGTCGACGTCGTTCGGCAGCGCGAATGACGTGCGGAACGCGTTCGGGTCGAAACCGCTCATTTGATGTGCGGCGAGTCCGAGCGCATGCGCCTGCAATACCAGCGCCATGGCGGCGGCGCCCGCGTCGTACTGGGCGCAGCGATTCACTTCGCCCTTGCTGGTGAGGGTGTGCACGGTCACGGCGATCAGCACCGGCGCGCGCGAATTCCAGCCCTGGTTGAACGGCACCAGCGTCGCGAAAGCCTGCTTGAACGAAACCTCGTCGACACTGCGATCGAATGCAAGAAAGCGCCACGGTTGCGCGTTGTACGAAGACGGCGCCCAGCGTGCCGCTTCGAGCACGGAACGCAGATGCTCGCGGCTGACCGGCTCGCTCGAATACGCGCGCGGGCTCCAGCGGCCAGCAATCAGCTCGTGAATGGCAACTTCGGTAGGGGCGGGTTTGTTGGTCATGCGCTTCTCTCGGTCGAAATTCATGATCGCCGGGCGGTTGCCCGCGGTCACATAGCATAACCGGGCTTCGGGGCACGCGCTCCAACAAGCGAGCAGTTTGTTTTCGCACAGGCTGCAAAAGGAAACGGCCCTTGTGCGGGGCCGTGGGGTGTTGCTTCGTCGAGCTTGTGCGCGCGAGGCTTATACCGCTTGCGGCTCCGGCACCTTCGCCGGCCGGTTGATCCGCAACACAATCACTGCGGCGACAAGGCACAAACCGCCGGAAATCATCGACGCCACCGTATAGGTGCCTAGGCTCGCGCGCAGCATGCCCGCCCCGAGCGCCGCGAACGCCGCGCCGAGCTGGTGGCCCGCGACCACCCAGCCGAACACCACCGGCGCCGATTCCTTGCCGTACACGTCGGTCGCGAGACGCACGGTCGGCGGCACAGTGGCGATCCAATCGAGCCCGTAGAAAACGGCGAACAGGGGCAGGCCGAAGAAGTCGATCCCGAACGCGTGCGGCAAATACATCAGCGACAAGCCGCGCAGACCGTAATACCAGAACAGCAGCAGGCGGCTGTTGAAGCGGTCCGATAGCCAGCCCGACAATGTCGTGCCAAACAGATCGAAGATGCCCATCGCGGCGAGCAGCGACGCGCCCTGCACCTGGCTCAGGCCATAGTCGCCGCACATGGCGATCAGATGGGTGCCGACATAGCCGTTGGTGCTCGCGCCGCAGATGAAGAAACTGAAGAACAGCAGCCAGAAATCGCGCGTCTTGCTCGCCATCGCGAGCGTGCCGAACGCAATGGCGAGCGGATTCTGTTTGGTGACGGTGTTCGTGACAGGTGCGTCGTGCGGTTCGCCATACGGGCGCAGCATCATGTCCGCCGGGCGCTCCGGCAACAGGAACGCGACCAGCGGAATCACGATCGCCGCCGCGAGCGCGACTACCCACACGACCTGGCGCCAGCCGTAATGCTCGGCGATGGCCGCAAGCATCGGGAGGAACACCAGTTGGCCGGTGGCCGAACTCGCCGTGAGAATGCCCATGACGAGGCCGCGGCGGGTCGTGAACCAGCGCGTCACCACGGTCGCCGACAACGACAGCGCCGCCACGCCCGTGGAGCCCCCGACCATCACGCCCCAGATCAGCACCATCTGCCACGGATGCGTCATCAGCGACGACAGCGCCACGCCCGCGGCCATCGTGCCGAGCGCGACTAGCAGCGTGGGACGCACGCCGAAGCGCTGCATCGCCGCCGCCGCGAACGGCCCCATCAGCCCATACAGCGCGATGTTCACGGATATGGCCAGCGAGATCGTCGCGCGGCTCCAGCCGAATTGATGCTCGAGCGGCACCATCATCACGCTCGGCGTGGCGCGCGTGCCGGCCGCCGCCAGCAGTACCAGAAACACCACCGCGACGGTCAGCCAGCCATAGTGGAAGCGTCCGCGAATCAGTCTCGCTGCCCAGTTCATTGATTCTCCAGTCGACGCTTGGCCACCGCGGGCTTCCGTCGTTCGTATCATTACGGTTCGCGTAAAAGACTTGTGACAGATCAGTCACAATGGTGTTGCGATATTAGTTACTGGTCGGTAACATGTCAAGGCGTCAGTTCAATTCAGGTGGCCATCATGTCCGACAGCGAAACCCTCAAGCCTACCGGCGAGGCTCCGGCGCGGCGTGCGCGCAGCGCGCAGACAGCCGGACCGCAGGCGCAGCAGAATTTGCTGCGCGCCGCCAGCGAGTTGTTCTATCGCGAGGGCGTGCGCGCAGTCGGCGTCGACGCCGTGGTCGAGCGCGCCGGCGTGAACAAGATGAGTCTGTATCGCCAGTTTTCGTCGAAGGACGAATTGGTGATGGCTTATCTGGAGCAAAAGGACGAGCAGTTCTTCGGCTACGTGGAGAAGAGTTTCGCCAAACATCCGGGCGAACCGGCGCGCCAGCTTCAACAGTATTTCGACGACCTCGCGGTGCGCGCGTCGATCGACGACTATCGGGGCTGTCCTTTCGTGAACGCGTCTGTGGAGTTTCCCGACACCGCGCATCCGGCGCGGCAGTTCGTGTTCCGCAACAAGCAGCGCCTGATGGCGCGCCTCACCGAATTGGCGGCCGCGGCGGGCGCCGATGACCCGGAGGCGCTTGCGAATGCGCTCGGCTTGATGATCGAGGGCGTGTATGCCGCGAGTCAGACCTACGGTCCGGGATGCGGGCCCATTCTGGCCGCGCCGAAGGTCGCCGCGCAGTTGATCGCCGCCGCGTGCAGCGGGGCCGCGCAGGAAGTGACCCGAGTCGCGTGATTTGACCCGGCAGTTTTGCGCTGGACGCAAATCGCGGCGAACCCCCGCCGTTAGAATGGCACTTTTATCCGCTGTGCCGCCCGCCATGCCGTTGCCCGCCGAATCCCACGATGCCGTCGTAGCCGCCACCCGTCACTGGCTGACCGAGGCGGTGATCGGGCTCAATTTGTGTCCGTTTGCGAAGGCCGTGCATGTGAAAGGGCAGATACGCTACGCCGTGAGCGACGCCGTCGACATGGAAGCCGTGTTGACCGATCTCGAAGCCGAGCTTCAGACACTGATCTCGACCGATCCGCAGACCATCGACACCACGCTGCTGATCCTGCCGCGCGCGCTCGGCGATTTTCTCGACTTCAACGATGGCGTGTTTTTCGCCGACCGGCTCGTCAAGCAGCTTCGGCTCGAAGGGATCGTTCAGATTGCGAGCTTTCACCCGGCTTACCAGTTTGAAGGCAGCGAGCCCGACGACATCGCAAACTACACGAACCGGGCGCCCTATCCGATCCTGCACCTGCTGCGCGAGGACAGCATCGAGCGGGCCGTGCAGGCCGTCCCCGATGCGGAAGATATTTACGAGCGCAATCAGGCAACCTTGCGGCGCATTGGACTAGCCGGCTGGAACGCGTTGATGAAGCGCTGATTCGCTCAAGAGCCGCGGCTCGCGAAGGCCGCCGCGCCTGGCAAAGAAGGTGCGCCCCCGCCGTGCGGGGCGCAGTTCAGGCAGGAGCAAAAAACCGCTCTTTCAGCTCTTCGATACCAAGCGTTTCCATCACCTCGTTGAGCCGTTCGGCTGGCCGGCGCCGCGGCAAATCCTTGTACTGCGCGATGATCAGCTCGTTCTTCATCGAGTGTTCCCATCCGACCAGCTCGGTCACGTTGACCTGATACCCGTGCGCTTCCAGCTGCAAACAGCGCAGCACGTTCGTGATCTGGCTGCCGAATTCACGGGTGTGCAGCGGATGCCGCCAGACCTCCGTCAGCGCGTTCGCGAGCGATTTGCCCTTGTTCCGCCGCAGCACGCCGGCCACCTCGGCCTGACAGCAGGGCACGACCACTATGTACTTCGCCTGTTTTTCCAGCGCGAAGCGGATCGCGTCGTCGGTTGCGGTGTTGCACGCGTGCAGCGCCGTCACGATGTCGATCTGCGCAGGCAAACTGGCCGACGTGATCGACTCCGCCACCGACAGGTTCAGAAACGACATCCCCGTAAAACCCAGCCGTGCGGCCAGCTCTTCGGACTTCGTCACGAGGTCTTCGCGAGTTTCAATGCCGTAAATGTGCGAAGCAGCACCTGCGGCCCCCTGAAACTCCTTGAAGAAAAGATCGTAGAGGATAAAACCTAGGTATGACTTGCCCGCGCCGTGATCGACGAGCGTCAAGTCACCCTGCTTGTCCTTGAGGTCTTTGAGCAGCGGCTCGATGAACTGGAACAGGTGGTACACCTGCTTCAGCTTGCGGCGGCTGTCCTGATTCATCTTGCCATCGCGGGTGAGGATGTGGAGCTCTTTCAACAGCTCGACGGACTGGTTCGGACGGATTTCGTGGGTTTTGCTGGACATCGTGTGAACCGTCGTCAATTGCAGGGCGAACGTGCGACAGATGACGGAAAAAGGGAAAAGTTACTGTCAGTTTACCTAATGTGCGGGTCGCTAACCCAAGGAGCTGCCCAAACCATTCGGGAAAAGCGGTCAATCTGGAACGCTTGCTGCTCGAAAAGCATCACGCGAACGTTTCGGGAGTGGCCAGAAAAAATCAGCTTGCGCGGCGGCCGAGCCCCATCGCGCAAGCCGTGTCGCCAGAACAAGACGCTGCCGGGCGTGACAACGCTCACGCGAACCGAATGCATGTGGGGAGGACGGACCCGAAACAGGGCCCCAACGTTACGTAACCAGCAGCGCGCCGAGATATCAACCGGACGCGCGCTCGGATGATAGAAGAGGCGGCAATGGACACGGTACCCAACGGAAACGTCGAACAGAAATTTCAGGAAATGCTGGCGAAGCTCACCGCGACGCCCGTCTGGTCGGAAAAGCAGCAACTCGAACTGGAGATGGCGCGCGATATCTCCACGGAAATGCTTCGTCTCGCCGAAGTCATGCGCGACGGCAGCGTCGACATGGAAACCTGTCTGACCATGCTCAAGTACGCCAAAGTGCTCGACTTCGTGATGACCACGCTCGCGTCGCGGCGCGACATCAAACCCCAAACGCTGCGGGTTATCTTCAAGCTCGCCGGGCTGAAGGTGGACGAGGCTTACCCCGGTTGACGATCAGGACACCCCCAAGGACACCCCCGCAGGTTGCATGACAACGCCGCGACCCGCGAACGGTTCTACGCCGCTCGCGCGGGTCGGCCGGCGCGCTTCGTCCGCGCTGGACGGCCGCTCACGTGCGCGGCGCTTCGGCCGGCGGCGTGCCTTCGTGAAACAGCGTCTTCAGTTGCGAACGCAGTTCCGGCGAATCCGTGTGTTTGTGAATGGCGACCGCGTGCTGCACGGCCGCTTCGAGCAATTCGCTCTCGCTATCGGCGGATAGCGCGACGGTGCAGTTCATTTCGCTCGGAAATTCGCGACAGTCGATGTACTTGCGGCTCATGGCAGGCTCCTCGATCCAGACAATGAAACCTTCATGCGGACATCGCACGCGCGAACCGCGTTGCCGACGATGACCGTGGCTGCGATAGCAGGCACGGCCAAATCGGCGGCAAGCTGGCGGTGGACTGGTTTAGCGCGGGGGAAAGACGCGTAGAGCGTCCGATGAAAGGCTTTTAAAAGTATAGTTCCCACCGGTCAAGAACAAAGCAGCAGCTGCGCGCCCCGATGAGGGCGAAAACGCCTAAACCCGGCTCATTTCGCCACCCTGTGCCGCCCGCACGTTTGCCCTGCGGTGTCGGCGGTGTAAAAATAGCGCCCTTCGCGCCGCTCATCGTCATTCGATCAGGCCGGCGCGCCGCCTCCTCGTTCCGCCTATCCGCAGGACCCCATGCCATCTTCCTTCGCTTCCGCCCGTGTCGCCGTGATAGGCGGCGGCCCCGCCGGCCTGATGGCCGCCGAGGCGCTCACCGGGCGCGGCTTGCAGGTCGACCTCTATGACTCGATGCCGTCTGTCGGCCGCAAGTTCCTGATGGCGGGCAAAGGCGGCATGAACATCACGCATTCGGAAGCGCTCGAACCGTTTCTCGGCCGCTATGGCGCCCGCCGCGAGAGGATCGCGCCGCTGCTGGACGTGTTCGGGCCCGGCGCGCTGCAAACCTGGTTGGAGGGGCTCGGCATCGAGACCTTCGTCGGCAGTTCCGGACGGGTTTTCCCAACCGACATGAAAGCAGCGCCGATGTTGCGTGCGTGGCTGCATCGACTGCGGGAAGCAGGGGTGCGCTTCCATATGCGGCACAAGTGGAGCGGCTGGGTGACGAACGCAGGCGGCGGCGATGGCGGTCACGCCGCCCCCGCCGCGCACACGCTGCGTTTTGCAACGCCCGCCGGCGAACACACCGTGACCTGCGATGCCGTCGTGTTCGCACTCGGCGGCGCAAGCTGGCCGCGCCTCGGATCGGATGCTGCGTGGGTGCCGCTGATGGCCGCGCGTAACGTGCCGGTGACCCCGTTGCGGCCCGCCAACTGCGGCTTCGACGCCGACTGGAGCTCGTATCTGCGCGAACGTTTCGCCGGTCAGCCCGTCAAACCGGTCGCCATTTCACTCACCGGCGTAGACAATACAGTCCACAATCGACAAGGTGAAATACTTTTGACTGAAACTGGCGTCGAAGGGAGTCTGATTTACGCGTTGTCGGCAGCCATCCGCGAGCGAATTCTGGCCGACGGCGACGTGACAATCGCGCTGGATCTGACGCCAGGCTTGACGCTCGAACGAGTGGTCGCCGAAGTCACCCGGCCGCGCGGTTCGCGCTCGATGTCGAGTCATCTGCATGGCCGGATCGGCATTGGCGGGGTCAAACTGGCGCTGCTGCATGAGATTCTGTCGAAGGAAGCTTTCGCCGATGCGCACGGCCTCGCGCATGCGATCAAGGCGCTGCCGGTACGGCTCACCCGCGCGCGGCCTATCGCGGAAGCGATCAGCACCGCCGGCGGGGTTCCGTTCGAAGCGCTCGACGCGCAGTTGATGATCGAGCACCTGCCCGGCGTGTTTTGCGCGGGAGAGATGCTAGATTGGGAAGCGCCGACCGGCGGCTATTTGCTGACCGCCTGTTTTGCGAGTGGCCTGGTGGCCGGGCGGGGGGCGGCAGCGTTTGTCGAGGCACAGAAGGGGCACGGGGCCCCGGTTTGACACGCCCCCGCGCGACTTCCCGGCTTCACAGCAAACGCCCGCCTTACCGGTCAACGCGCCTTGAGGCGCCACAGCGACGTCACTTCAGCCATCCGCGCCGTATGTAGCGCGTCGGTTTCATCTGTCGATTTCGGATGCCGGGGACGAATATCCTCGCGCCCCACCACGCTCAGTCCCCCCTTTTCGATCGCGGCAAGCAGCCCGTCGCGCGTGCGCAAGCCCAGATGCTCCGCGAAGTCCGACAGGATCAGCCACCCCTCGCCGCCCGGCGACAGATGTTCCGCGAGTCCATTCAGGAAGCCGAGCAGCATTCGGCTTTCCGGATCGTAGATCGCATATTCGACCGGCGACGCGGGCCGTGCCGGCACCCACGGCGGGTTGCAGACAACCAGCGGCGCCCGGCCTTCCGGAAACAGATCCGCCTGCACCACGTCAACCTGCTGCTCGTAGCCAAGACGCGCAATGTTCTCGCGCGCACACGCGAGGGCTCGCGGGTCTTGGTCCGTGGCGATGATTTTCTTCACGCCGCGCCTGGCGAGCAGCGCGGACAATACGCCCGTGCCCGTGCCGATATCGAACGCCTTGTTCAGCGACGGCAACGGCGTGCGCGCGACGAGATCGACATATTCCCCGCGCACGGGCGAAAACACCCCGTAGTGCGGGTGGATGCGATCGCCTAGCGCCGGAATCTCGACGCCCTTCTTGCGCCACTCATGAGCGCCGATGAGTCCGAGCAGTTCGCGCAGCGACACGACCGACGCTTCGTCGGCGGACGGTCCGTAGGTTTCGAGGCACGCCTGCTGCACGTCGGGCGCGCGGCGCAGCGGGATGCCGTAGGCGGCGTCGAGCGGAATCAGGATCATGCCGAGCGTGCGGGCGCGCTGCGACTGCGCCTGCCGGTGCAGGTTGAACGCATCGATCGGCGTTTCGCCCTGCTTGCGCGGCTTGCGCTCGAGCCGTCGCGTGACCGCCTGCAGCAGTTGGCGAGCGTTCTGGAAATCGCCGTTCCACAACAGCGCCGTTCCTTCGCAGGCGAGGCGGTAGGCCGAGTCGGCGGTAGTCCGGTCATCGGCGACAATCACGCGTTTGGGCGGCGGCACGGCCGCTTCGGAGCGCCAACGCGCGGTGCGAGGGCCGTCGGCTTCGGGCCAGGTAATGGTTGCAGGGCTGGTCATGGTGAGGTGGGATTGGTGTTGCGGGAGTGACGCGATGAGACACCGCGTCGTCGGGGGCGATGCCCGCCGGGGTACTTTGATAGCGATGCCGACTGACGCCCGAATAGTACCTCTGTCGTACGGGTTCGCGGTGGGCTATTCACCGGTGGCCCTGCTTTGCAGAGGATGGCCACAGGAAATGTGGACAAAAAAGTCTACTATCGACAAGGTGAAAGAGATATGGCGATTTTGGCTCCCTTCCGGCCTCACCGACGCTGCGGCCATCCGCGTCGCTGCGCCGTATTTCTCGATGGGCGGACCGCCTTCCGATCGAAAGCCGATCGTCAATTTCACGATGCTCGAATTAGCAACAGTTCGATCCCTGCGCTATCGACAGCGGTCGTCTTGATTTATAAAAATATGCTAAATGAATAAATAACCCGTTGATTTTCTATTGCCTCCAGATCAGCAAATAGACAGCGTCAGACCGGCTCGGTATAGTTCTCAAAAGCAGGAATTACGGCTGACCAAGAGAACCTGAGAGATCAAGAGCGGCGCGGCATGTCAGCTTGCACAGCGCCACTCGAAAAATAACTATTCAGTTGCGGGCATTTCTATGTCCGCAACTCATTTCTTCTCAAAACGCGATCACCACCACTGCGTCATTCGAATTAACGCATTCAAACTTATTTACTTCACAAATACGCGCGATTTTAATAGTGACGCGTCCAGTGCAACGACTAACGGCAAGGCTAATAAAAAACGGGGTTTCTGACTGAACAGAAACCCCGTTTCGTACTTCTGGTGCCGGCTGCAGGACTCGAACCCGCCACCTCATGATTACAAGTCAAGCGCTCTACCTGATGAGCTAAGCCGGCATGAGGCCGTGATTCTACTTCATTTCACGATCTTAAGGCGAGCCCTTCCGCCACCTTTCGATCCATCGTCGTCGGGCTGGGAGCCGTCCGTCGCACTTTCGGCCTTCGCGGCAGCCGCATCGGCCGCCGACGACGTCTCGACCGCACGCGGCGCAGCTGGCGCATCGGTCTCATCCGCCAGTTCCGCATCGGCGCCGGAGTCCTGCGCTTCGCCGCCCGCCGACTCGACCGGGAACGCCATTCCTTGCCCGTTTTCGCGCGCGTAGATGGCCAGAATATTGGCGACCGGCACCTCGATCTTGTGCGACTTGCCGGAGAAACGCGCGCTGAATTCGATCCACTCGTTGCCCATCTGCAGCTGGCTGGTCGCCTCGAAGCTGATGTTCAGCACGATTTCGTTGTCGCGCACAAACTGGCGCGGCACACGCGTCTGATTGTCGACCCGGACCGCGATGTGCGGCGTGTAGCCGTTATCCGTGCACCACTCGTACAGCGCGCGCAACAGATAAGGCTTGGTGGAAATTTCTTGCATCAACAGTCCTCTTACGGACGGGGGCGCGCACAAGCGTGCGGCGCCCTCACCCCAAAAGCCAAACTCAACGGCGCATCACCTTTTCCGAAGGCGTCAGCGCTTCGATGTAAGCCGGGCGGCTGAAAATGCGCTCGGCGTACTTCATCAGCGGCGCGGCGTTCTTCGACAGCTCGATGCCGTAGTGGTCCAGACGCCACAGCAGCGGCGCGATCGCGACGTCGAGCATCGAGAACTCTTCGCCGAGCATGTACTTGTTCTTCAGGAAGATCGGCGCGAGCTGCGTCAGGCGATCACGGATCGCGAGGCGGGCCTTTTCGTGATTCTTCTCGGCGGCCTTGCCCTTTTCGTTTTCGAGCGTGCCGACGTGCACGAACAATTCCTTCTCGAAGTTCAGCAGGAACAGGCGCGCGCGGGCGCGCTGCACCGGATCGGCCGGCATCAGCTGCGGATGCGGGAAGCGTTCGTCGATGTACTCGTTGATGATGTTCGATTCGTACAGAATCAGATCCCGTTCGACGAGAATCGGCACTTGACCGTACGGATTCATCACGGCGATGTCTTCCGGCTTGTTAAACAGGTCGACGTCGCGGATTTCGAAGTCCATGCCCTTTTCGAACAACACCAGCCGGCAACGCTGGGAGAACGGGCAAGTTGTGCCGGAATACAGAACCATCATGTTTACGTTTCCTCAAAAAGCTGAAGGGCCAGCGCGCGGAAAAACCGTTCAGCCGGTTTTTCCTGGCGCCAGCCCCACACCGTGTGACGGCGTGATTATTTGATATGTTTCCAGTACGCGGCGTTCAGTCGCCAGGCGAAAAAGCTCAGGATACCGAGGAACAGCAGCACCCACACGCCAAGCTGTTTGCGGGTTTTCTGCGTCGGTTCGGACATCCATGACAGGTACGACACGAGGTCGGCCACAGCAGAATCATAATCTACCGGCGACATCGTCCCCGGAGTGAGCTGCTGGAAGCCGACAAATTTGTGTATCGTCTCGCCGGTTTTTTCGTCGGTTTCGTCACCGAACTTCGCTGCGCGTTGCCCCTGAAGCTGCCACAGCACGTGAGGCATGCCCACGTTCTCATACACCAGATTGTTCCAGCCGGTCGGCCGCGTATCGTCGCGATAAAAAGTGCGCAGATACGTGTAGAGCCAATCCTTGCCGCGCGCCCGGGCTTCCACCGACAGGTCCGGCGGTGTCGCGCCGAACCACGCTTTCGCGTCGTCCGGGCGCATCGCCACGGTCATCGTGTTGCCGACCTTGTCGGTGGTGAACAGCAGGTTCGCCTGGACTTCGCTGGGCGTGATGCCCAGGTCGGTCAGCCGGTTGTAGCGCATCAGGTTCGCGCTGTGGCAATTCAGGCAGTAGTTTACAAACAATTGCGCGCCGTGCTGCAAAGAAGCGAAATTGTCCGCGTTATCCGGCGCGCGGTCGAGAGGGAAATTCTCGTCCGCGTAAGCCGGGGCCGTCAGCACCGCGAGCAGTGTCGCGCCGATCAGCGCGCACGTCGAAAGCAGTTTTTTCATTGCGTGTTCTCCTGGCTCGCGATTAATGAGGCTTGAACCGCACCCGTTCGGGCGGCTGCTTGAACGTGCCAAGCCGCGTCCAGAACGGCATACCGAGGAAAAACGCGAAGTAGATCAGCGCACATACCTGGGCAATCAACGTCGAGGCCGGCGACGGCGGTTTAGTGCCGAGGAAGCCCAGCGTCAGGAAGGCGAGCACGAAAATCCCGTAGAACACCTTGTGAAAAAACGGCCGGTAACGAATCGACTTGACCGGCGAGCGGTCGAGCCAGGGCAGGAAGAACAGCGAGATCACCGCGCTGCCCATCACCACCACGCCCCAGAACTTCGATTCGGTGAACGCCATCGCCAGAATCACCAGCACCGCGAGCACCGGCAAGCCGAGCTTCCACTTGCCGCGCGCGCGCACCAGCGCGAGCAGGCCGAGCAGCGCGATCACGATCATCAAAACGATCTTGAACGGATCGGTGGTGGCGCGCAGCATCGCGTAGAAGGCGGTGAAGTACCAGACCGGCGCGATTTCCGGCGGCGTTTGCAGCGGATTGGCCGGCACGAAGTTGTTGGCTTCAAGGAAGTACCCGCCCATTTCCGGCGCGAAGAAGATGATCGCCGCGAAGATCAGCAGGAATACCGTCACGCCCATGAAGTCGTGCACCGAGTAGTACGGGTGGAACGGGATGCCGTCGAGCGGAATGCCGTCCGGGCCCTTCTTCGCCTTGATCTCGATGCCGTCCGGGTTGTTCGACCCCACTTCGTGCAGCGCGACCAGATGCGCGATCACCAGCCCGATCAGCACCAGCGGAATCGCGATCACATGGAACGCGAAGAAGCGATTGAGCGTCACGTCCGAGACGACGTAGTCGCCGCGAATCCACAGCGAGAGATCGGGCCCGATGAACGGAATCGCCGAAAACAGATTGACGATCACCTGCGCGCCCCAGAACGACATCTGTCCCCACGGCAGCAGATAGCCGAAGAACGCCTCCGCCATCAGGCTCAGGAAAATAAAGCAGCCGAAAATCCACACCAGCTCGCGCGGCTTGCGATACGAGCCGTACATCAGCCCGCGGAACATATGCAGATACACGACGACGAAAAACATCGACGCGCCCGTGGAGTGCATATAACGGATCAGCCAGCCCCACGGCACCTCGCGCATGATGTACTCGACCGACGAGAACGCGAGCGTCGCGTCGGGCTTGTAGTTCATCGTGAGGAAGATGCCGGTGACGATCTGATTGACCAGCACCAGCAGCGCGAGCGAACCGAAGAAGTACCAGAAGTTGAAGTTCTTCGGCGCGTAATACTCGGAAACGTGCTTCTTCCAGGTGGACGTCATGGGAAAGCGCCGGTCGATCCAGCCGGCCAGCCCGGTCGTCTCTACTTCGTGGTCCATCGCCATTACGCTTCTCCTTTCTCGTCCTTCCCGATCACGAGGCCGGTGGCCGACGTGAACATGAAGCGCGGGATGTCGAGGTTCTGCGGCGCAGGTTTGTTCTTGAAGACGCGGCCGGCCATGTCGTAGGTCGAGCCGTGGCACGGGCACAGAAAGCCGCCTGGCCAGTCGTCCGGAAGATTGGGCTGCGCGCCCTCCTGGAAGCGCGGCGTCGGCGTGCAGCCCAGGTGGGTGCACACGGCGACGGCGACTAAAAGATGCTTGTTCTCGGCGCGTGAACGGAATTCGTTGTTGCAGTAATCCGGCAACGGCATCGAGAAGGGATTTTTGGTCTGGGGGTCCGCTACCTGGTTATCGGCTTTCTGGACATCGGCCAGCATTCTGTCGGTGCGGTTGATGATCCACACCGGCTTACCACGCCAGGCAACGGTCATCATGTCGCCGGGCTTGAGATTGCTGAAATCGACTTCGACCGGGGCACCTGCTGCCTTGGCCCTTTCAGATGGTGCAAACGAACTAACAAAGGGTACGACAATGGCAACGCCTCCTATGCCACCTGCTACGGTCGTCGCTACCAGCCAGTTCCGGCGGCTGCCGTCGACGCGTTCATCTTCTTTGTCTCGCATCACACGCCCCACTTCTGAGTTGGATTTTTCCTTCACGTCGCTTCTACCGCCGCTAGTTTGCGCGAATGGAGTCGCCATTTACAAGGGCCGATTGCCAAATACCGTGCGAAGCCCTTGATAACTCAGGGTTTCTCCGTACGAATCGCAAAGCTTTTCACATCTCCTTTTAAGTGCCCTCTGCGTTATTCGCGCCTTTTGCTTCTTTAATGCAATTCGCAATTCAAACGGGATTAGGGATATCGATAAAGAGGTGTTCGATATCGAACTGCTCGGACAGATGTTTGCCCACAGCCTGCACGCCGAAGCGTTCCGTCGCGTGGTGCCCGGCCGCCAGAAACGCCACGCCGCTTTCCGCCGACGTGTGCATCACCGACTCCGACACTTCGCCGGTCAGGTAGACGTCGGCGCCCGCGCCGATGGCCGCGTCGAACATGCCTTGCGCGGCGCCCGTGCACCAGCCCACGCGCCGCAGTTCGCGATCCGGGTCGCCGAACACGAGCGGCGTGCGGCCGAGCGTCTGTTCGATTTCCGCGGTGAAGTGCGCGAGCGTGATCGGCATCGGAAACGTGGCGAGCCAGCCCAGATTGTTCTCGCCGAACCGCGCGTCGCTGATCCAGCCCATCTTTTCGCCGATCTGCGCGTTGTTGCCGAACTGGGGATGGTCGTCGAGCGGCAGATGATACGCGAACAGGTTCAGGTCGTTGCCGATCAGCAGTTTCAGGCGCGCATGTTTGCGCCCCGTGATCTGAGGCGCTTCGTTGCGCCAGAAGTAGCCGTGATGGACCAGCACGGCGTCCGCGCCCCAGTCGAGCGCCGCCTCCAGGAAGGCCACCGACGCGGTCACGCCGGTCGCGAGCTTGTTGATCCGGCGACGCCCTTCGACCTGCAATCCATTGGGGCAATAGTCCTTGAAGCGCGCGGTTTCAAGAAGATTGTTCAAGTACAATTCAAGTTCGATCCGATCCATATAATCCTCTAGTCTTCAGATGCTTAGACGCTTTTGGCTGTTCTTTGCCCAAGCGGTGACTGTGCTGTTGGCGCTGATGTTCATCATTGCGACTCTCAAACCGCAGTGGCTCCAGCGTCAAGGGCAATTCGGCAAGCAACTCGCCGAACCGATCGTCGCCCTGCGGGAAGTGGCGCCAGGCATCGGCGGCGGGCCAGCCCAGACGTCCTATGCGGACGCCGCGCAAAAGGCCATGCCCGCGGTCGTCAACGTGTTCTCAAGCAAGGATGGCTCACTGCCGCCCGATCCGCGCGCGAAAGATCCGCTGTTCCGCTACTTCTTCGGCGACAAGAACAATCGCAAGCGGCAGGAGCAACCGGCATCCAACCTCGGCTCCGGGGTGATAGTGAGTTCGGAAGGTTACATTCTAACGAACCAGCACGTCGTCGACGGCGCCGACCAGATCGAAATCGCTCTGGCCGACGGCCGCACCACCAATGCGAAGGTGATCGGCATCGATCCCGAAACGGATCTGGCCGTCCTAAAGGTCAACATGACCAACCTGCCCACCATCACGCTCGGACGCATGGACCAGACGCGCGTGGGCGACATCGTGCTGGCGATCGGCAATCCGTTCGGCGTCGGCCAGACGGTGACGATGGGCATCGTCAGCGCGCTCGGGCGCAATCACCTCGGCATCAATACGTTCGAAAATTTCATCCAGACCGACGCGGCGATCAATCCCGGCAACTCGGGCGGTGCGCTGGTCGACGTAAACGGCAACCTGCTCGGCATCAACACCGCGATTTATTCGCGCTCGGGCGGCTCGCTCGGCATCGGCTTTGCGATCCCCGTGTCCACGGCGCGCAGCGTGCTGGAAAGCATCATCACCACCGGTTCGGTCACGCGCGGCTGGATCGGCGTCGAGCCGCAGGACGTGACGCCCGAGATCGCCGAGTCGTTCGGGCTCGACCAGAAGTCGGGGGCGATCGTCGCGGGCGTGCTGAAGAACGGCCCGGCCGACCGTGCGGGCATCAAACCGGGCGACATCCTGATGAGCGTGAACGGCCAGGAGATCACTGACACCACGCGCTTGTTGAACGTCATCGCACAGATCAAGCCGGGCACGGCCGCGAAGGTGCATCTGGTGCGCAAGGGCCGCACGGTCGATCTGGACGTGACCATCGGCAAGCGCCCGCCGCCGCCGAAGCAACCGGCCGAAGAAAACGGCGGCGATCAGCCGGACGATGAAGGCGGTTGAAGCGCGACGGAATACTGCGCGAGCCGCCATGGCCAAATAACGCGGCCAATGGGCCGCAACCAAAACGAAAGGGCAGTCCATCACTGGACTGCCCTTTTTATATTTGTCTGCCGTTTCGCGCAAAACGCCGAGCGCTATATCAGCTCGACGGCGGACTCGCATCCTCGATTACCGCCGGCTGCTTGCTGACGAACAGCCGCGCCGCAATGATGCCGGCCTCATACAGCACGATCAGCGGAATCGCCAGGATCAGTTGCGAGAACACATCCGGCGGCGTGACCACAGCCGAAATCACAAACGCGCCGACGATCACATACGGACGAATTTCCTTCAGCTTCTTGATGGTCAGCACGTTCATGCGAACCAGCAGCACGACGACGATCGGCACTTCGAACGTCACGCCGAACGCAATGAACATGGTCAGCACAAAGCTCAGGTAATTGTCGATGTCGGTGGTCATTTCCGCGCCGAGCGGCGCGTTGTAATGCGCCATCACACGGAAAATGGTCGGGAACACCACGAAATATGCGAACGCCATGCCGCACAGGAAGAGCGTATAGCTGCTCGCCACCAGCGGCCCGACCAGCTTCTTCTCGTGCTGATAAAGCCCCGGCGCGACGAACGCCCAGATCTGGTACAGCACGACCGGCAACGCGATCACGAAGGCGACCAGCATCGTCACCTTCATCGGCACGAAGAACGAGCCAGTGACGTCGGTGACGATCATCTTGCCGTCCTTCGGCAGATTCTGCATCAGCGGGCGCGCCAGCAGCTTGAAAATGTCCGGCGCCCAATACACGAGCCCGATGAACACCACGATGACGGCAAGGCCCGCGCGGATGATGCGGTCGCGCAATTCAACGAGGTGGGAAATGAAGGTCTCTTCAGTGCCTTCGTCCTGGGTTTGCTGGGGGTCGCTCACACCGGCCCTCGGTTAGGGATTGTCGTTCTGAACATCAGAAGAACCGCGTCGGACGACGCATTGCGATAGGCGTATGCCGCGCGACGCGCGCAGCGCCCGACTGCACGCGCGTACGGCGCGTGGTTGCGCGCTTGTACCACGTCGGCATGGCGCCCTGCTTGACACGCCAGTTCTTGCGCCTGGGTGCTGCAGCCGGCGTGCTGCTCGGCCACGACGAAGTGCCGACGTCTTCGAGCGCGCCGCCGGCGATGCTCGGCGACACCGATGTGCCGCTGTTCCACGCTTCGTTCAGTTCGCTTTCGTGCTTGCGCAGATTGTCCTGAACGGCGGTTTCGACATTGCTCGCTGCCGTCTCGAACTCGGTCTTCATGCGACGCAATTCGTCGAGTTCGATTTCGCGCGTGACTTCGGACTTCACGTCGTTGATATACCGCTGCGCGCGGCCGAACAGCGCGCCAGCCGTGCGGGCGACGCGCGGCAGGCGCTCAGGTCCGAGTACGACCAGCGCGACGACGCCGATCAGCGCCATCTTGGTTAGACCGAGGTCCAGCATGAAGTGGAATGTCCGTCAGTAACGCGGGTCAGCCGCGGCTTAGCGGTAATCGCCGGACCGCGGCGTCTTTTCCTTCGCTTCCACATCCACCGCGCCGTTGCGCGGCAGTTCGCGCTGCTGCGCGTCGCCGGCCGGCGTTTCGGCTTCCTTCACGCCTTCCTTGAAGCCCTTCACCGCGCCACCCAGATCAGCGCCGATATTGCGCAGCTTCTTCGTGCCGAACACGAGTGCGACGATCAACAACACGATCAACCAATGCCAAATGCTCAATGAACCCATGACTACTCTCCTTAACCCCGACACCGCATCGCGATGCGGTAAATTTCGTGCGCCTGGCGGCGTGACCTGAAGCGCTGGCGCTCCACCTATACGATACCGCTGGCTGTTCCGATTCGACTGGTGGCATACCCACCACACCATTATGGCCGGGCGACCACGTCGGCGTTATTACAAAGCGGTAAAAACGACGGCCGCGCTATTGTCCCCGACCAAAAGTCGCAGCAAAATCCGCGACCCGCTTTTCCGTCAGCCCATTCGCTGCCACGGGCGCGGTCCCGCAAGAATGTGAGCGTGCAGGTGATACACCTCCTGACCGCCGCCCGGACCGGTATTGATTACCGTGCGAAAGCCCGTTTCACCGCCCGCGTAGGCCACGCCCAGCTGATCGGCCAGACGCGCCACCAAAACCAACATTCTACCAAGCAGCGGCGTATCGCTTTCGGTGCAGTTCGACAACGTGGCGATGTGCTTGCGCGGAATCACCAGCACATGCGTTTCGGCCGCCGGACGGATGTCGCGGAAGGCAACAAACTCTTCGTCTTCATGGACTTTGGTCGACGGGATCTCGCCAGCGGCGATTTTGCAGAAAAGGCAATTCGGGTCGTGACTCATCGTATTCCTGACGCGGTATGACTGGAGCGAAAAGCGTGGCACGGCGACCTTCAAGCCGGACCCGACGAAGGGGCCAGCATGACTCAGACCCAGCCACGCGGATTCGCAAGCGGCTTGTTATCGTACAGATACAGCCAGCCTTTGATAATACGGTACAACATCCAGATGCTGACGGCCCAAAGCACCGGAATGCCGATCACCACCAGCAACAGCATGGCGCCGATCACATAGCCGAGAAGACACAGCCAGAAAGAACGGATCTGCCATTCGAAGTGGGCTTCGTACGGCGTGCCCGCCACATCGGGCCGCTTCACGTAGTTGATGATGATCGCGATCAGGATCGTCAGGCCGCCCGTCAGCCAGTGGACCGCGTACAGCGCGTACAGCACGTGAGTAAGCGTGCGCAGGCTGCGTTCGCGCTCCGGCTCCATGGCGTTGCGATAAACCGGCGGCGGATAGCTCTCGTGCGACTGTTCCATGCTTGCGTCCTCCCGAAGATGCGCTCAGTGCAATGTGGGCGCCGATGCTCGCGACTTCAAGCAGGGCCGGTCAATCGCCGTTCTGCTCGCGCTCGCGGCTCTTGCGCAGCGCCTTCTCCTCTATACCCGACAGGCCTTCGCGGCGCTCGAGTTCGGCGAGCACGTCGGCCGGGCTCAGATCGAAATGCGACAACATCACGAGGCAGTGAAACCACAGGTCCGCGACCTCGCCGACCAGCGCCTTCGGCGCGCCGCCGTGGCGCGCGTCTTTGGCGGCCAGCACGACTTCGGTGGCTTCTTCACCGATCTTCTTCAGCACCGCGTCGTCGCCCTTGTGAAACAGGCGCGACACATAGGAGACATCCGGATCCCCTCCCTTGCGGCTGTCGATGATCGCCGCGAGGCGCAGCAGGGTGTCGGCAGTGGACGCGGGGTTGGACGACGTGGTTTGCGTGGATTGCGTCATTTGTAGATGTGTTCGGAGTCTTTCAGCACGGGATCGACGGCGAGCCAGTCGCCCTCGTCCACCGAGCCTTCGAATTTCTGGAAAAAGCACGAGTGACGGCCGGTGTGGCACGCGATGCCCGACACCTGCTCCACTTTCAGCAGCACGACGTCTTCGTCGCAATCGAGCCGCACTTCGTGCACGTGCTGCACGTGGCCGGACTCTTCGCCCTTGAACCACAAGCGCTGGCGCGAGCGCGAGAAGTACACCGCGCGGCCGGTTTCAATGGTCTTCGCCAATGCTTCGCGGTTCATCCACGCGAACATCAGCACGTCGTTGCTCGACGCTTCCTGCGCGATCACCGGCACGAGGCCGTTCGCGTCCCACCTGACCTTGTCGAGCCAATTCACTGCCGAGGGATTCACCACGTCACAACCTCACCGAAATACCCTGATCGGCCATGAAGCGCTTGGCCTCGCCCACCGTGTGTTCGCCGTAGTGGAAGATGCTCGCGGCCAGCACCGCATCGGCGTGGCCGGTCTTGATGCCGTCGGCCAGATGCTGCAGGTTGCCCACGCCGCCTGACGCGATGACCGGAATCGGCACCGCATCCGACACCGCGCGCGTGAGCGCGAGGTCGAAGCCGCTCTTCGTGCCGTCGCGGTCCATGCTGGTCAGCAGGATTTCGCCGGCGCCGAGCTCGGCCATCTTGCGTGCCCATTCGACCGCTTCCAGACCGGTGGCCTTACGGCCGCCGTGCGTGAAGACTTCCCAGCGCGGTGGCTCGCCGTCCGCGGAGACACGTTTGGCGTCGATCGCGACGACGATGCATTGCGAGCCGTATTTGTCCGTGGCGTCCTTCACGAGCTGCGGATTCGCGACCGCCGAGGAGTTCACGCTGATCTTGTCCGCACCCGCATTCAGCAGGCGCCGCACGTCTTCGACGGCGCGCACGCCACCGCCGACCGTCAGCGGAATGAACACTTGCGAGGCGACCGCTTCGATGATCGGCAGGATCAGATCGCGCTGGTCGGAGGTGGCGGTGATGTCGAGGAAGGTGAGTTCGTCGGCGCCCTGGTCGTCGTAGCGGCGGGCGATTTCGACCGGGTCGCCCGCATCGCGCAGTTCGACGAAGTTGACGCCCTTGACCACGCGTCCAGCCGTGACGTCGAGACAGGGGATGATGCGTTTAGCTAGAGCCATGATCTTGCAATTCTGCCAATACCGCTGATGAGGCCGCTTGCGCGAGGCTTGCGGCACAGTGCCGGCGCGCGGAGCCACGGCGCCGCGAGTGAGTCGCGGCCCTGCGGCCCGGCGCGCTGCCGGGACGGAACGTCGCGCCCGCGCTGGACACCGCGCGATCCAGCCAGCGCGGTGCCCGAAGCGCGAGTCGGGAATGACTCAGGCGTCGTCCGATTCGCGCAACCGGTCCGCGAGCGTCTGCGCCGCGGCGAAGTCGAGATCGCCCGAGTAGATCGCCCGGCCGCAGATCACGCCTTCAATGCCTTCGTCTTCGACTTCGCACAGCGACTCGATGTCGGCTAGATTCGACAGACCGCCGCTTGCGATCACCGGAATCTTCACCGCGCGCGCGAGGCGCACCGTCGCTTCGATGTTGATGCCTTGCAGCATGCCGTCGCGGCCGATATCGGTGTAGATGATCGACTCGCAGCCGTAGTCCTCGAACTTGCGCGCGAGATCGGCCACTTCGTGACCGGTCAGCTTGCTCCAGCCGTCGGTGGCGACCTTGCCGTCTTTCGCGTCCAGTCCGACGATGATGTGGCCGCCGAACGCCGTGCACGCATCCTGCAAAAAGCCCGGATTCTTCACCGCCGCCGTGCCGATGATCACGTACGACAGGCCGTCGTCCAGATAGCGCTCGATCGTGTTCAGGTCGCGGATACCGCCGCCCAGTTGCACGGGAATCTCGCCGCCCACTTCCTCGATGATCGCCCGGATCGCGTCTTCGTTCTTCGGCTTGCCGGCGAACGCGCCATTCAGATCGACGAGGTGCAGACGGCGGGCGCCCCGGTCGACCCAATGTCGGGCCATCGCCGCCGGTTCCTCGGAGAATATCGTCGCCTGGTCCATATCGCCTTGTTTGAGGCGTACACACTGACCGTCTTTCAGGTCGATGGCGGGAATCAGCAGCATAGCAATCGGGTGTTGTCAGGGAAGGGGTTGAAGGTCGGCGGCAGCGGCTGGCGAGCCAGTCCGCCGAAACGCCGTTTCGCTAGTTTAGTACAACTCTTTCGACGCCCTTGCGGAGCGCCCTGTGGGAGCGAAATCGTGGTGCTGCGGTTGCGGCGCGCGGCAACGGCTCCGCTCGTGGCGGAAGGGTATGCGACAGCGGGATGAAGAAAAGCGCTCACGGGTTCCAGTGCACGAAGTTGCGATACACGCGCAGCCCGGCTTCGGCGCTTTTTTCCGGGTGGAATTGGGTGGCGAAGATGTTATCCCGCGCCACCGCCGAGGTAAAGGGCACACCGTACACCGTTTCGCCCGAGGTGTGAGCGGCATTGTCCGGCAGCACGTAGTAGCTATGCACGAAATAGAAGAACGCGTTATCGGCGACGCCGTCCCACAGCGGATGCGGCTGCGCCTGGCGCACACGGTTCCAGCCCATTTGCGGGACCTTGAAGCGCGAGCCGTCGTCCTGCACCTGGCCTTCCAGATTAAAGCGCAGCACCTTGCCGGGCAGCAGGCCCAAACCCGCCGTATCGCCCTCCGCGCTCCAGTCGAACAGCATCTGCTCGCCGACGCAAACGCCCATCAATGGCTTGCTGCGCGACGCCTCGATCACCGCTTCCTGCAGGCCGGACTCGCCGAGACTGCGCATGCAGTCGGGCATCGCACCCTGGCCGGGCAGCACCACGCGGTCGGCCGCGCGGATCGCCTCCGGCCGGTCGACGATCGCCACGTCCGCTTCCGGCGCGGCCTTGCGCAATGCCTGGGCAACCGAACGCAGGTTGCCCATTCCGTAATCCACAATCGCTATCGAAGTTTTCATTTCAAGTTTGGCGGCGACGCCGTCAGTTCATCGACGGTGATGGCCAGCGCCGAACGACGGTTGGCCGACGCGCGGTCCTGGTCGATGACTCGTCTAAAGGTGAACGGCTTGCTTCGGCTTAAAGGCTGCCCTTGGTCGACGGAATCTGCCCGGCAGCGCGTTCGTCCATTTCAGTGGCCATGCGCAACGCGCGGCCGAACGCCTTGAACACCGTTTCCATCTGATGGTGAGCGTTCAGGCCGCGCAGGTTGTCGATGTGCAGCGTGACGCCGGCGTGATTCACGAAGCCGCGGAAAAACTCGATCGACAGATCGACGTCGAACGTGCCGATGCGCGCGCGCGTGAACGGCACGTGGAACTCGAGGCCCGGACGGCCGGAAAAATCGATCACGACGCGCGACAGCGCTTCGTCGAGCGGCACGTAGGAATGGCCGTAACGGCGGATGCCCTTGCGGTCGCCGATCGCCTTCGCGACGGCCTGGCCAAGCGTGATGCCGGTGTCTTCGACCGTGTGGTGGTCGTCGATATGCAGGTCGCCATGCGCTTCGATTTCGAGGTCGAACAGGCCATGCCGTGCGATCTGGTCGAGCATGTGGTCCAGAAACGGCACGCCGGTGGCTAGCTTCTGCTGACCGGTGCCGTCCAGATTGATCTTGACACGGATCTGCGTTTCGCTGGTGTTGCGAACGACTTCCGCAAGGCGCATGGTAATTCCTCGAATCTAGCTAGAAAGCGATAGTAGTGTAGGGATGGGAAACGGCAGGCCGCTCAGTGCAGCACGAGTTTCAGGCCGGCGAGCAACTGCGCGTTTTCTTCCGGCGAACCGACAGTCAAACGCACGCAATTAGCCAGCAATGGATGCATTTTACTCACGTTTTTGATCAGAACCCGCGCGGTGAGCAGGGTTTCGAACAGCACGGACGCGTCGGGCACGCGCACCAGCAGGAAGTTGCCGGCGCTCGGGAACACCTCGGCGCCCGGCAGCTCGGCCACCGCTTGCGCGAGTTTCGTGCGTTCCTCGCGCAGTTGCGCGGCTTGCGCGTCGAGCACATCGACGTGGTCGAGCAGAAAATCGGCGGCGGCCTGCGTGAGCACATTGGTGTTATACGGCGGCCGCACCTTGTCGAACTCGGTCAGCCATGCGGGTTTGCCGACCAGATAGCCGAGGCGGATGCCGGCAAGGCCGAGCTTGGACACCGTGCGCATCACGACTACGTTGTCGAACGCGTCGGCGCGCGGCAGCCAGCTTTGCTGCGCGAACGGTTGATACGCCTCGTCGATCACCACGAGGCTCCTGCTGGCCGCGGCGATGATGCGTTCCATGTCGGCGTTGTCGAACAGCGTGCCAGTCGGGTTGTTTGGATAGGCGAGATAGATGATCGCCGGTTCATGCTCGGCGATTGCCGCGAGCATCGCTTCGGTGTCGAGCGTGAAATCCGCGTTCAACGGCACGCCGACGAATTCGAGATTCGCCAGCTTCGCAGACATCTGATACATCACGAACCCCGGCACCGGCGCGAGCACCTTGGCGCCCGGCTTCGCGCACGCGATCGACACCATGCTGATGATTTCATCCGAACCGTTGCCGAGCAGCACTTCGCAGCCGGCCGGGACGCCCATCACGCGCTTGATCTTTTCGATCAGCGCGTCCGGGCGCGGCGCCGGGTAGCGGTTCAGCGCAACGCCGGCCAGATGCTCGCCGAGATGCGCGGCCAGGTCGGGCGGCAGTGGAAACGGGTTTTCCATCGCGTCGAGCTTGATGAAGCCCGTGGCGTCGGGAACCGGATAGCTCGTCATCGCGAGCACGTCGCGGCGGATGATGTCTTGAGGTGTCGTCATAGCTCTGTGGAGCGGGCCGCGAGGAAGATGCCGGCCGGGCATCGGCGGCGCATGGGCCGCCCTGGTTGGTCTCTGGTCTTTATGAAAGCGGACGTGAACGGTCGCGCGCGCAATCCGTCGCGAGAAGTTCGCAGGCGCCGGGTCGCGGCCCGCCTGCTTCTCTTCCGCGTCAGACGCGCCGCGCCCCGCTCCTTCTAGCCGCGATCGTGGTTGTTTTGCCGCATCCGGTATTCCGCGCTGCGGGCATGCGCCTGCAGGCCTTCGCCATACGCGAGTTCAGCGGCGATCTCGCCGAGCGTCTGTGCACCTTCCGCGCTGACTTCGATCAGGCTGGAGCGCTTGAAGAAATCGTAGACGCCGAGCGGCGACGAGAACCGTGCGGTACGAGACGTTGGCAACACGTGATTCGGTCCCGCGCAGTAGTCGCCGAGACTCTCACTGGTATAGCGGCCGAGGAAGATCGCTCCGGCGTGGCGGATCAGCTGGCCCCACTGATGCGGCTCCAGCGCGGAGATTTCGAGGTGTTCCGGCGCGATGTCGTTGGCGATCGCGCAGGCTTCCGCCATGTCGCGCACCTTGATGAGCGCACCGCGCCCTTCGAGCGACGCGCGGATCACGTCCTGACGCGGCATGGTCGGCAGCAATTCGTTGATCGCGTCATGCACCCGGGCGATGAACGCTTCGTCCGGGCACAGCAGGATCGATTGCGCGAGCTCGTCGTGCTCGGCTTGCGAGAACAGGTCCATCGCAACCCAGCGGGGGTCGGTGGTGCCGTCGCACAGCACGAGGATTTCCGACGGCCCGGCGATCATGTCGATCCCGACCGTGCCGAACACGCGACGCTTGGCCGATGCGACATACGCGTTGCCGGGGCCGCAGATCTTGTCGACCGCGGGCACGGTCTGCGTGCCGTAGGCCAGTGCGCCCACCGCCTGCGCGCCGCCGATCGTGAACACCCGATCCACGCCGCCCAGCAGCGCGGCCGCCAGCACCAGCGGATTCTTCACGCCACCCGGCGTTGGCACGACCATGACGATTTCACGCACGCCGGCCACGCGCGCCGGAATCGAGTTCATCAGCACCGACGACGGATACGCCGCCTTGCCGCCCGGCACGTAGATGCCCGCGCGATCGAGCGGCGTGACCTTCTGGCCGAGCACGGTGCCGTCGGCTTCCGTGTACTGCCAGCTATGGCTGCCGCACTCGATCTTCTGCTTTTCGTGGTAGCCGCGCACGCGCGCCGCCGCCGCCTCGAGCGAGGCCCGGCGCTTCGGCTCCAGGCCTTCGAGCGCCGCTTCCAGCTCGGACATCGGCAATTCGAGCGCCGCGATACTCTTCGCGTCGAGACGGTCGAAGCGGTTCGTGTACTCCAGCACCGCCGCGTCGCCGCGCGCCTTCACGTCGTTCAGAATCTGCGCGACCGAGCGCTCGATTGCTTCGTCTTCGCTCGCCTCGAACGCGAGCACCGCATGCAGCGACTTCTGGAAGTCGGGAGCGGTGGAATCGAGTTTGCGAATCTTGATAGACATACAGTATCCGTTTCGGTAAGGCGCGCTTTTTACAGCGTGGTCACACAAACACTATCAGGCCGCGGCGGAGTCGGCTTTCGACGCGCGTTCGAAGGCGTCGAGAATCGGCCGCAACGCGGCGCGCTTGAGCTTGAGCGCCGCCTGGTTCACAACGAGGCGCGACGAAATCTGCATGATCTCCTCCACCTCGACAAGATTGTTGGCGCGCAAGGTATTGCCCGAACTCACCAGGTCGACGATCGCATCGGCCAAGCCCACCAGCGGCGCCAGTTCCATCGAACCGTACAGCTTGATCAGGTCGACATGCACGCCCTTGGCGGCAAAATGCTCACGGGCGGTTTCAACGTACTTGGTCGCCACGCGCAAGCGGGCGCCCTGACGCACCGCGTTCGCATAATCGAAACCTGCCGCGACCGCGACCGACATCCGGCACCGCGCGATATCCAAGTCGACTGGCTGATACAGCCCGCTGCCGCCATGCTCGAGCAGCACGTCCTTGCCCGCCACGCCGAAGTCGGCCGCGCCGTATTCGACATAGGTCGGCACGTCGGTGGCGCGCACGATGATCACGCGCAGGCTGGCGTCGGTGGTCGGCAGGATGAGCTTGCGCGAGGTTTCCGGATCTTCGGCAACTTCGATGCCGGCTGCGGCGAGCAGCGGCAGCGTTTCTTCGAAGATACGCCCTTTCGACAACGCCAGCGTGAGCGGCGCGCTCACCGCCGGCGACGACGACGTTTGCGGCATCGAACTCATGCGTGGCTCCCGGACACGCGGCGCACCTTTGCGCCGATCGCGTTGAGCTTGGTCTCCATCCGGTCGTAGCCGCGATCCAGGTGATAGATGCGGTCGATCAACGTCTCGCCCTCGGCGCGCAGCGCGGCGATCACGAGACTCGCGGACGCGCGCAGATCGGTGGCCATCACCATCGCGCCGGACAGCTTGTCGACGCCGTTCACGAGCGCGGTGTTGCCATCGATCGTGATGCTCGCGCCGAGGCGGTTCAATTCCTGCACGTGCATGAAGCGGTTCTCGAAGATCGTTTCGACGACCTGCGAGGTGCCGTCCGCGATCGTGTTCAGCGCCATGAACTGCGCCTGCATGTCGGTCGGGAATGCGGGGTATTCGGAGGTGCGGAACGTGACGGCGGTCGGACGCTTGTCCATGCGCACGCGCATCCAGTCGCCGCCCTCTTCGATCGTGACGCCCGCTTCGCGCAGCTTTTCGGTCACCGCTTCGAGAATCAGCGGACGCACTTTACGCAGCGTGACGTCGCCGCCGGCCGCCGCCACCGCGCACAGGAACGTGCCGGCTTCGATGCGGTCCGGAATCACGGTGTGCTTCGCGCCGTGCAGCTTGTCGACGCCCTGGATCACCAGGCGGTCCGTGCCGATACCGTCGATCTGCGCGCCCATCGCGACCAGCAGATGCGCGAGGTCGCCGACTTCCGGCTCACGCGCCGCGTTCTCGATGACCGTTTCGCCTTCGGCCAGCACCGCCGCCATCAACAGGTTTTCAGTACCCGTCACGGTGATCATGTCGGTGACGATGCGCGCGCCCTTCAGGCGTTTCGCGCGTGCTTCGATGAAGCCGTGCTCGATCGTGATCTCGGCACCCATCGCCTGCAGGCCCTTGATGTGCTGATCGACCGGACGCGCGCCGATCGCGCAGCCGCCCGGCAGCGACACCCGTGCATGACCGAAGCGCGCGACCAGCGGGCCGAGCACGAGGATCGACGCGCGCATGGTCTTGACCATTTCGTATGGCGCGACGACGTTGTCGACCTTCGACGCGTCGAGCGCCACGCGCCCTTCGCCGCTCTCGATGCGCACGCCCATCTGACCGAGCAGCTTGAGCATCGTGCGCACGTCCTGCAGGTCGGGGACGTTCTCCAGATGCACTGGCTCCGCGCTGAGCAGACCCGCGCACAGGATCGGCAACGCCGCGTTCTTCGCACCCGAGACGACAACTTCACCCGACAGCGGGTAGCCACCTTCAATGACGAGTTTATCCATGCCTGTCAGTTCCTGATTGACCCGGACTTGGGCCGGGGCTGCATTGACCGTGTTCGACGCGCCGCTGCCGGCGTCGCGTCCTTCTTGAGTAATTCGCACTAAATTTCCAGATTACGCGTTCTGCCATTCGGCGGGCGTCAGCGTCTTCATGCTGAGCGCGTGGATTTCTTCACGCATGCGGTCGCCGAGCGCCGCATACACGAGTTGATGGCGCTGGATCAGACGCTTGCCTTCGAAGCTCGGCGAAACGATGGTCGCAAAGAAATGCTGGCCGTCGCCTTCGACTTCGAGATGCTGGCAAGCGAGCCCAGCGGCAATGTATTGCTTGACCTGTTCGGGAGTCGGCAACATGAGAGAAGCTCCTGATCAGTGGCGCAGTTTGTAGCCGGAAGCGAGCATGCGCATCGCCACCACGGCCAGCACCACGAAGAAACCGACGACGATTGCAAGGCTCACGAGCGGATTGATATCCGACATCCCAAAGAAGCCGTAGCGAAAGCCGTCGATCATGTAGAAAAAAGGATTGAGCCGCGACACTTCGCGCCATCCCGCGGGCAGCGTGTGCGTCGAGTAGAACACGCCCGAGAGGAACGTGAGCGGCATGATCAGAAAGTTCTGGAACGCAGCCAACTGATCGAACTTCTCGGCCCAGATGCCGGCGATCAACCCGAGCGTGCCGAGAATCGCCGCGCCGAAAATCGCGAACAGAATGATGTAGAGCGGCGCGGTGAAGCTGACCGGCACGAACCAGATCGTCACGATGAACACGCCGAAGCCGACCGCCAGCCCGCGCGCAACGGCGGCGAGCACATAGGCGCCGAACATCTCGTAGTGCGACAGCGGCGGCAGCAGCACGAACACCAGGTTGCCGGTGATCTTCGACTGGATCAGCGACGACGAGCTGTTCGCGAACGCGTTCTGCAACACGCTCATCATCACGAGACCCGGAATCAGGAAGCTCGTGTATTCGACACCCGGATAGACCTGCACGTGACCGCGCAACGCGTGGCCGAAGATGGTCAGATAAAGCAGCGCGGTGATGACCGGCGCGAGCACGGTCTGGAACGCCACCTTCCAGAAACGCAGCAGTTCCTTGTAAAACAGCGTAGTGAATCCACCGTAACCGCTCATGCAAGCCCCTCGATCACTTCCGGACCGTTCATCACCTGAACGAACACATCTTCGAGGTCGGCCTTGCGGACCTCGATTTCTTCGAATGTACAGCCCGCCGCACGGCACTGCGCGAGAATCCGCTCGACTTCGTCGTAGCTCGACAGGCGCAGCAGATGCTGGCGGCCGTTACCGTTGCCGGCGCCGCTCTCCGCTTCGAGCGGACGCAGTTCGACCGGCAGCACGCCCTGCGCGAACCGCACGAACAGCTGCATGCCGGCAAAGCGTTGCAACAGCGTGCTGGTGCGATCCAGCGCGACCACTTCGCCACGCCGCAGCATCGCGATGCGGTCGCACAGCGACTCGGCTTCTTCCAGGTAGTGCGTGGTCAGCACGATGGTGTGGCCTTCGCGGTTCAGACGCGAAATGAATTTCCACAGCGTTTGACGCAGCTCGACGTCGACGCCCGCGGTCGGCTCGTCGAGCACGATCACCGGCGGCCGGTGCACCAGCGCCTGCGCAACCAGCACGCGGCGCTTCATGCCGCCCGACAGCGCACGCATGTTGGCGTCGGCTTTGTCGGTGAGGTCGAGGTTGGCCATGATCTCGTCGATCCACGCATCGTTGTTGCGCAGCCCGTAGTAGCCGGACTGGATGCGCAAGGTTTCGCGCACGGTGAAGAACGGATCGAACACGAGTTCCTGCGGCACGACGCCGAGCGCGCGGCGCGCATTGCGGAAATCGTCCACGACGTCATGGCCGCGCACCGCGATGCTGCCTTCATCGGCGCGAGCGAGGCCCGCGAGGATGCTGATGAGCGTCGTCTTGCCCGCGCCGTTCGGACCGAGCAGTCCGAAGAACTCGCCTTCTTCGACCGTGAGGCTGACGCCCTTGAGCGCCTGCAAGTCCTTGTAGCGCTTCTTGACGTTACGAATTTCTATGGCTGACATGACTGTGGGCCGCGTGGGTCGCGGCGCCTAAAGGAGCCCGGAGAGGGCGCGCAAATGCTGGAAAGGAACGGAATTGGGGCCGGTTAGCCGCCCCAAAAAACGTTTGATTATAGGGCAAAAACCAGAGGCCCCGCCTGAGGCAGGGGGATTGGAAGCGATGCGCTTACCAGGTCAATGCAGCGTCAATGTCGCACTGACGCCACCAGGTTGCGTGGGACCGGAGCAAGCGCTAAAGCGCTACGCCGGTCGACACAGGAGCGTGTCGACGCCGTAGGCTTGCGCGAGGCTGGCGAGACCAGCCGGCAGATTGATGATCACGAATTCGACGCCGCGAGTCTGGGCGGCACGCTTCCACGCGAGCAGCACGGCCAGCGCGGACGAGTCGAATTGCACGAGCGGCGCGCAGTCCACGCTGCCCGCGCCCGCCTCGATGCGTTGCAAACCCGCCGCGAGCGCGGCTTTCGCGCTCGCGTGGGTCAGCGTCGCGCCGCTTTCGAAGCGGTTGGCGACGGGACTCAGCACTTCGCTCACGACTGCTTGCCCGCAGCGAGTTGCTGGTTGCGCTGCGTGAGGAACTGGATCAGTCCGTCCACGCCCTTCTGCTGGATCTGTTCGTTGAACTGCTGCTGATACGCCTGGATCAGCCATGCGCCGAGCACGTTGATGTCATACACGCGCCAGCCTTGCGGCGTCTTGTACAGACGGTAGTCGAGTTCGATCGGCGAGCCGTTGTTCATCACGACCGAGCGCACCACCGTATCGGTGTCGTCGGGGTTCATGCGGAACGGCTTGTACTGGATCTCCTGATCGCGCACTTGCGCAAGCGCGCCCGAGTAGGTACGGATCAGCAACGTCTTGAACTGCTCGACCACCTGGTTCTGCTGCTCGGGCGTGGCCGTGCGCCAGTTCCGGCCCATCGCCAGTTGCGTGGTGCGGCGGAAATCGGTGTACGGCAGGATCTTTTCGTTGACCAGACGCGTGATGTGCGAGATGTCGCCTTGCTGAATCGACTTGTCGGCGCGGATCGCATCGATCACCTGCTGGGTGACGGTCTTGATCATGCCGTCCGGCGAATTCGTGTCGACGGTTTGCGCCGATGCGCCGGTGCTCGCGAACGAGAACAACGCGGCAAATAGCGGAATCAGGAAGAATTTTTTCATATCGAACCTAGCCTCAAAAATAGTGCAAGCGTTGGAGCGGACCTTAACACGCGAGTTCGACGGCAATCCATGCGCAAACTGCGAGAGTCGTATCGATCTGTTACGGTTTCACGCTCAATGCAATTTGAAAGACGGAAAATTGAAACGCGAGGGCGGCACCAGTTGGCCGGCCGGAATCTGCGTCGTCTCGGGACCGCCGTTGAGGTCCAACGGCGGCGTTTCGGAGGCTCCCGACGCGGCTTCCGGCGCGGCCGCCGACTCACCCTGCGGCGGCGTCGCCACAGCGGTGCCGGATGCCGCGGCCGCCTTCGCGGCAGCACCCTGCGTGCCCGTGGCGGCGCCGGCCGGCGCGCCGGCCGCGCCGGACTCGACGTCCTCGTACTTCGGCAGCGGCGCTTCCTGATCGTAATTCGGCAGCGCCGCCGAACGCCGGCCGTCCGACAGCAGATACTGGCGGCGTTGCAGATACGCGTTACGCACGAACGAGTATTTGTCGAGCGCGGCGCCTTCCAGCACGTCGCTCGCACCCAGCAGGTTGGCGCGCACGTTGACGATGTTCAGACCATACAGCGCCCAGCTCAGACCCGGCGGATCGATATAGCTCAGCGGGTTCACATAGTAGTTGCCGACCGAGCCGACCGCATCGCGCACGGTGCTCGGCCCGAACAGCGGCAGCACCAGATAGGGCCCCGGCGGCACGCCGTAGTGACCGAGCGTCAGGCCGAGGTCGTTCTCGTGCTTGGGCAGCTTCGCGAGCGTCGCGACGTCGAACAACCCGCCGACGCCGAACACCGTGTTGATCACGATCCGCATGATGTCCTGCACGCCGTCGGTGACCTTCAGCTGCAGCAGGTTGTTCGCCGCGATGTAGACGTCGCCGATGTTGGAAAAGAAGTTCGTCACGCTGTCGCGCACCGGCTGCGGGGTGACCCACACGTAGCCTTTGGCGACCGGCTTCAGCGCGTATTGGTCGATCTTGTCGTTGACCGTGAAAATCGTGCGGTTGAAGCCTTCGAACGGGTCGCCCTTGGTCGGCGTCTGCACGGTCGTGCAGCCAGCGAGCAGCGCGGCCGCCACCGCCACCTTACCGAGCTGGAAGGCACGTGCGCCCTCGGTGCGTGAGGTCTGCATGCTTGTTCTCCTTATTGGCCCGCGGCGCCGGAGGCGGGCAAACCCGGTGCCGGAGCCGCCGGCGCGGGCGCTGCGGCAGCGGGCTTCGACGCCCCGGAATCCGCGGCCTTGCTATAGAGGAACTGACCGATGAGATTTTCCAGGACAATCGCCGATTGCGTCATCGCAATCGTGTCGCCGGCCTTCAGCATTTCGGTGTCGCCACCGGGTTCGAGTCCGATGTACTGTTCGCCGAGCAGACCCGAGGTGAGGATCTTCGCCGAGGTGTCCTTCGGAAACTGGTACTGCTTGTCGAGATCGATCGTGACGACCGCCTGATACGCGTTGCTGTCGAAGCCGATCGACGCGACCCGGCCGACCGTCACGCCCGCGCTCTTCACCGGCGCGCGCGCCTTGAGCCCGCCGATATTGTCGAACTTGAGTTTGACCGGGTAGGTTGCCTGGAAAGACAACGAGCTCATGTTGCCGGCCTTCAGCGCGAGAAACAGCAACGCCACGAAACCCAACACCACGAACAGGCCGACCCAGAAGTCGAGAACAGTCTTTTTCATCGTCATCCCAAAGTGAATCCGCCACGCCGTCCATGTTCCCGGCGCGGCGCGCGACACGCCGCCGGCGGCAAACGTGCAGCGCAGTCTTAGCTGAACATCAATGCGGTCAGCAGAAAATCGAGGCCGAGCACCGCCAACGACGCGTACACAACGGTCTTGGTCGTCGCGCGCGACACGCCTTCCGGCGTCGCCTTGGCTTCATAGCCTTGAAACAGCGCGACGAACGTGACCGCGAGGCCGAACACCACGCTCTTGACCACCCCGGCGCCGACATCGCGCCAGACATCCACGCCGCTTTGCATCTGCGACCAGAACGCGCCGGCGTCGACGCCGATCAGCAGCACGCCCACCACGTAGCCGCCCAACACGCCGACCGCGCTGAAGATCGCGGCGAGCACCGGCATCGCGATAATGCCGGCCCACAGGCGCGGCGCGACCACGACCTTGACCGGGTCGACGGCCATCATTTCCATGGCGGTCAGCTGTTCGCCCGCCTTCATCAAGCCGATCTCGGCTGTCAGCGACGTGCCGGCCCGGCCGGCGAACAGCAGCGCCGTGACCACCGGTCCGAGTTCGCGCACGAGCGACAGCGCGACCAGCAGACCCAGCGCCTGTTCGGAGCCGTAGCGGTTCAGCGTGTAATAACCCTGCAAGCCGAGCACGAAGCCGACGAACAGCCCCGACACGGCAATGATCACCAGCGAATAATTACCCACGAAGTGGATCTGCTTCGTGACAAGACGCGGACGGCGCAGCAGCGGGAAAAACTCGAGCAGCAACCGGAAGAAAAAGCGCGTGGCGTAGCCAGCCGTGCCCAGCCCGCTGATCACCGAGCGACCGATCGCACTGATCATGACTGGCCTCCGACGATGCCGAAGTCCGCCGCCAGCGGCGCGTTGCTCGGATAGTGGAATTTGAACGGGCCGTCCGGCGCGCCGTCGATGAACTGCCGCACCGTCGGATCGGTCGACGCGCGCAGTTCGGCCGGCGTGCCCTCGGCGTGCACCCCGCCGTTGGCGAGAAAGTAGACGTAATCCGCGATAGCGAATGATTCCGGCACGTCGTGCGTGACGAGGATCGAGGTGGCGCCGAGCGCCTGATTCAACGCGCGAATCAGATTCGCGGTGATGCCGAGCGAAATGGGATCGAGACCGGCGAACGGCTCGTCGTACATCATCAGCTCGGGGTCGAGGGCGATCGCGCGCGCCAGCGCCACACGCCGCGCCATGCCGCCCGAGATCTCCGAGGGCATCAGGTCGCGCGCGCCGCGCAAACCGACCGCGTTGAGCTTCATCAACACGAGGTCGCGCAGCAATTCTTCGGGAAGGTCGGTGTGCTCGCGCAGGGTGAAGGCGACGTTTTCGAACACGGACATGTCGGTAAACAGCGCACCGAACTGGAACAGCATGCCCATCTTGCGGCGCAGCGCGTAAAGCCCGTCGCGTGTCTGCTGGCCGACATCCTGGCCCTGGAAAAGGATCTGGCCGCGCTGCGCGCGCACCAGGCCGCCGATCAGACGCAGCACCGTGGTCTTGCCGCAACCCGAGCCGCCCATCACCGCGACGACCTGGCCGCGCTTGAAGCGCAGATTCAGGTTCGACAGGACGAGCCGGTCGCCGTAACCGAAGTCGACGTCGCGCAGCTCGAGTAAAGTCTCGGGGGAGGAAGACACGAAACTGACAGTCCTTTTACACGGAAGGCCGAATTATAGGGCCATCATGCAAAAGCTGCCGTGAAGCGCCCAGTCCCTTAACGATGCCTGACCATTATTGCGTAAACCCTTGTTGCAACGCAGAAACGGCGGCCGCCGGATCGGCCGCTTCCGTGACGGCGCGCACTACCGCCGCGCAGCCGACGCCGGTAGCCAGCACGTCGGGCAGCACCTGCAGGTCGATCCCGCCGATCGCCACCAGCGGCACGACGCCGTCGAGCAATCGCACGTAGCGGGCCAGACGCTTGAGGCCCTGCGGCGCGGTCGGCATGACCTTGGTCGTGGTCGGGAACACTGCGCCCAAGGCAATGTAGCTCGGCCGGAAATGCAGCGCTTTCAGAATCTCGTAGAAACCGTGCGTTGACAGACCGAGCCGGACGCCGGCTGCGGCCAACGCGGACAGGTCGGCGGTATGCACGTCTTCCTGGCCGAGGTGCACGCCGTACGCGCCCGCTTCGAGCGCGGCCCGCCAGTGGTCGTTGATGAACACCTGGGCGTCGTGCGCGCGGCCGGCGGCCACGCAGCGGGCGATTTCGCGCTTCAGTTCGTCGGCGGGTTGGGCCGATTTGCGGCGCAATTGCACCGTCTTCACGCCGAAGCCCACCACCCGTTCGACCCACTCGGCGCTCGGCAGCACCGGGTACAGGCCGAGCCGTTCAGGGCAGCGCGCGAACGCCTGCGCCGGCGCGGCCGGCAAACCGGCGAGACGCGGAAAGCGCGCGAGATCGGCAGGAAAGGCGTCGTCGGCGCGGGTTTCGTCGCCGTCGCGCCACGCAAGGGCCAGCACCAGCGCATCATGCGGATCGAACCCGCAGTCGAGGAAAGCGGCCAGCGCGGCAATCCAGTCTTCCGCCAGATGACCTTCGAGACGGTACTTCTCGCCGCCAAGATGCAGCGTGGCCTTGTTCTCCGCCGCTTCGATCACACCGGCGCCCCGCACCAGCCAGCGCGCGACCTGCTCGCCATGCTGCTGCGCGTCCGCGAGCACGATCAGGTCGCCGCCGTTGGGTTCGTCCGGCGCGGTCAGGCAGATGCGCCAAGGCGCATGGGTCGGCGGCCAGTCGCCGAGGCGCGCGCGGATCCGCTCGGTGGCTTCGGTGAGTTCGTCGGCGGGCGGCCAGAACAGGTCGCGATCCTTCAATGCCAGTGTTTGCGTCATGCGGCGCTCCCGTCTTGATGCCAGAACGGCATGCCGACTACCGGCGTGCTCGCGTGCGCGCTTTCGCGCTCGGCCATCGGCCCCGCCAGATAGGCCTGGCGCCCCGCTTCGACGCCCAGCGCGAAGGCGCGCGCCATCGCGTCGGGGTGCGTCGCCTGCGACACCGCGGTGTTCAGCAGCACGCCGTCGAAGCCCCACTCCATCACCTGCGCCGCATGCGACGGCACGCCGAGCCCGGCGTCGACGATCAGCGGCACGTCCGGCAGCCGTTCGCGCAGCACGCGTAGCCCATACGGATTGATCACGCCTTTGCCGGTGCCGATCGGCGCGCCCCACGGCATCAGCGCCTCACAGCCCGCGTCCAGCAGACGCCGGCCGATCACCAGGTCTTCGGTGCAATACGGCAGCACCTTGAAGCCGTCCTTGACGAGCTGTGCGGCCGCTTCGATCAGACCGACCGGATCGGGCTGCAGCGTGTAGTCGTCGCCGATCAGTTCGAGCTTGATCCAGTCGGTTTCGAAGATTTCGCGCGCCATATGCGCGGTGGTGACGGCCTCGCCGACGGTCAGGCAGCCCGCCGTGTTCGGCAACAGCGGCACGCCGTGGCGCTTGAGCAGATCGAAGAAGCCGGCGCCGGCGCCGCCTTCGTTCATCTGCCGGCGCAGTGCGACGGTCACCATGCCGGGCCGCGCCGCATCGATCGAATCCGACAGCGACTGCAGCGATGGATAGCGCGAGGTGCCAAGCAGCACCCGGCTCGCGAAAGTCTCGCCGTACAGCGTGAGCGCGTCGGCGGTTTGGGGGGAAGTCATTGGCATCATCCTGGTCTCCGGCAATGCGTGGCGGGGCGGCGCTTAGCCGCCGGCCACGGGTTGCACGACATCGAGCCGGTCGCCCGGCTGCAGCGCGCGCGCGGCATGCTGGGTGCGCGCGACAAAATCGCCGTTCAGCGCGACCGCGAACGGCGGCCGCGCGCCGTACGCGGCGAGCGCATCGGCGACAGTCGCGCCTTCGGGCAGCGACAACGGCTTCTGATTGATATGAATGTCCATGGTGTTCGAATACGGTTCAATCGATGGCGACAGCAGCACGGCGCGCAACGCTCATGCCGGCTCCCGCGCGGAATCCAGTTGGAAAAGCTCGCTCCAGCGCGCGTCGCGGCGCCAGTCGGCGAACGCGTCGGCATCGGCGATGCGGCCGTCGAGCAGCGCCGACGCAAAGCGCACGGCTTCGTCGGCGACCTCGGGCGCGATCATGTAGCCGTGTCGATACAAACCGTTCACGCGCAGCGTTTGCGCGCCGTCCCAGATGAGCGCCGGACGATGGTCCGGCAAGGTCGGGCGGCACTGCGAATTCAGTTCGAGGATGCGCGCCTCGCCAAAGCCGGGATGCACGGAAAACGCCGCGCTCAGCAATTCGAGCGCCGAGCGCACGCTGACCGGCGACATGTCCTCGCCTTCGACTTCGGTTGCGCCGATCACGTAGAGGTCGTTCTGCTTCGGCGCTATGTAGAGCGGATAACGCGGATGCAGCAGCCGCACCGGGCGCGTCAGGTCGATACCGGGCGCATGCACCCGCGCGACTTCGCCGCGAATACCGCGCAGCGCGGGCAGCACGGGCTTCGCGCCGAGGCCCCGGCAGTCGATCGTGACACGCGCGGGCGGCAACGCGTGATCGTCGACCGGCGTGTTCCAGTGGGTTTCGACGCCGCGCTGTGCCAGGCCCGCGGCCAGCGCGGCCAAGACCTGACGGTTGTCCAGCTGGCCCTCGCGCGGCAGCAGCCAGCCCTGATTGAAGCGGCCTGCCAACGCAGGCTCCGCGGCGCCTACCTGCGCACCCGCCAGCGTCACGAAACCGCCGTCGAGCAATTCGGCCGGCGCGTTCGAACGCACCCGGCGTTCGAACAGTGGCGCTTCGGTGCGGTCGGCGTGATGCCAGACGACCAGAGTGCCGTTGCGCTGGAAGAACACCGGCTCGGGCAGCTCGGCCAGCACTTGCGGCCAGCTATCGAGCGAACTCGCGCCGAGCCGCGTAATCAGCAACTCGGCGCTGGCGGCTTCGGCCAGCGGCGCCAGCATCGCCGCGGCGACCCACGCGGCGGCCTGCGAACCGGCGGCGTCGCCGCGCTCGTAGAGCGCCACGCGATGTCCTTGCCCAGCGAGCCGCCACGCGACCAGCCGGCCGCAGAGACCGCCGCCGAGGATGGCGAATTCGGGTTGTGCGGGACCGTTCATCGCGCGCACTCCCACTCCGATTCGCGGCGGCAAGCAAGGCGAAAGCACGGCGCGCCGACGGCGTCGTGGCGAAGAGCGAAACACATATCTGAAGAATAGGCGGTCATCGAGTCCTTTCCGTACGGCAAAGAAACGCACGTACCCAGGACGAAACCGGCGGGTGAAGCCGGCCGGACGATACGCGCGTACCGAAGTACGGACGCCGCGCGGCGGGGAATGGAAGACTGGCTGCTTCCGGAAACTTCCCGCGCCGGTATTACCCGGATCGGGTGCAAAGGGTCTCTCTCAGCCTCGCCGCCGCGGTATGAAAATCACGCCGCCTGTGGGCGAAGCACCCCTGTTTCGTCGCAGGTCATTAGACCATAAAAGGCGCGGCGCCCGCAAACCAGCCGCTTGTGCGCCCGGCCGGAGTTTGATCCGGCACCGGGTTTCTGCGCGTCGATGTGAGCGGCCTCGGCGCTCTGGCACAATGCCGGGACCGGATGCCGCAGCAAGCGGGGTGTGGACGGCTCGCCTGCCCGCACGCGCAAGCTGCGGCATCGGCGTGGGGGCCCAAATAGGAAAAATATTTTTTGGTTAGGGGCGGCCCCCCCCAAACGGGGGGGCGCCCG